>VBHX01000205.1 GCA_005879945.1 Chloroflexota bacterium | reverse complement strand
ACGTCGCCCACTCCGGCACCAGCAGAGAATTGGCAATCAGCACGCGGGGAGCCCACTCGTGGGTGTCGAACACGCCAACTGGTTTGCCCGACTGGACCAGCAGCGTCTGGTCGCCCTTCAGAGTTCGCAGCTCGCGGACGATCGCGTCGAAGGCCTCCCACGACCGCGCCGCCTTGCCGGTGCCTCCGTAGACGACGAGGTCCTCCGGACGCTCGGCGACCTCGGGATCGAGATTGTTCATCAGCATCCGCATCGCGGCCTCTTGTGGCCACCCGAGGCAGGTGAGCTCGGCGCCGCGCGGCGCGCGGACCACGCGCGACAAGCTCACTTCAGCGGACCGGTGACCGCCTGAGCTGCGGTAGTGATGGCGCCGCTGCGAATGAGATCCTCAGCCTTGGCCAGCTCGGGCGCGACCACGCGATCCGAACCCGGCCCGCGAACCTGCTTGCGCAGCACATCGCGAACGGCCGCGGTCGCAGGCGCAGGCTGGAGCGGCGAGCGCATGTCGAGCGCGCGCGCGGCGGCAATGAGCTCGACCGCAAGGATGCTCGTGAGGTTGACGAGGACCGTGCGCAGCTTCAACGCCGCACCCCAACCCATCGACACGTGGTCCTCCTGCATGCCGGAGGTCGGCAACGAGTCCACGCTCGCCGGCGCGGCGAGGCGCCGGTTTTCTGCGACCAGGGCGGCAGCCGTGTACTGGGCGACCATGAGGCCGGAGTTGACACCGGGCTCCTCGGCGAGGAAGGGCGGCAACCCCTCCGAGCGGTGCGGGTCGAGCAGGCGGTCGACCCGGCGCTCGGCGATCGCTCCCACCTCGGCCGCCGCAATGGCGAGGAAGTCGGCTGCGAACGCAAGCGGCTCGCCGTGAAAGTTGCCGTTGGACTCGACCTCGCCGTTCTCTAGAACAACCGGATTGTCGATCGCCGACGCAAGCTCGACGGAGGCGGTCCGCCTTGCGAAGTCGAGCGTGTCGCGTGCGGCGCCGGCGACCTGCGGGCTGCAGCGCACCGAGTACGAGTCCTGCACTGCGTGCGCTGAGCGACGGTGCGACGCAACGATGCCCGAACCGCGCATGAGCAAGGCCAGGTTCGCGGCGCTTGCGACCTGGCCTGGATGCGCGCGGATCTGGTGCAGATGGGGTTGAAACGGCCGGTCGGTGCCGAGCAGCGCCTCGGCCGACATCGCCGCGGTGATGTCCGCCACGCGAAACAGAAGCTCGGCGTCGCTGCACGCCAGGGTCAGCATGCCGAGCATGCCGTCGGTGCCGTTGATCAACGACAGCCCTTCCTTGGTCTCGAGCTTCAGCGGCTTCAGCTTGGCGGCCCGCAGCGCCTCCGCCGCGGGCTGGCCGCCGCCGTCCGGATTGACCACCTCGCCTTCACCGACCAACGCCAGCGCGATGTGCGCGAGCGGGGCCAGATCGCCGCTGCATCCGACCGAGCCGTACCGCGGAACCAGGGGCGTCACCTCTGCGTTGAGCATCGCGATCAGGGATTCGGCCACCACCGGGCGCACGCCCGACAGGCCCATGGCGAGGGTCCGCGCCCGCAGCAGCATCGTGGCTCGCACGACCTCGCGGTCGACGGGTGCTCCCACGCCGGCCGCATGCGAACGGATGAGGGCCAGCTGCAGCTCCGGCTGGCGGAGCGGCGCGATGCGTGTGCCGGCGAGGGCTCCGAAGCCCGTCGACACTCCGTAAACGGGCTCGCGCGAACCCGCGGCCCGCTGGACCCGCGCCCGGCTCTGCTCCATCTTCGCCCGCGCCGCGGCCGAGAGCGCGACCTTCTCCCCATGACGCGCCACGGCCACGACCTGCTCCTCGTCCAGTGAGGCGCCCCGCAGCGTGACGGTCACAAGTCCAAGGCTAACCGATGTTCTTGAGCGCTTCCCGGCGGCTCAGACCGCTGAGCTGGGGCTCGTGCTGGCGCACGTAGCGAGCGACCTCGGCGGGATCGGTCCACGCATATGCACGCAGCGCCCAGCCAATGGCTTTGCGGATGAAGAAATCGCGGTCGGCGAGGTTCGGCTCGATGTTGGCGTAGAGCAGATCGAGGTCCGTGTCGTGCTTGAACGAGATCTGGCAGATGATCGAAACCCGGCGCTTCCACAGGTTCTCGTCGGTGCTCCACGCGCGCATGACCGGACGCATCTCTTCCGGATGAGCGCGCAACATCTGGCCGACCAGGTGTGCCGCCTCATCGACGTGGTCCCACCACGCCCCGGTGACGATCATCTCCTCGAGCACTGGGAGCACCACCGGGGTGCGGTATTCGGCATAGCGCTTCTGAGCCGCGAGCTCCATCGCCGCGTATCGCTCTTCGCGATACTTCGCCTTTCGCCATAGCTCGAGCACCGCCGCCTGCCACTCGTCGCAAGAGGCCAGCGGACGCTCGGCAAACGCGCGCTTGCAGATGGCGCGCACGTCGGGCATGCGCACGCCGTAATACGCCATCGTTGATTTCATGTAGGCCTGCATGCCGGCAGCCAGCGTTGGGTCGGCGGCCGCAGCGAGGTCAGCGCGAATGCGCGCCGCCAGCTTGGTCACGGAGGGGGAATGAAACGCGCTCGCACGGGTTTGCCGTCGTCCACCTCGACCACCCACGTCGAGCCTTTTTCGTAGCCGCCCTCACCGGGCTTGATCACGCGCCGCTTGACGAGATCCTCGACGAGCTCCCAGACCAGGTCCCCGTGTGTGCTGACGACGACGTCGTCCAGCCTCGGGTCGCTCATGAACTCGAATGCGCCGCGCAGGCCTCGGCCCTCTTCAAGCGCCGGCGTCTTCTGGATATCGAGCCCGCGGTCGTGGGCGAGCGGCTCCACGGTCTGGTCACAGCGCAGGAACGGGCTGGAGTAGATGGCCGTGATCTTGAACGGCTTGAAGACATCGATGAGGTCCTCGGCCTGGCGCTTTCCCTTCTTGCTCAGCGGGCGGAGGCGATCGTCTCCCTGCCAGTGGCTGCGGCTGCCGGCTTTCGCGTGGCGAACGAAGTAGAAGACGTTCATTTCAACGGCATCCACTTGCGGAGGCGCCTGCGGTCGAGCGCCTTCCACACCTTCGGCCATTGCGCGCGTGCTTCATGCGCGGCAATGTGCTCCAGCGCGATCAGCTCGCCGGCCACAAAGGCGCGGCGCCCGGTGACGCGCGCGCTGCGCAGCCACGCCTGCGCCGTGACGCTGTCCTGATGCTCGCCGAGGATCGTCTGCAGTTTCGCAGCAGCCTTGGCGAACGCCGTCGCGCCCGGCCCGACCACCGGCGCCACCGCTTCGGCCGCATAACGGGCGCGCTTGGAGAGGATTCGGATTCGGTGCAGCTCGGGATCGGTGGGCAGATCGGGCAGCTGCCGAACCGCGCTGCGCAATCGTCTCCACGGACCCGTCGCGAGCGGCGGCAGCACCTGCGACGCCGGCTGATCCGCATCCAGGGTTGTCACCGGCGCGTGGGCGGCGGCGACGAGCCTCTCCAGGAGGTCGACGTACCGCTGCGAGTCGAGCTCGGTGTAGAGCTTCTTGCGGAGCGATTCGATCTCCAGCTCCAGCAGATGCAGCAGCGATGCGGCAGACCTGGAGTCATTGGAGGGCAGAGATTTGGCTCGCTCGCGCAATCGTTCCAGCAGGACCTCACGGTCGCGCACCGCGCCCAGCGCCATCGCCAGCCAGCCAAGCTCCGAACGCAGAGGATCGGTCCATTCGGGGTCGAGCAGAGGACCGAACGTCCGCAGGTGCGAGCGCAGCTTGCGCGTCGCCACGCGGGCCTGGTGCACCGCCTCGGGATCCTTGCTGGTGCGGACCAGCGGGTCGTTGCGAAGGATCTGGGCGACCGATTCGGCGAGAACGGTCCGGATGACCTCGCGCGCGGGCGACTCGGGCGTGACCGGCAGCGGCGCCACCTCAGGCGGCTCCATGGCGCGAGGACCAAGGGCCCGAATGTGCTTCGGCGTCGGGTCGGGCGCTCCGGCTCCGGCCGCGCGGAGGCGATCGACGATCGCCGCCACCAGGGGCTCGTTGCCATCGGCGCCGGCGACCTCGACCTCGATCTCGCGGAACCGGGCCGCTACACGGCGGCCGTCGCGCACCGAAACCTCGTCATCGACGACCTCCGCCACACGAGCGCCGTCGGCACCGAGAAGGCGGACCCGCCGGCGCATCGTCGACAGGCGGGCAACGGGAACGAGCTGCGAGGTGCGCACGTATGCCCGCACGAGCGCCAGTGCCGCGGGGGGTGGCTTCTTGGGCCCTCCTGCCATCGTAATTTCGTCACGCTCGAGCATTCCCCGCTCCGTCGTGGGAGACAGTTTCAATGTCCAGCCCTCGCCGGCGCGGTACCGCAGCGACACTCCCCAGCGCGCCAGCCGGAGGTCGGGCGTGTCGTAGTAAACGGTTTCGAGCCGGACGGCCTCGGGTGGGGTGACGGTAAGCCCGTCAACGATTCCGTTGAGATCGGGGAGGTGGAACGCGGGGCCGGCCCCGAGCTTCACCTCGCGCTCTTTAATGGCGTCCCCGCGAATTCGAGCCGAAGGCTCCGAATTCGTGGGGCTTAAGCATGCTTGATGAGGCTTACTACTCCGTTGCCGCGCGCACGTTCGAGCGCGAGCTCCTGGAAACGCTTGTGCGAGTTGAGGCCGCGCTCCGGATCGACGTGATGCCATGAACCATCCGACCTGAGCTCCCACGCGAGAACGTCGTCGGCCAGCGCAATCTCGAATATCTCCGCCAGCCGCGAGCAGAGCTTGGGATCGGTGACCGGCGCCACAGCCTCGACGCGGCGATCCAGGTTGCGCTGCATGATGTCCGACGAGCCGAGGTAGTAGTCGGGCTGGCCGGTGGCTCCGAATCGGAAGATGCGCGAATGCTCGAGGAAGCGACCGACGATCGAGCGTACCCTGATGCGCTCAGAGAGCCCGGGCACTCCGGGCCGCAGCGAGCACATGCTGCGTACGATGAGGTCGATCTCCGCGCCGGCCTGAGACGCCGAGTAGAGCGCGTCGATGATGTCCGGATCGATCAGGTTGTTGACCTTGATCGCGATGCGGCCGCCCGCCTTCGCCTCCCTGTCGATGAGCTGCGTGATGCCGGTGCGCAGGCTCGATGGGGCCACGAGCAGCTTGCGGTATCGATGCTGCCGGCTGTAGCCGGTAAGGAGGTTGAACAGCTCGGTGACGTCGGCGCCCAGGTCGGGATCTGCCGAAAGCAAGCTGACGTCCTCGTATCCGTGCGCCGTGCTGGGGTTGTAGTTGCCGGTGCCGACGTGCACGTAGTTCTGGATGCTCTTTCCCTCGCGGCGGACGACGAGCGTCACCTTGGCGTGAGTCTTCAAGCCAACAAGCCCGTAAACAACGTGGACATTGGCCTCTTCGAGCGCCCTTGCCCACGCGATGTTGGCCTGCTCATCTCCGCGAGCTTTGAGCTCGACGAGCGCTGCGACCTGCTTGCCGGATTCCGCCGCCCTGATCAGCGCACGAACGATGGGGCTGCCCGGACCGGAGGTGCGATACAGGGTCTGCTTGATGGCGAGCACATTGGGGTCGCTCGCCGCCTGATCGATGAACGCTTCGACCGACGTGGCGAACGAGTCATATGGATGATGCGCGAGCACGTCGCCTGATCGCAGCACCGCGAACAGGTCCGGAACCTCTGCGCCGATGCCGCGCAGTCGGGGCTGGGTGGCCGGCGTCCACGGCTCCTCCTTCAGGTCGGGCCGGTCCAGCTGCCACAGCGCGGTCAGGCTCCCAAGGTCCAGCAGGCACTCCGACTGATAAACGTCGGCCGGCTGCAGCTCGAGCTCACGCGTTAGCAGCTCGAGCACCTCGGCCGACATTCCCGGGTCGACCTCGAGCCGCACCACGCGCGCGTGCCGGCGACGGCGCCGAAGCTCGGTCTGGATGGCGGCGAGCAAGTCTTCGGCATCGCTGTCCACATCGTCGAGATCGCCGTCGCGCGTGACCCGGAACGGGTGGTGCGAGATGATGTCCATGCCTGGGAAGAGTGCTTGCAGGTGCAGAGCGATCACGTCCTCGAGCGGCATGAACCTCGATTCCTCCGCCAGCGGGACGAAGCGGGGCAGGACCGGCGGCACCTTCACGCGCGCGAAGCGCTGCTGCCGGCGCTGCGGATCGCGCACGGTGACCGCGAGGTTGAGCGACAGGTGCGAGATGTATGGGAACGGGTGTCCAGGGTCGACCGCGAGCGGGGTGAGCACTGGGAAGATCTGCTGCCTGAAGACGGTGTGGAGCTGGCTCAGCTCCTTCTTGCTCACCTCATCGGCGCGGACGATGCTGATGCCCGATTCGGCAAGCGCGGGGACGATGCCTGAGTTGTAGAGGCTCGTCTGCCGCTCGACCAACCCCTCCACCCGCCCGCGGATCGATTTGAGCTGCTCGAGCGGCGACATGCCGTCCGGAGACGCGACCGCGACCGATGCCAGCACCTGCTCCTTGAGACCGGCCACGCGGACCTGGAAGAAGTCGTCCAGGTTCTGGCTGAAGATGGCGAGGAACCGCACCCGTTCCAGAAGCGGCAGGTGGGGGTCCTCGGCCATGGCCAAAACGCGCTCGTCGAAGTCAAGCCGGGACAGCTCCCGGTTGAGGAATCGAGGGGCGTCCTGGACCGCTAGCTGGGGGCCGACAGGCTCCGAATCCGAATGTGCTCCAACCGCCACGGAGCAACTTTAGCGGTTGCGCCGGAATTCCTAGGTTAGGGCCTGGTTAAAGCCCGGGTAAACCCCCCGGCCACCCTGGAATTGGCCGCGAAGCGGCAAATTTGCCCGGTTCCGGCCACTCCGCTTAACGCCTCCAAAGCCGAGATTTAACCCACGGGCGGTAGCCTGGCTACGTCCAAGCTCGGTCAAAGGAGGGGCGTTGACCATGGAAGCGATTCACGATCCTGAACATTCGAGCGTGAGCTGGGTAGCCCGGCTAGTCGAGGTGCTCCAGCCCGTGAGCCTGCGCGCCGACCGCCTTGCGGCGATGGGCCTGTTTGCGGGATTGCGCTGGCCCGACCTGGAGTTTGCCGCCGACCTGTTTAACGAAGCCGATGTCGATCGGGGCACGCGGATGACCGTGCAGGGTCGCCCCACCTCGGGGCTGTGGCTGATCACAGAAGGCGAGGCCCTGGTTTCGGCCAATGCCCGGCCGCTGCGTGTGCTGGGCTATGGCGACGCAGTCGGCATCGCATCGCTGCTGCACGGAGGCGGTTCATCGGACACGACGATCGCGCTGACGCCGATACGCGCACTCGCCGCAGGACCGGATCAGTTCCGCGAGCTGATCGGCCGGCCCGCGATCCGCCAGCGGCTGATCGCCGCTACTCAGCCCACACGGCGTCGAGCCAGGCGGCCGAGCTCTCGGGGAGAGTAAGCCAGCCGTCGTCGAGCGTCGCGAGCGGCGCGCTCGCGATCACGAGTCGACCGGCCACGGGCACTCTGACCGGATAGCCGAGGAAGTTGCACGCAACCGTCAGACGATCTCGCCGGTAAACAAGGACACCCTGCGGCGAAGGCTGCCACCAGATCACCGGCGGCAGCCATGGAGACAGGCGCCGGCGCGCCGCCAGCGCGCGCCTGTAGAACGACAGCATCGATGACGCCGACGCGTCCTCGGCGCTGACCGCGCATCGATCCCAGCCCGGCGGCATCGGCAGCCACGGCGGTTTCGTCGAAAATCCCGCGTTCGGCTCGCCCTTCTTCCAGGGCAACGGCACGCGGCAGCCATCTCGCCCCGCATGCTTGCCCTCGGTGTGGATGAAGAGCGGGTCCTGTCGCGATTCCGGATCGAGGTTCACCTCTTCGAGACCGAGCTCCTCGCCTTGATAGAGGAAGACCTGACCTGGCAGTCCGAGGAGCAGCAGCAATGCCGCTCTCGCGCGCTCGCGACCGATCGACCCGCCGCCGAGCCGCGTAACGTGCCGAACGACGTCGTGGTTGGACAGCGTCCAGCTCGGCGCTACGCCCGGTCCGTGCAGCGCGATCATGTCGATCTCGATTGAGCGCCGCCACAGGATGGCGTCCCAACCGGCAGGGATGAGCGCGAACGCCATGTTGAGCTGATCCGGAAGGATGTATCGCGACTGCCGCTGCGGTTCGAAGATCTCGCCGACGAGAACGCGATCCGGCTGATATTCGTTGAGGATCTGGCGCCACCGTCGATAGACCTGATGGACCTGCGGCTGGTCGGTGATGAGAAACGCAGGGTCGGGACGGAGCATTCCGCTGAGCGGATCCTTGACCATCGGCACGTCAGCGAGGTCCTTGCGCTTGAAGAGCGCCGAGGCGACATCGATCCGATAGCCGTCCGCGCCGCGGTCGAGCCAGAATCGGACGATGCGCTCGAATTCGGCGAGCACCTCGGGATTCCACCAATTTAGGTCTGGCTGTTCGGGCGCGAATAAATGGAGGTACCACTGACCGCTGCTCTCGTCGCGCGTCCAGGCGGGTCCCCCGAACCTCGATCGCCAGTTGTTCGGCGGTGACCCATCCGGCTTCCCGTCCGCGAAGTGATAGAAGCCGCGGTGCGGATCGTCTCGTGTGCTCAGGGCCGCCTGGAACCACAGATGCTGATCCGACGTGTGGTTGGGCACGAGGTCGACGAGGACCTTGAGCCCTCGCTCATGTGCGCTTGCAAGGAGCTCGTCGAAGTCGACTAGCGTTCCGTATTCCGGGTTGACGTCGTAGTAGTCGGCGACGTCATAGCCATGGTCCTTCTGTGGCGAGGGGTAGAAGGGCGTGAGCCAGATCGCGTTGACGCCCAATCGCTTGACGTATTCGAGCTTCGAGGTGATCCCAGGCAGATCGCCAATCCCGTCGTCGTTCGAGTCGGCGAAGCTGCGGACGTAGATTTCGTAGAAGGCGGCACCCCGCCACCATGGCCGCGTCACTGGCGGCGTTCGGTCAGCAGGCCGCCGGCTCAGCCAACGTTTCGCTTCATCCACTCGTTGAGCGGCGCCGCGTCCGTGAACACTTTGATGATCTGCTTGCGTGCCGTCGCGGACCCGAGCCAGGGCTGGAGCCCGAAGTTCTTGTAGATGTAGATGAGCTTGCGCCGGAGCAGCCGTTCACGCGGATGGTCTTGTGGGAAGCCCGGCGGCACCCGCTTGAGCTCCTCGCCGCCAATCTTGTAACCGGACCGCTCGATCTTCGTGACGATCGCCACCAGCTGGTTACCGGCTGCCTCGGACGCGACCTTCTTACGATATTTGTTGAGCTCCTCCGGCGTGAACTCGTAACGGCCCGACGCGACAGTCAGGTTGCGGGCATCGAGCGAGATGTACCCGCCGCTGCCTTCCATGCCCGCATATCCCGCGATGTTCGTCTTGTATGGCGACTTGTCCTTCGAGAACCGGATGTCGCGATTGGCGCGGAATACCTTGCCCGGTCCGTAATCGGATTCAAGCGACTCGATGAGCGCGACCATCGGGCCCTTGACGGCTTCTTCATAAACCGCGCGGTTGGCATCGAAGTACTTCTTGGAGTTGTCGAGCTCGAGGCCGATGAAGAAGCGCTGACACTCTTCGGGCCAGCCTCTGAACGTTGATGCCATCGGTCGGCAAAAGGATATCGCCTGATCGAAACAAGGAAAATAGCCCGGTGGCTGTGGGGGCGGAGACGGCGGCCATCGAGACGCACGGCCTTCGGCGCGTCTTCAAAACTCGCAAGCAAGTGGTCGAGGCTATGCTCGCCACCCTGCTGCCTCCGAGCGGAGGCACCGCCACCGTCGCCGGACGCAACCTGCTCACGCAGCCGGACCGGGTGCGGGAGCTCATCGGATACGTCAGCCAGGCCGGCGGTTCCGATTACGAGGTGGTTGGGCGTTTCGAGCTCGTCTTTCAGGGCCGGCTCTACGGCATGTCGCTGGCGGCGGCGCAGAAACGCGCTGCGGAGCTGATCGAGATGCTCGAGCTGGAGGTGTGCGCCGATCGGCCGGTCAAGACTTACTCCGGTGGCCAGAAGCGCCGCCTCGACATCGGGCTCGGGCTCGTTCACAACCCGCAGCTGCTCTTCCTCGACGAACCCACGACCGGGCTCGATCCGCAGTCGCGCGCGCGGGTCTGGGACGAGGTGCGCCGCATGCACGACCGCGGCACCACAGTGTTCTTGACCACCCACTATCTCGACGAGGCCGATGCGCTGTGCGACCGGATCGCAATCATCGACTACGGCAAGATCGTGGCCGAGGGAACTCCCGAGGAGCTCAAGCGGGCCGTCGCCGGCGACGTGGTCACGCTCAGCGTGGCTGGGTCTCCACAAGCCGCCCTCGAAGTCCTGCAGGCGCAGCCGTATGTACGTGAGGCATCTGTCGAAGAAGGAATGGTTCGGCTGTACGTGGACCGCGGCGAGGTCGCGATGCCCGCCATCCTGCGCCAGCTCGACGCCTCGGGGCTCCAGCTTCTGACCATCGGGCTGCACCGTCCGAGCCTGGACGACGTGTTCCTGCGCAAGACCGGACGCTCGCTTCGCGAGGTCGCGGCATGAAGCTCGCGCGGGACACATGGCTCGTGTTCGGGCGCTACTTCTGGATCTTCATCCACAACCCTGCGTGGGTAGTGATCGGAGTCGTCCAGCCACTCCTCTACCTGCTCCTGTTCGCGCCATTGCTGAAGCAGATTCAGTCGGCGCCCGGCTTCCCCCGAGGAGGTGCGTACAACGTGTTCGTGCCCGGGCTCCTGCTCCAGCTGGGATTGTTCGGGGCGGCCGGCGTGGGCTTCAGCCTGATCGCGGAGCTGCGGATGGGCGTGATCGAACGCCTGCGGGTGACTCCAGTGAGCCGAGTCGCGCTGCTGCTAGGGCGCGCGCTGCGCGACGTGTTCTCGATCCTCGCCCAGTCGCTGATCCTGATCCTGCTGGCCCTTCCATTTGGATTGAGCGTCAACGCCGTCGGGGTGGTGGTCGTGCTGCTGCTCATCGCGCTGATCGGGCTACTGACGGCGTCCGTCGCATACGCGGTCGCCCTATGGACGCGCAGCGAGAACAGCTACGCCCCGATCGTCTTCACCGCCACGCTGCCGATCCTTCTGCTGTCTGGGGTCCTGCTTCCATTGAGCCTTGCTCCGCAGTGGCTGCGCAACATCGCCGCGGCCAATCCGCTCTCGTACGCGGTGGACGCGGCGCGGGCGGTCTTCCTCGCCCGCCTGGGCGATCCGAGCGTGGTCAAGGGCGTGGCGATCATGGCCGGGCTGTGTGTGATCTCCATCTTCATCGGCGCCCGCGCGTTCGGGCGCGCCGTGGCTTAACTCTCGAACGGCAGCAGGAATTCGCGCTCCGCTTCCCACATCTCGTCGAAGAGGCGGTCGATCTCGTCGAGCGAGCAGGCAGCCGCAGTGAGGGGGTCGATCATGAGTGCGTACTTGGCCTTGTGACGATCGCGCTCGAGCAGCGCCTGCACGACGAGCTCGTGCACCGCCATGTGGGAGCGATTGAGGGCCGCGAGCTGCTCTGGCAGCTCACCGAAACGGACGGGCCGAACGCCCCCGGCGCTGATGCGACACTCGACCTCTACGCAGCCGTCGCTCGGCAGATTCTGAATGGCACCATCGTTGAGCACGTTTCCATGGATGCTGGTCGCAAGCCCGCTTTCCATCGCCTCGATGATCGATGAGGCGTACTCGTGGCTCCTTGCCTTCGGGATGTCAATGTCACCGCGGAGCATCGCGTGGATACGCTCATCGTTCGCGCGCCGCCAGTCGGGCCAGTTGTTGGCGTAGAAGCCACTCTCGCCGAGGTAACCGGGTCGGATGTATTTCGCGATGAGGTCAGGGCGCTTGCGAAAATACGGCACGTACTCCGAGAAGTGGCCGCTGGACTCGGTCACGAACGCGCCGAGATGCAGCATCACCTCGAAGCGGACAGGGTCCTGCTCGTAGATTTCGGGGTCGGCCGCACGGCGGCGCAGCGCCGGGTAGAGGTCTTCGCCGTTGTGCTCGAGCTTCGTGAACCATGCGTTGTGATTGATGCCGGCGCACTTCCAATCGAGCCCTTCGTATGGCAGCTGCAGGAAGTCCGCGAGCAGCCTCGAAGTGCCCTGGACGCTGTGGCACAGGCCAATGACCGGCAGCGATGTCGACCGCGCCGCGGCGAGCGTGAGGATCGACATCGGGTTGGTGTAGTTGAGGACGAGCGCCTTCGGCGCGAGCTTGGTGACGTCGGCGACTATGTCCAGCCATGCCGGCCCGGTGCGGAGCGCTTTGAAAATGCCGCCAGGACCGATGGTGTCGCCGATGCACTGGTCGACGCCGTAGCGGAGCGGGATGTCGTAGTCGGCGCGAACGTTCTGCAGCCCGGCAACCTCGATCGAGTTGACGACGTAGTCGGTACCCGGCAGGACCTCGCGCCGGTCGGTCGAGGCCTCCACTTTCCAGTCCTTGCCGAAGAGGTCGACGAGCCGTTCCGCGATCTCCCGCGCGAGCTCGAGACGCTCGGCGTCGATATCGATGAGGGCGAAGGTTCCCTGGTCGAGCCCGTCGACGGCGAGGACGTCGGTGATGATCTGGCGCGCGAAGACGGCGCTTCCGGCCCCAACCATCGTCACCTTCGGCATCGCGCACGAAATTCTAGCTGCGACAATTGATCGCGCTGTGTCGGGTGTGACTCGCTCGGAGTCCGGGGCTGCGACCCGACTCCGCCGCCCCGAGCTGTTGGCTTCCCTCTCGCTGGCCGGCCAAAGGCGACGAGGTCATCGCGACGATTCAAGCCAAGGTGGTGCCGGTGCTCGAGACGCAAAACGGATTCTGCGGTTCGGTGGCGGGCATGGACGCCCACAGCGGCCGCGGCATTATGGCGACGATCTTCGATAGTCGCGAAAATCTAGAGGCAAGCGACATCGCGATCGCGGGGCTGCGCGAGCAGCTGCGGGCGTTCGCGGAGATGGCGGACACGACCGTCGATGCTTTCGAGCTCGTCCTCTCGGAGCTTCCGACGTCGGTGTCGGTCGCCCAGTAAACCCGCATGTGACTAAATCCGGCGGCGCGGCGCAAACGCCACCGGACCATCAACTGCGATTCGAGTGCTCCCACGCCGCCTGGCAGGCGACGCACCGAGTCGAGGTGGGCAAGGCGGCCAGCCGCTCCTCGCCAATGGACTGGTGACAGTCTTCGCAAAGACCGTAGCCGCCGTGCGCTCGAACGTCGGCCGCGTGTGCAGCCTGCTCGCGGTCCCGTTCAAGGATCTCGCTGATCTTGTCCGAGGTCGCCTTCTCGCTCAACGCCTGGGTCGAATCGGAGTCCCGGAAACCCCTGCTCATGACCACAGCTTAGGCCCGTGATCGTTCGTTGTTTAGGGTGCCTGCGAGGTTCCCTGGAAACGAGCCACGAGCTTGCTCAGGGCCGCCATCTCGGCGCGGAAAGTCGCACGGCCCTTCGCGGTCGCGCGAAGCCAGGTCCGCGGCCGGTTGCCGACGAAACCCTTGTCGACCGAGACCAGGCCGGCGCTCGCCAGTACTGTCACGTGGGCGGATAGGTTGCCATTGGTAACATCGAGCGCCTCGCTTATGTAGCTGAACGTTGCTTTGTCAGCCTCCGAGAGGATCGCGAGGATGCCGAGCCTGACCCGCTGGTGAACCGTCTCATCGAGTCCGGCGGTGGGATGACGTTCAGTCGGCGAGCTCATCGAGCCCGCCTCGATTGCAGCAGGTTCCACAGCCCCAGGACCACCGCGCCGATGCCAAACAACAGCATGGTCACGGCATATGCATGTGAGGGTCGGATCGCTAGTACAGCGACGCCCACCGCCGCAATCACGGCGCCGAAGACCGCGTTCAGCGGGCTCTTGTCAAGCACTGCGAAGGCCACATAGCCGAGCCCGATGACCATGACAGGACCTGCGTAGCTCAGCGCGTCACCACGACCCGCGATTCCCAAAGCGATACAGCCGACGAAGATGGCGATCGAAGTGATCGTGTACGGAATTGGGTTGACTGAGATGCCGATCTCGTTCGCCCGACTGCGATACCAGAAGCCGGTCGCGAGACCGGCGATTGGCGCGCCGACCACCCACAGGGCCGCCATAGCCTGCCACGACCAGACCTGGTACACCGCGACTGAGACGAGGGCGAGCAGGCCAAACAGGATCATTGGAAACCAGTTGGTACTCAGGACCGAGCGCGTTCGACGTCGCGCGCTCTCCACCGAGTCCAGGAGCTGCTTGTCCGACGATCGCTCAAGAGCCATTACGACGTACCTCCCACCGCGTATTGTGTGCCATGCAGATCAGTTTGTATCACAAACTACTCTGCATTGCAAGGTCTGGCTACCGGACGGCCGTGACGACCTACCTTCGTTAGGACCGACCGGCCGCGGCCACGGTCAACGCCACCATCGCCTGGATCACCTCGCCATCTGAAAGACCCTGCTTTCGAGCCAGCGAGCGCCAGGCCTGGAAATCGGCCGCGTGGCCGCAGGCGGCCAGAATGCGAGCGTGCCGCTTCCCCCTGGCCGTCCAGCCCGCAGCCATCACATCGCGAAGCCGGTCCGCAAACTGGAAAAAGCCCCCACCTACTGGCATCACCTCTGAGTCCCGGATGATGGCTGCCATTCCCTGTTCGTGCTCGCGGTAGAACGCATAGGCGGTCGCCAACCCCGAGCGCATGCGGCGAATCGGATCTGCGATCGTGAGGCAGCCATCTGGGTCCGGCATAGGGCGCTCATTTATTGCAAACGCTCGGCACTCCTTGAACAGGGACAGCTCGTCAGGAAAGTGCCGATAGAACGTTGCGCGCTGAATACCGGCTTTGCGGCAGATGTCGGCAACAGTCGTCCGAGCCGGACCAACAGTGTTGTGGAACATTACGGTTGCCTCGACAATCCGGCGCCGAGTGTCGGCCTGCTTGTCCGCGCGCTTGCGCAACTCGTATTTTCGTTTTCGCGAGACAGGCTGCTTCTCCATTATTGACAACCACGACATGCAGTGCTAGGCTCGGCGCAATCATTAAACGGCATGTAGCGCCAAATTGTAGGAGATTGAGGCATGTCACGCATTCTGGCCCTGTCACTCGAAACTGCCGAAGGCCCGCAGCGAGCGATCATGGAAAAAACGCTCTCAGAGGTTGGCTACCTCAGCGGCACGCGTCGGCTTCTGATGGTCGATCCCAACCTGATGGCCGGCAAGCAGCTGTATGACTACCTCAATCTGCGTCCTGAGTCGCCCTTCTCTCGCCTGCAGCGTGAGATGGTGGCCACGGTGGTCTACGGAATGCTCGGCGCAAAGCCATGCCTCTCGACTCACTGCGAGGCAATGCGCCGACTGACCGCAGACGACGACTTCGGTCCGCAGTTTGTCCGACGGTGGCCTGAGTATTCGCTTGATGCGCCAACCCTGGCGCAAAGATGACCGGCTGTGCGCCGTCATCCGCAACGGCAACGGTGATCGTCGCCTTGTGCACGTCCATGCCGACATACCTGGTAGTAACTTCTTTCATTGGGGCCGGCCTCCTGCATGTGGCTCTACGCGGACTCGCGCCCATTAGCGCCCGCGCAACCCACGGTATTGCACGAGCTGCCGGTCCTTCCATGCTGACTATCTGAACCGCCAGATCCGACTCGAGCGGCTTGACCGGACGTCACGAGGCCGGCCTGGTCGGGGAGGCGGGATTTGAACCCGCGACCACCTGACCCCCAGTCAGGTGCGCTACCGAGCTGCGCTACTCCCCGATGGAGCAGTAATCGTACCGACGGTCAGCTGAGGGCGGATGGTCGCGGGTCGCGGTCTAGCGGTTGGGCGTCTGCGCCGGAACTCTCTGTGTCAGAGCGATGAGGTTCCCTTCCGTGTCTTTGAACCAACCACCTTTCGAGCCGTCCGGCATGTCGATCAGGCCGTCCTTGGTCTTGAAGTTGGGGTCGTCGTATTCCTCGAACTTCACGCCGTTGCTCTTCAGCTCGCCGGCGGCGCTGACCACGTCCTCGACTTCGAGTGCCATCTGCGTGTGGTCGCCCGACGCCTTGCCCGTGCTCAGGAAAACGAGGAACAGGGTCTCGCCCGTGCGGTACATGGCCCCGCCGTCCGCCTCTTCCTGTTCAGGCTTGAGCCCAAGCTTCTGCTCGTAGAACTGGCGGGCCCTCTTCATGTCCTGCGCCGGTATCGCGGCTGCCGAATTCTTGATCTTCAGCATGGTGTGCCCTCCTAAGCCCACAAACCAGCTGACGGAACGACCCGATTATGCTCCCGGCTAAGCGCGCGTGCCGTACGCGACCAGGCCGCGGTGGGTGGATGAAAAACCGGCCTCGCGCAGGAGGGCGGCGAAAGGCGAATCGATGACCGAGACGCCGTCCACACGCTGCAGCTCCACCTTGCCTCCGTGCACAGCCGCTGCGACCAGTGTGCTCAGGTGATCGATCGTCACCTGGCCGTTGGTCAGCAGCGAGCGGCCGCCCCGCTCCAGGTACAGCACCAGCCGCCCGCCGTCAAGCACGCAGTACGCCCCTGCCGCGCGCGCCATCCGTCCGTCTGACCGCGGCCACGGCAGCACCGACCCGTACGCGTTCGCGGGGTCGCATGCAGCGAGTGCGATCACGCCATCGCCCTGCTCGCGAAGTGCCCGCAGGCGGTCGACCGCTCCAGGGAGCGCGAACTGCGAGCCGCCAAGACCCTCGACGAAGTATCCCCGCCGGATGCGGCCGGATTCCTCCATCGCGCGAAGCACCGGGTACAGGCTCGCGAATCCGCCTGGCCAGCCTTCGCCGACCACCGATTCGCGGGTCAGGACTCCGTAGCGCTGAAGCAGCACCCCGGCCGCGGCGTGGAGCCGTTCGGTCGGGTTTGCGCCCGCCCCGACCAGGTCTGTGACCAGCGACCACCGGCCTGAAGCCCTGGGTTGGGTGAGCCGAGGCAGTCGGGGGCCGCGTGGCGGCCGCCGAGTAGCCGGGCCGAGAAGTCGAAGCGGTGCGAATGTGTCGTTGGTGACTTCGCCCGCCCAGACGAGGTCCCACAGGGCGTCAAGGATCGCTTCCTCGTCCCCGCCGCCGCTCGCCACATACAGGTCGCGGAAAAAACTCGCGCCGCGCGCGTGAAGGTGATCGCGCAATTTGGCGTGCAGCTCGCCCGACGGTGCGTCCGTCGGGTCGGGTGCGAGCCGCGGCGCATCCCCGCGTAGATAAAGCGCGACCCGGCCGTCCGACGCGCCCAGCGAGCCCCGCCCCACCCATACCACCTCGCCCATCGAGACCAGCTCGTCGAGCAGCCGCGGGTTGTATGAGGAGACCCGGCTCGCAATCACATCACGCTCGATGACGCTGGCCGGGAGCGCAGCCCCCTGCAGCTGGAATACGACCTCGAGCAGGCGATCGACTCCGCCCGCTCGAGCGCCGATGCCGTGCCACGCGGGCAGGAAGCGCGCGAGCGCTTCGGGCGTGACGGACTCGACCTCGCGGCGCAGCGCGGCAAGCGAGCGCCTGCGCAGCATGCGCAGCACATCGGGATGGCAGTGCTCCCGCCCGTGCGCGGAGGGACGAAACTCGCCGGCGATCAGGTCGCCTTTGGAGATGAGCTGCGTAAGCGCTCCTTCAACCGCTGCTGCGGGAAGGCCCCATCGCCGCATCACGTCGGCGGCGATGAATGGGACATGCGTGCGCGCCCATCGGCGAAGGAGCGACGTCAATGGTTCGCCGCCAGGATCCAGATAAACGTCCGGCAGGCCGATCGGGATCGTGACTCCAAGCGCTTCGCGATACCTCCCCGCGTCGTCGGCTGCGATCCACCTCGCCTCGCCGGCGATTCGAATGGTGACCGCCCGCCGCTCGCGCTCGAGTGCGTGCAGCCACTCGGCGGCGATGCCGCGATCCGTCGCCTCGTGCTCAGTGAGGTCACCTAGCCGAACCAGCAGGTCGTGCGCTTCATCAGGATCGCGCGGGAACCGTTCCGGAAGGAGCCCTTGCAGCTCGAGCTCGACCGCAGCGATGGACTCGGGGTCGAGCAGCTCGCGCAGGTCCTCGCTGCCCAGCAGCTCGGCAAGCAGGTCGCGGTCGAGCGTGAGCGCCTGCGCACGACGCTCGGCCAGCGGCGAGTCGCCTTCGTACATGAACTCCGCCACGTACGAGAAGAGCAGCGATGAGGCGAATGGGGACGCGCGCTCTGTGTCGACGGCGACCACACGCACCTCACGCGAGCGGATTGCGCGGAGCAACGTCGAGAGCGCCGGCATGTCGAAGTGGTCGCTCATAACCTCGCGCCAGGTCTCGGCAAGGATCGGGAAGTCGGGATACTTGCCGGCCACCTGCAGCAGGTTGGCGCTTCGCATTCGCTGCTGCCACAGCGGCGTCCGCTGGCCGGGCCTTCGCCGCGGCAGCAGCAGCGATCGCGCCGCGTTCTCGCGGAAGCGGCCCGCAAACAGCGCCGAGGCCGGCAATTGCGCGGCCACGAGCGCCTCCACCTCCTCGGGTTCGAGAACGAGCTCATCGAGCCCCGGCGGCGTCTCGACGTCGGGCAGGTGCAACGCAATGCCGTCATCGGTCCACAACGCGCGCGCCTCGACGCCCAGCCGTTCTTGAAGCCGCGCCTCCAGCGCGAGTGCAAGGGGCGCATGCACACGCCCGCCAAGCGGTGTGTGCACGCACACCCGCCAGTCGCCGATCTCGTCCCGGAATCGCTCCACCACCACCGTGCGGTCGTCGGGCACCGCGCCGGTGGCCGCCGCCTGGTCGTCGAGGTACGAGAGCAGGTTCTTGATCGCGCGGTCATCAAATCCGGCGCGCTCGCGGAGGCGCTTCTCCGCGGCACGTGGTTCGAGCGTGCGAAGCTCGCGGACCATCGTCCCCAGCGCCAGCCCGAGCTCAGATGGCCGGCTCGGGGCGTCGGCCTTCCAGAAGGCGATCTTGCCCGGCTCGCCGGGCGCGGGGGTGACGAGGACCTGCGACGGCGTGATCTCGGCGATCCGCCACGTCGATGCGCCGAGTACGAAGGTCTCGCCGACGCGGCTCTCGTAAACCATCTCCTCGTCGAGCTCGCCGACCCGCCGCCCATCGTCGAGCAAGTTGACGCTGTATAGGCCGCGGTCAGGAATGGTTCCTGGGTTGGTCACCGCCAGGCGCTGGGCACCCGCGCGACCGCGGATGGTGCCCGCGACCCGGTCCCACACGATGCGCGGCCGGAGCTCGGCGAACTCGTCCGACGGATAGCGTCCGCTCAGCATGTCGAGGACCGCGTCGAGCGATCGTGGACCGAGGTCGCCATAGGGATAGGCGCGGCGAACGACTGCGGCCAGGTCGTCTACGCGCCATTCATCCATGGCGCACATCGCCACCACCTGCTGCGCGAGGACGTCTAGCGGCTTGCGCGGCACTGTCGTCGATTCGATGCGGCCTTCGAGCATGCCCTCCACGACCGCGGCCGACTCGAGCAGGTCACCGCGGAACTTTGGGATGACGACTCCGCGGGAGATCTCGCCGACTGAGTGACCTGCGCGGCCGATGCGCTGGATCCCCGCCGCGACGCTCGGAGGCGCTTCGACCTGCAGGACCAGATCAACAGCGCCCATATCGATTCCAAGCTCGAGGGTTGACGTGGCTACGAGCCCGCGCAGCGTGCCCGCCTTGAGCTGGTCCTCGATCAGCAGACGCTGCTCGCGCGCGATCGAGCCGTGATGGGCGCGCACGAGGTCCTCTTCCGCCAGCTCGTTGATGCGGGCGGCGATCCGCTCGGCCAGGCGGCGCGAGTTGACGAACACAATCGTCGATCGATGGCCGCGTATGAGCTCGAGCAGGCGAGGGTAGATGGCCGGCCAGATGCTGTTGGTGGCCTGGCCGGAGTCGTCGTAGGTCTGCAGCCCGGTCATGTCCTCGACCGGCACCTCCACCTTCACCTCCATCGTCTTGAGGCGCCCCGCATCGACGATGGCCACGTCGCGGCCCGTTCCGCCAAGGAACTTGGCGACCTCCGCGAGCGGGCGCTGCGTGGCCGACAGGCCGATCCTCTGCGGTTCGACCTTGGTCAGGACCGCGAGCCGCTCGAGGCTCAGCGCCAGGTGCGAGCCGCGCTTGGTTGCCGCCACCGAATGGATCTCGTCCACGATGAGCCAGCGCACCGAGGCCAGGATCCGCCGCGCGGCGCTGGTGAGGATGAGGTAGAGGGACTCGGGGGTGGTGATGAGGATGTCAGGCGGGTGGCGCTCCATCGAGCGGCGCACGTCGGAGGGGGTGTCGCCTGTGCGGATGGCAGCCGTGATCTCCGGCGCGACACCACCGGCCGCCTCGATCTGGCGACGAATCCCCACCAGGGGCGAGCGCAGGTTGCGGTCGACGTCGTGGGCGAGGGCCTTCAGCGGCGATACATAGAGGACGCGACAGCGCTCAGACTCGGCCGGCATCGGCTCTGACGCCAGCCGGTCGATACACCAGAGGAAGGCCGCGAGCGTCTTGCCGCTCCCGGTTGGCGCGGCCATGAGGACGTGGCGCCCAGCAGCCACCTCCCGCCAGCCGCGATCCTGGACCTGGGTTGGCTCCA
>VBHX01000204.1 GCA_005879945.1 Chloroflexota bacterium | reverse complement strand
TAGCGGGAATGCTATTCCGTCAGCGGGATGCCGATGCCTTCGACGCCGAGCGGCTCCGCGTGGCGCGTGAGCATGCCAACCAGGAACCCGAGCACGCGGTCGACCTGCGACGTGCCGGCGATCGTGGCCACGAGAGCGGGCTCAGGGGAACGGAAGGCGCCCAGCTTGCCCTCCCTGGCCACCTTGGCAAAGCCACGGGTACCGGCTGGGGTGAATGTGACCCGGACGCTCGCGTAGCGGTCGCCGGAATGGACCAGCGTGAGGGGGCTCCTCCGCCGAACCTGCCAGGCACGGATCTCCTCTCGCTCGATCCGGCGCTCAAGGGTGCTCAGGAAGCGCTTCCCTCCCGGGTCCTTGCCGGTGTAGATGGCAACCTGCACCCGTAAAAGATAGCCAGCTTTGCGCTGGTTAGCGACCCCGAATCGAAGCTAGATCAGCGCTTCGAGCTTGGCCTTGAGGTCGACCTTCATGTTCGGGCGGTAGCCGACGGTGCGTTCCGCGGGCTTGCCGTCCTTGAAGATGATCACGGTTGGGATCGACATGATCCCCAGGGACATGGGGGTGGCGGGGTTCTGGTCGATGTCCATTTTCATGACCGTGACCTTGTCGCCGAGCTCGCCGTGGATCTGCTCCACGATCGGGGCGATCATCCGGCACGGACCGCACCAGGCCGCCCAGAAATCGACAAGGACGGGCCTGTCGGCCTTCAAAACCGCTGCTTCGAATTCGACGTCGGTAACCGCCTGAATTTCACCCATCTAGGACGCCTTCTTCTCCGTTTTGGAATCCGATTTCGACTCTGACTTGGTTTCCGACTTCGATTCCGTCTTTGACTCCGACTTGGTCTCCGAGCTGGCGTCAGAGCCGCCCTCTGACGACTTGACCGATCCGTTGCTCGAGGCGCCCGCGCTCTTCGCGGAAACCTTGTAGTCGGTGGTGTAGAACCCGCTACCCTTGAAGCTGATTCCAACGGGGTAGAGCTTCTTGGTCAGCTTGCCCTGGCAATTGGGACACCTCGTCAGGGGCTCGTCGGTGATTCTCTGCAGGATCTCGAATTCGTGGCCGCAGTTGCTGCAGCGGTATCCGTATGTGGGCATCTTCTTGTCTTGCTTCGGGGTTCCTAACTATAGCCGCCGGTTCGGGTCGAGCCGGAGAAATACCATCCCGGACGGCGGCTTCGGGTAAAAGTAGGTGCTCTTCTGAGGAAGTGTCTTCCCCTCCCTGGCCAGCTGCAAAACCTGCTTGAGATCGGGGGCATCGAGGAAAAAGGCCTCCACGCCGACGCCTTCGTCGACCCAGCGCATCGCCTCGGCCGCGTCGCGCGTGTAAAGCACGAAATCCTCCGGGTTGCGCTTCCCCAGGATGTTGTCGATCACCTGCTTATGTAACTCCACCAGGGCCACGTCCCCTTCCATGGGCAGGACCTGGAACCGGCTGTCCTGGTAGACGCCCGCCGCCACCCGGCCGCGCAACCCGGCCAGGGTCGCCTCCAGCGACGGCACGTCCTCGCCGCCTGTAACCCTGACGCCTGCCTTCAGCACCCGGTGCGTCGGCAGCACCTCGAGGCCGGGATCATCAATGTCCGTGAACAGGGCGAGCGTGAACCGAGAGCTGGCGTCCGCCGGACCTGCCACCTGGTCCGCGTACGCGAGTGCCGTCTCGTATCGGTGGTGCCCGTCGGCGATCAGCACCGGCATGCTCTCGAAAGCAGCGTGCACCGCGGCGTGGATCACGGGGTCGGTGATGGTCCACAGGCGGTGCTCGAATCCCTCCGGACCGATGAAGGCAACGGCGGGCGCCCGCTTGCTGACGACGTCGGCAATCTGCGGTACCCCACTGGCTCTGCCCTCGTAAACGAACCACAGCGGCTCGAGGCTCACGTGCGTGGCCCGCATCAACGCGAGCCGATCCTCTTTCGGTCCGCGGTGCGTCCGCTCATGCGGCAGCACCATGCGATCCTGGTAAGGCTGCAGGCGCAGCGCAGCGATCAGGTCGTGCCGGCGCCGGCCGTTGAAGATGACCTCGTGGACGTACATCGAGGGCTCGTCGGCCTGGAGGATCCCTCGGCCGTCCCACTCCTCGAATGTGCGCGCCGCCTTCTGGTAATCGGTGCCTGGCCGGGTCAGATGGACGACGTTGAATGGTGAGAGCGCCTCGTATCGGGAAAGGTCGGATGCGGATATGACGTCGTAAGGCGGCGCGACGAGCGTGCTGGCATTGCCGGCGCTCGCGAGTCGGTATCGGATTCCGGGCAGCGCTCTGACGTCAGCTATCGGATGCGCCCCCCAGCTCGACGTATCGGAGATCCGACATGCCCGCGACCTCGCGCAGCCGCGAGAGCACCTCATCCCCCACGGGGTCGTCGACGGCGAGGATCATCATCGCGTTGCCGCGCGGCGCGTCGCGACCCACCTGCATGCTCGCGATGTTGACGTCGTGCTTGCCTAAAATCGTGCCAAAGCTGCCGACGACGCCTGGCCGGTCCTCGTGGCGGCTGACCAGGAACCGTCCCTCGGGGACGAGGTCGACGCGAAACGAGTCAATCCGGACCGCGCGCGGTTCGCCCATGAGCACGGTGCCGGCAAGCTCGTGGCCGTGCATACGGAGTGTGACGAGGCTGGCGTAACTTCCATGCGCGGGGCTGCGCCGCTCGATCAGCTTCACCCCCCGGCTCGAGGCGATCAGGCGCGCGTTGACGGCATTGATCCGGTCTTCGGTGAACGGCTGCAGGACTCCACGGATTGCAGCCGCGACAAGCAGGTTGATGTCGTGCTCGGCGACCTCGCCTTCGAATTCGACCTCGATCGCGCCCACCCGGCCGCCGAACAGCTGGCTGTGCAGTGAGGCCAGCCGCTCGGTGAGGAGAGCGAACGGCCGGAGGTAGACGAGCTCCTCGGGCGGCAGCGCCGGCGCGTTGACGGCGTACCTCGGCAGGTCGCCGGCCAGGACCGCGGCCACCTCTTCGGCCACGTCGAACGCGACCGAGACCTGCGCCTCAACGGTCGAGGCGGCAATGTGGGGAGTGGCGATGAAGTTGGGGAGCTTGAACAGCGGGCTGTCACCGGCAGGCTCGTGCTCGAACACGTCGGCCGCCGCAGCCGCCAGCTTTCCCGACTCCAGGGCCGCGAGCAGCGCGGCTTCGTCGACGATGCCGCCGCGTGCCGTGTTGACCAGGCGGGCGGTCGGTTTCATCAGCGCCAGCTCGGGAGCGCCGATGAGGTGTCGGTTGGCCTCGACGAGCGGCACGTGGATGGTGACGAAATCGGATCGCTCGAGCAGGTCGTTGAGCGCGACCAGCTCGACGTTGAAGAGCTCGGCTCGCTCCACCGACACGACCGGGTCGTAAGCGACGACCTCCATCTCCAGACCGTGCGCTCGCTTGGCCACCTCGGATCCGACATTGCCGAGACCGATGACCCCGAGGGTCTTGCCCCGAATCTCGGTGCCGATGAACTTCGAGCGGGTCCATTCGCCTCGCTTCACCGAGGCGTCGGCCTGCGGCACCGAGCGCGCCAGGGCAAACAGCAGCGCGATGGTGTGTTCAGCGGCGGCGACGATGTTTCCGCGCGGAGCGTTGACGACGAGGATGCCTTTGCGAGTCGCGGCCGGGACGTCGATGTTGTCGACCCCGACGCCGGCCCGTCCCACCACGCGCAGGCGTCGCCCGGCCTCGAGCACCGGCGCCGTCACCCTGGTCTCGCTGCGGACGACCAGCGCGTCGAACTCCGGGATGCGGCGAATCAGCTCCGCCTCGGCCAGCTTGCTCACCACCGTGACCTCGCCGGCGCGCCGAAGCCGGTCGAGGCCGTCCTCGGCCAGCGGGTCGGCAACGAGGATCCGGGGCAAGGTGGATCTGACTTTAAGCGACTATGCCGGGACGCCTTGCAAAGTAGCGGTTGCCGCGGCCACCCCCCGGCCCGCGGCCGGGGCAACGTCCAGCTCCTCGAGCGCCTGCTCGATCGCCCACAGAACCTGGACCACGTCGCCCTCCGCGACTGCGCCGAGGTGTCCGACCCTGACCATCTTCCCGGTCATCTTTCCCTGCCCGCCGGCGATGACCACGCCGTACTTCTCGTCGAGCAGCCTTCGCAGCCTGGCGACGTCGACGCCGAGAGGCGGCACCGCCGACGTGACGGTGCTGGACCGGTAGCCCTCCTGCGCGAACAGCTGGAAGCCCATTGCCTGCAGTCCCGACTGGGTCGCGCGGGCAAGACGTGCGTGGCGCTCGTAGACGTGCTCCAGACCTTCCTCCTCGAGCATGTGCAGGCCCTCCTGCAGCGCGAAGGCGACGCTGACCGCCGGGGTGAACGGCGTCATTCCTTTCTCGGCCCAGGTCTTGGCCTCCTTCCAGTCGAAGTAGAAGCGAGGCGAGCGGGCTTTTGCCTGCTGGGCCCATGCGCTGTCGCTCACGCTGACCAGCGAGAACCCCGGCGGCGCCATCCAGCCCTTCTGCGAGCCGCTGACGGCGACGTCGATTCCCCACGCGTCGGTCTCGATCGCGATCGAGCTGATCGAGCTGACCCCGTCGACAACGACGATGCGGCCGGCGTCATGCGCCACGCGGGCGAGCTCTCGCAGCGGGTTGGTCAGCCCGGTCGAAGTTTCGTTGTGCGTGAGGAGGACCACCTTCGCCTTTGGATGGCCTTCCGCGACCTTGGCCAGGTCGTCCGGGTCGACGGGCTGGCCCCACTCGAACTCCAGCCTGACGACGTCGGCGCCGTAGGCGGCGGCCAGCGCGGCGAACCTCTCGCCGAAGTTGCCGCACAGGGCGACGATGACCTCGTCACCTGGCGAGACCAGGTTCGCGACGGCCGACTCGAGGCCGCCGGTGCCCGATGAGGTGAGCAGCAGAAGGTCGTTTGAGGTCTTGAAGACCCGCTTCGCGCCGGCCGTGATCTCGGCGAGGATCGCGGCGAACTCCGGCCCGCGGTGATCGATCATCGGCCGGTTCATGCTGCGGACGACTCGCTCCGGGAGAGGGGTCGGGCCGGGGATGCGAAGCTGGGTCTGAAAGGTCATGGGCGCGCTCCGTTGAGAGATTGCGGCGGCATGGGGAATTCTATCTCCCCACCGGACCGGCCCCTGCGGGGCGGGTCGACCTCCCCGCGGGGGGGGAGGACTGGCCCTTAATGCTGCTCAGTCGTGTATGGAAGGAGCGCGATCGCCCGTGCGCGCTCGAGCGCCGTCGTCAACGGGCGCTGGTGACGCGCGCATGTGCCGGTCACTCGCCGCGGCAAGATCTTCCCGCGGTCGCTTACGAAACGACGCAGCCGCGAGATCTCCTTGTAATCGATGTACTGGACCTTCTCCACACAGAAGCTGCAGACCTTGCGGTGCTGCCGCTTCGGACCCCTCGGTCCGCCGCTGCTGGATTCACGTGGTGGACGATTGACTGCCATGGGTAACTCCTAAAAAGGGATGTCGTCCGGGTCGACGTCGCGCGGCGCGTCGTCCGGAGCGGGAATGTCGTCATGAGCGGGGGTGGCGCCACCAGCGCGGGCCGGCGCACCGGCGCCCGCGGTTGCGCCACGCGGCTCCAGGAACTGCACGTCGTTGGCGATGATCTCGGTCACGCGGCGCTTCTGTCCGTCCTGGCCTTCCCATGAGCGGGTCTGGATGCGGCCCTCGACGAAAACCAGCGCGCCTTTGCGCGTGTACTGCGCGACCGTCTCGGCCAGGTTCCGCTTGCCGATTGGGTACGCGACGATGTTGTGGTAGTCGGTGAACTCCTTCCGTTCGCCGTCGGGCCCGGTCGACCAACGGTTCGTCGCGATGCTGAAGTTGGTCACCGCGGTACCGCTCGGCGTGTAGCGCATCTCGGGGTCCTTGGTCAGCCGGCCGATGAGCAGCGCTTTGTTCAAGTTCGACATCTATTTGTCTTCCTCCTCCCGATCCCCTTGCGACCTGACCGCCACCGGCTCCGGTTCGACTGCGATTGGCTCGAGAACGACCTCCGCCGGCGGCGGCGGCACGACGGGGGCCGGCGCAGCCTTCTCTGGCTTGCGCACGATCAGGTGCCGGAGCACCTCTTCGGTGATCTTCAACGCCGCCTCGAGCTCGGGGATGCGCTGCGGATCGATCCGGAAATCCTGGAGGACGTACGAGCCCTCCTTCTGGTGCTTGACCTCGTATGCCAGCTTGCGCTTGCCCCAGAGGTTGGTGCGCTCCGCGGCGCCACCAGACCGCTCGATCAGCGTGTTCACGCGCTTGACAACCTCCTGGACCTTGTCGTCATCCAGGTCGGCACGAACGATGTACAGAACTTCGTAATCCCGCAACGGGGACCTCCTTCCTATGGGTTCAGGCCGCGGTCAGAACGGGGGCTAAAGCCACCCGGCCGAGGCCAGAAAGGGTAGGCCGGTATTCTATCAAGGCATGGCCTCATCGACGCGTACGAAGGCGCCCCAGAAGGGGGGCCGATCGAAATCGGGGCGCCGTCTGCCACTGAAGGTCAAGACGGGTCCGAACATCCCGCTGCTGCCGGTTGCGGTCGCCGCGATCCTGGTGGCATTCGGGATCGGCCTCATCATCTACAAGTACGTCAACGACCGGCCGTCCACGCCGCCGCCAGTGATCGCCGGAATTCCATGCGACCACCTCGAGCAAACCAAGACCCACTACCACGCCGCCCTTCAGATCATCCACGAAGGCGTCCTCACCCCGATCCCGGGTGGCATCGGCATTCAGGGCGGCGAGGCATCGCCAACGTGTTACTACTGGCTGCACGTGCACTCGGCGTATCCCGACGTCATCCACATCGAGTCGCCCGCCAACGACACGTTCACGCTCGGGCAGTTCTTCACGGTGTGGGATACGTGGTCGAAGAACAGTGGTCGCGGTCCACAGCCGTTCGACGCCACCCACGTTTCGACGTTCACGCTGACCCCCAGCGAGAAACTCGTTGTCTACATCGACGCCGGCGACGGCAAGGGTCCGCAGCTGTTCACGGGAGACCCGAAATCGATCGTGTTCACGGCGCACATGGTGGTGAGCCTGGAGATCACCTCGGGCACGCCAACCAAGCCGCCCGCTTTCGACTGGAACTCGGGCCCCTACAAGGGCCTCTAGGGCTACTAGGTCTCGAGAAGCACGCGGGCCGCTCGATAGTGCTCGAGCGCGTCGTATGCCCGCGCCGAACGTAGCGCCCGGTCGCCGAGCCTGAGGTGCGCGCGCACGGCAATCTCGATATCGCCCCGTCCGACTGAAAAGGCCTTGCCGCTCTGCAGCGCGCGTAGTCGCTCGAGTCGGTGCGCGTCCCTGTGCGCGGCGATGACCTTCCGCTCCTCTTGCAGGATTTCATCGGCCTCGTCCGCTCGGCCTAGCGCCTGCAGGACCTGCGCGTGACACAGTCGGACATCGGACCGCAGCGGCCAGTCGGACGCGTCGATGGCTTCACCAAGCGCGGACAGGGCGCGGCGTGCGCTGCCGCGCGCCAGCAGGACGCGCGCCCTCTCCAGAGCTAGCTCTCGATCGAGATTGGGCAGCTTGCCCTCCAGCAGATAGTCCATCTCGGTCCCGAGCCGGCCGGCGATCACCCGGAGCACGCGCGTCGATGGCTGGCTGCGGCCAAGCTCGACCTGGTTGAGAAACGCGCGGCTGAAATCGCCACCGCTGACCTTGGCCAGGCTCATGCCGCGCTCGCTTCTGAGACGGCGTATCCGCTGGCCAAGCGTTTCCTGCCTTGCCACGCAGGAAGCTTAGGCGATGTAAAGCGGCGGTTTACAGGCCCTTGGCTTGAGGTCGCAGCGGCGCGAGCGCGCGGCGGAGCCTGCGATCTTTGTAAGCGATGTAGTCGGCGAGCCTTAGGAACGCCTCGCGCAAAGGCCCGTCTTGCGCCTCGCGGCTCGCCAGCTGCCAGCTGACCACCTCGAGCTCTTCCCAGGTCGAACCAGTGCGATCGCTGAAAGCCATCTGGACCTTGTCCCCATCCGACCAGGCCTCGATGGCGGCGGAGCACCGATCCGCGCGCCCGGTGCCGTCGCTCCAATCGCCGACGGCAATCGAAAGCACGACACGAGGCTCCGGCTCGCGATGGAAATGTTCGAAGATGTCCGCCCGGTAGATCGCGATCGGGTCATCGTCTTCGTACATGACCCCGATGACGCTGTCGAACGGCGCGCCGCAATGGCTGCACGAACCGCTCGAAAGCTGATCGTCTTGCTCGAGTCGCAGCTCCGTCATGAGATGTAGTCCTTGGGGTCGAGGCTTCGCGTGATGGTCGTGAAATTGCGGAAGCCGTTCGCCGTCACCATCCCGGTGTCCTCGACGCGGACGCCGCCCAACCCCAGCTTGTAGAGGCCTGGCTCCACCGTCACGACATCGCCCTCGCGCAGCTCGTCGTCGGCCCCTTCGCGCACTGCCGGCTCCTCGTGTACCTCGAGCCCGACGCCATGGCCGGTGCTGTGGTTCATCTTCGGCACTCCGTCCGGTCCTTCATAGCCACGCGTTTCAGTTCCGTAGCCGCGATCGACCAGGACCTGACACACTGCCTGGTGGACCTCCTTCGCAGGCACCCCGGCACGGATCGACTCCTCGCCCGCTTCCAGAGCCTGCACTGTCGCGGCGTGCATGCGGCGGAACTCTTCGGGGATCTCGCCGACCACAACCGTCCGCGTGAGATCGCCGTAATAGTGGCTCGTGCGCCCGAGAGGAAAGATGTCGATTATCACCGGCGCGCCGGCGCGGATCTGTCCCTCGCCGCGGTAATGCGGCAGTGCATTGTCGGGCGAGCCCGCGATGATCATGTCGGGGCAGGTGAAGCCCTTCTCGCCGAGCACGAGCTGTGCGCGCGCGTAGAGCCGCTCGGATGTCAGCGGGTCTCCGTTCGACCACAGCAGGCCATCCTTGACATCGGCCGCTGCGAGCTGGCGCGCGACCTCGACGACAGCCGCCTCGGCGGCGCGCTGGCTCGCATGGATGGCCTCCGCCTCGGCCTCCGACTTGTGACGACGTTCGGCCACGAACAGGCTTCGATCGACCTCGACGGCGATGCCGCTCGCCCGCAGGTTCTCGAGCTGAATCGCGTGCAGCTGAGGAGACACCCGCGCCGCGTCGATGCCCCTCTCGCGCAGCATCCTGGCGGCAAGCGCAGCCCAGCTCTTGCTCACGTAGGCGTCGTGGTCGACGAGCACGTTCTTGACGCGGCTCTGGACGCGCGCCCGATCGACCTCGAGCGGGCTGGCCACCAGGACCTCATCGCCCTTCGCGAACCGGATGTACAGCCCGGTCTCGACCGGGAATCCGGTCGCGTATATGAAGTTGGCGTCCATCTCTCCAGTGGGAATGAGGACGATCGGGGCCGACTTCTTGCGAGCCCCCGGGGTGCGCGCGCCCTTTGCTGGGCGCGCACGAAGCCCCGTCCGAGTCGCCCCGTCACCCCCGAGACCGACCGCCTGGGCGACCGCCTGCAGGAGCTCGAGCTGCTGCTCGTAGGCCCGCTTCGGCGCCCTTGCCGGCCGGCCCTCGAGGTTGAGCTTCTCCTGGACCTCGTAGCCGCTCGTGTAAGCGACCTCATACCCGAGCTCCCGGAGCTGGTTCAGGTCGCGGCGCAGGGTGCGCTCAGACACGCCGGCGCGATCGGCAAGCTCGAGGGGGTTGAGCCCAGGCTCGGCGATGATCGCAGCGAGGATATTGAGGAGACGGGCGAGCCGGCGGGCGCGATTCACCCCGCCCGGTTCATGAGTGGCTGGTTAGCCTATCTCTTCCCAGGAGGTCGCGTTGCCCTCAAACGGATCGGGCTCAGCCTCTTCCTGGTTCCCAACCTTCTGGTGGAACCTGCTGGCGATCATCTGATAGGCCATCGCCTTCGGAATCCCCAGCTTGGTGAGCGACTTGACCTCGTCGGCCATGACCTTGTCGCGGGCCGTCTCGATGGCGGCCAGCACCTCTTCGATGGACGCGGTCTTCTTGACCATGAGTCTCAAATCATACCCAAGCCAACCGTCCCTTAATCGCCCCTTAGACTTAGGCATCGAACCTGCTACAGGCTTTAGTTGGGGGTTGGATGGCAGCTGATTACCCGACCGAAAAGATCCGGAACGTGGTCCTTCTGGGCCACTCACACGACGGCAAGACGACGCTATCCGAGGCCATGCTGTTCGCCGCGGGCTCAATCCCTCGGTTGGGCTCTCCCGACCAGCAGACGGCGACCATGGACTTTGAGCCCGAGGAACAGCGGCGGAAGATCTCCATCAACCTCGGCGTAGCCTTCGCGGAGCACGCCGGCTTCAAGATCAACATCCTCGATGCGCCTGGGTTCTTCGACTTCGCGGGCCAGGCACTGAGCGGCCTTCGCGCCGCCGAAGGCGCTGTCGTCATCGTCGGCCCGAGCGGGCAGCTTGCGGTCGGCACCGAGATCG
>VBHX01000203.1 GCA_005879945.1 Chloroflexota bacterium | reverse complement strand
TACCACTGCGTTGCCACCGCACAGGGCCGGCGCCACGCGGCGAACGAGCCCGGCAAGGGCCGGCTCCTCGGGCGCGACCACGCCCACCACACCGGTCGGTTCCGGGATCGTGAAGTTGAAGTACGGACCGGAGACCGGGTTGGTCCCGCCGATGATCTGAGCGATCTTGTCGGTCCAGCCTGCGTACCAGACAAGCGCTTCGACCGCGTCGTCGACCTCTTTGTGCGCGGCCCGGCCCGAGCCGAGCAGCTCGACGAACTGCGCTCGCCGGCCATCTAACATCTCCGCGGCGCGGTACAGGATCTGGCCGCGGTTCATGGCCGTGCGAGCGGCCCAGCCCGAAACCGCGCCGCGAGCCGAACGCACCGCATCGCGCAGGTCTTTGCGCGAGCCGCGGGGCACGTTCACGCTGTCATCGAATCGATACGCTCGGCCGGACTCAGACCGCACGAACTCGCCATTGATGAAGAGCTTGTAAGTCTTGCGAACCTCAATGCGACCGGTGCCATTCTTGCCGGCCGCCATCTAGACGAGCTCCAGGTACGGCAGGAGGCCGTGCCGGCCACCTTCGCGGCCGAACCCCGATTCCTTGTAGCCGCCAAACGGCGACGTCGGGTCGAACCGGTTGAACGTGTTCGCCCACACGACGCCCGCACGCATGCGCTCCGCCATCCACAGGATGCGCGAGCCCTTATCGGTCCACACGCCCGCGGACAATCCGTACGGCGTGTTGTTCGCCTTCTCGACCGCCTCGGCCGGCGTACGGAACGTCAGCACCGACAGCACCGGTCCGAAGATCTCCTCGCGCGCGATCCGGTACGACTGCGAGACGTTGGTGAAGAGAGTCGGCGGGAACCAGTAGCCACGTTCGGGCAGCTTGCACTCGGGCTGGAAGATATCCGCGCCCTCTTCGATGCCGGACTCGACCAGGCTCTCGATCTTCTCTAGCTGCGTCTTGGAGTTGATGGCGCCGATGTCGGTGTTCTTGTCGAGCTGATCGCCCAGGCGCAGGGTGCCGAGCCGAATCTTCAGCTTCTCGAGCAGCGGCTCCGCGATCGATTCCTGCACCAGCAGCCGGCTGCCGGCACAGCACACGTGGCCCTGGTTGAAGTAGATGCCGTTGACGATGCCCTCGACCGCTTGGTCCAACGGTGCGTCGTCGAACACGATGTTGGCAGCCTTGCCTCCGAGCTCGAGAGTGAGGCGCTTGCCTGTCCCGGCGAGGGAACGCTGGATCAGCTTGCCCACCTCGGTCGAGCCGGTGAACGCGACCTTCTTCACCAGCGGGTGCATCACCACCAGTGAGCCGGTCTTGCCGCCTCCTGTGAGGATGTTGACCACGCCCGGCGGCAGCTCCGCCTGCATGCAGATGTCCGCGAACAAGAGGGCCGATAGCGGTGTGGTCTCGGCCGGCTTCAGCACCACCGTGTTGCCCGCGGCCAGCGCGGGCGCGATCTTCCACGCCAGCATCAGCAGCGGGAAGTTCCATGGAATGACCTGGCCTGCCACGCCAAGAGGCCGTGGTTTGCGATTGGGGAATGCCCATTCGAGCTTGTCGGCCCAACCCGCGTAATAGAAGAAGTGCGCCGCGGCCAGCGGGATGTCGACATCGCGCGACTCCTTGATCGGCTTGCCGCCATCCATCGTCTCGACCACGGCCAGCTCGCGGGCGCGCTCCTGGAGGATGCGCGAGATGCGGAAGAGGTAGCGCGCGCGGCGCGCCGCCGCCATGCGCGACCACGAATCGAAGGCTTTGCCGGCGGCCTTCACGGCGCGATCGACATCGACCTCGTCGGCCTCGACCACTTCGGACAGCTTCTGCTCGGTCGCCGGGTTGATGGTTGGGAATCGCTTCTTGCTGTGCGGCGGGATCATCTTGCCGCCGATGAACAGCCCGTAGCGGGGCTCGATCTTGATGTGATCGATCGACTCGGGCGCCGGCGCGTACTCGAAGGTTTGTTTCGCGAGCTCGGTTGCCTGGCGTTTTGTTATCGCCACGTCAGTCGATGGTGAAGTAGTCGCCGGACTGATACACGCCGGTGCGCTCTTTCTCGATCTGCATCAACACGTCGTTGAGCAAAGTCGATGCACCGAGCCGGAATCGCTCCGGCGTCATCCAGTCGGCGCCAAGCGTCTCGTAGAGGACGACCAGGTATGCGATCGCCTGCTTCGAGGTGCGGATGCCGCCCGCGGGCTTGAAGCCGACAGGCCGCCCGGTCTCGCGCACGAAGTCGCGGATCGCCTCCATCATCACGAGGCTCGCCGGGAGCGTCGCGGCGGGCTGCACCTTGCCAGTGGAGGTCTTGATGAAGTCCGCGCCGGCAGCCATCGCCAGGATGCTCGCCCGGCGGATGTTGTCGTAGGTCCCGAGCTCACCGGTCTCCAGGATCACCTTCAGATGCGCGGGTCCGCAGGCCTCTTTGATAGCGACGATCTCGTCGTACACCTTCTCGTGATCGCCGGAGAGGAACGCACCGCGGTCGATCACCATGTCGACCTCATCTGCGCCGGCTGCGACCGCCTCTTGTGTCTCGGCGATCTTGACCGACGTGAAGCTCTGCCCAGATGGAAACGCGGTCGCCACCGAAGCCACGCGCACCGAGCTGCCGCGGAGATGCGCCTTCGCGTCCGAGATGCGCGCCGGATAGATGCAGATCGCCGCCACAGACGGGATGGTGACGTCGCCCGGCTTGGGCCGGATCCCCTTGGCGCACAGGGCCGCCACCTTGCCCGGCGTGTCGCTGCCCTCGAGCGTGGTCAGGTCCATGCAGCGGATGGCCAGGTCGAGCGCCCAGAGCTTCGACGACTTCTTGATCGAGCGCTTGGCCAGCGCCGCCGCCCTCTCCTCAGCCCCGACCTCGTCGACGCTGCGCACGCCGCGCATGAGCGACCCGAGGTGCGATAGCGACAGCGCCGTAGCCATGCCCACATAGTAGGAGCGCAGTAAGCTGGGCGCGAGGGGTCGAGATGGCCCCGGTCCAAGGAGGCATTGCCATGCAGTTCCTGGTCGTGACGAAGGCATCGGCCAACCCAGGCGTCCCGGTCCCGGTCACAATCCAGCTTGTCAGGAAGACCTTCGAGATGCTTCTCGAGAAGGGCGATCACCGCATCAAGCAGAGTTGGTCATTTGCGGGCGAACGGGCTGGGGCCATGATCGTCGAGGTCGGCTCGGCAGAAGAGCTCAGCGACGTCATCGCGAGCCTGCCCTTCTCGGGCGTCACCGACGTCAGCATTCACGCCTTGACCACACTCGAGCAGGCGCTCAAGACCATCAAACAGGCGGAGGAGCGCATCGCCCAGATGGCCCCGGCGATGGGCCGCTAGCGCCGGCCTAGTTTCTAGATTGGGCGCGGCCCACGAGCCGCGCCCAACCTGGATCGTGTCCGCCGAGGCTGGGTGTGGCCGCCAAAGATAGCCGCCTGGTTTCGTGTGACCATCACCTAACCGACTCGAAGCGCGACTCATACAGTCGCGTAATGATGCAGGTAGATCGGCGCGTAACCGATGCTCGGGTGTTCGCAGAGACCTATGCGTCCGCCAACCTGGATGATGTCTGCCGCTGGCTGATCGAACGCCATGGCAATCCGTTGCGTTTCGGCAGCGGCGATCTGCCGGCGTTCGGCCAGGGCGCGAAGCTCAGGCTCGCGCTGCCGGTGACCGCGAGGCGAGCTGTGCTTTGCGGGCTGTGGCTGCTCGAAGATGTCGAGGCAGGCGCCTGCCTACTGGCGGGTCAGCTTCGTTTCGTGGCTCACCCGACGACAGCCGAGGTCACGTTGAGCTTCAGTGGCCGGACGGCCATGGAGATGACGTCAGGCCTGCTCTATCGCCGTGCGCACCATGCGGTGGGTCAGCTGCTGCAGCTGATCGCGGAATCGATCCAGGAGCCGGCCATTCTCGCCCCGATGAGGCAGGTCGCGATCTAACTCGCTCTCCAACTGCGTCGCGCCCTAAGAATCAGTACTTCTGCGGACGACACCGTGGCGTCCGCGGCTTACGCTGCTGCCGGGTAATCGAGCTTGACCGACCGCAAATCAGGATCAGCACTCCGGCCCAGGTATGACGCTGCCGGCGTCGAGGTGGCCCGCCGCGAGTGGGGACCCTGGACCCACACTCTGACGAACGTCGGCGGGGATGCTGACGCCGCGCTGGACCAGGCTGTCGCCTACCTCCAGACCGGGCTTCCGGCAGAGGCGGTTGCCGCCATCCTGAGGGTCCGGTTCGGGGAGGTGGATCCCTGGCATGCGGCGCGGATTGCGTCAGAGCGCGCCTACTGCGAGACCGTGCGCAGGGACATCGCCGAGCTCCTGTCCCGGCGCGTGATCTCCGCCACCTCGGCGGCCGCGATCGATCGAGAGCTCGAAGCGCGAATGCTGGCGCTGGGAACGGCCTCGCAGCCGATGGGGAAGACAGCGCCGGCAGTTGTTGCACCGGCTGCGGCTGCGTCTCCTGCTGCTCCCTCGGCTGCACAGGTGCCCACCCCTGCCCCGCCTGGCCCATCGATATCGCTGCGCGAGATCTTCGCGGAGCACTCGGTCCTGATCCTCGCCGCGCTCGGCGCTTTCCTCCTGGTGGTGGCGACCGTGCTGTTCGAGCTCTACGGGACGGTCGGTTTGGGTGGCGGAGTGCGCCTGGGCGCGGTTGTCGCCCTCAACCTCGTGTTCGCCGTGGCGGGCTATCTCGCCAACCGTCAGTCGCGACTGCGCTCGGTCGGCAGCATCTACATCGCGCTCGCGGCAGCGCTCCTGCCCCTTGTAGGCATCGCGGCGTGGACATTCTTGGAGCTGGGCGCACGCGGGATCACAGTCGATCAGGCGCTATCTGTAACCGCCGTCGCGTGTGCGATCACGTATGGATTCCTTGCCACCAGGCTAGGGCTGCGCGCCTATGGCGAGATGGCGGGCGCCGCACTCCTCGCCGCGTCGTGGGGGATTTCGGGCGCGATCGCGGGTGACCACTGGCGCGCGGTCGGCCTGGCCCTGACTCCAATCGCGTACGCGCTATGGCAGCGCCTCCGGCCAGACCGCGTGTTCTCGCATTTCCAATGGTTTGCGCATGCGGCCGTCGTCGTGGCGTTGGGTGCGGCGGTGCGCTTTGACCCCGAGGGATGGTTGTGGACTGGCACCCTTGCAGCGATCGCCGTTGCCTATCTGGTCTGGCAGGCGATCGCCCCCAATCGCTTCCGCGCCTGGGCCGGCGAAGCGGCGCTCATCCTTGGCGCCAGTGCCGGGATCGGACCACTCGGCCTCACCTCGTACCACTTCTTGCTGCCGATGATCGTTGGGATTCCACTTTTGATCCTCGCCCGAGCGTCGGACTCGCTGGGCGTTGCTGGTCGCCTCTACCGTGCCCACCCCGTACACCTCCACCTCGCGGTGCTCGCGGGGATCGCTCTGGCGTTCGCCCAGGTCGCTCACATGTTTATCGACACCGCGAACGTGGAGGTTTGGCCGCTCGCGATCTCGTTGTGGTTTGCGGTCGGACTCTATCTGGTGGACTTTGGGCTTGGCGGCGCCGAGGATGACGGTCTCGCGCTACGAGCGGCGTTTCCCCTGGCGCTCGTCGCGACTGGTGGGGCGCGGCATCTCGGCGCGTGGGAGGCGGCCCTGACTGCGACAGCACTGATCGCATACGTCGTTCCCTTCGTCGCCGGCCCTGCACTAAAACCGCTGACGCGTCACGCGTCCTACTTCTTCTATGGCGCCCTCGCGCTCGTGGTCGTCGAGCTGCCGCGGGCATCGGTCGGGGCCGGCCATTGGGAAATCACGGCGGCCCTCGTAATCTCGGCAGCGGCGTTCGCGGTCGCGAGTGAATTCGGTGCGGTCCGCATGAGCCCGTACGCCGCACGGGCGCTTTTCTCCGTGGCATGGTTTGCCGGCGTCGATGCGCTGAACGCACGGGGTTGGCGCGGACCGTTCGACGCGCTGCTCGCGCTCGTTTATGTTTCGGCCGCCCGCCTGCGTGCCCTCGCCACGCACTCGATCGCGACCGCCGGCCGGCGCTTGTTCGTCCACGCCGCAGCGGTTGCCGCCATTGCCCTCTGTTTCACCGGACCCGACAGCCTCTTGTGGTGGCGGCTCGCGGCGGCGTCAGGCGCGCTCGCGGCCGCCTACTGGTGGCTCGCGGCGACCGTCTCCGACGAGGAGATGCCTTGGCTGGCATGGGCCGCCCTGGGGGCAGCCGCATGCAGCCTCTCGCTCGCCTGGGTTCCCGACATGTGGCAGGGCACTGTCATCGTCGCGGCCGCACTCGCGCTGACTGGCGCCTGGGCGGCCGGTCGGAACGCTCTGAACCGGCCGCGGGTGCAGGACGCCGCGCTACCCATGCTCGGCTTCATGGTGACGATCGGGGTTGGTCTGGCGTTCAGGGAGGACGCGCCCAGGTGGTCGCAGGCGATCGCGGCGGTGCTGGCAGGCGCCTTCCTTCTGGCGTGGTCGTTGCTGCACACCAAGCCAACCCAGCTCGTGCAGGGCCTTCGCACCGGTGCCGCTGCGGTGGCCAGCACTGGCCTGTTCCTCGCTGCTGCTGCACTGCATCTCGACAGCGGCTTGGCCGGTCTGCTGGCCGTCGCGATTGCGGCCGGCCACGCCGAATGGAATGTCCGGGCTCGCGGCGAGATCGAGCAGCGGTACGCACTCGCCGCATTGCTGGCCATGGTGTTGGTGATCTACCTATGGCCGTATTCGCACACGCCCGCCGCGTTGGTCGCCGTCGAGCTCGTTGCCCTCGCGGCGCTTTGCGTTCAGGCGGCCGTGCGAAGCAAGCGCTGGTTCATGGCGTATCCCGCCGTCGTGATGCTCGCGCCGGCTCTCCATATCTCCTTCATCGCTCTGGGCCTGAGCGCAAACGTCCAGCTCGAGGAAATTGCGTTCGCGGTCCTCGCGTGGCTCGCCGGGTTTGTCGGGCTCGCCGTGCGCACGATATATGGACGGCGGTGGGCCTTCAGCGTCGAGGCGGGTGCGGCGACCTTGGCCATCGGCGCCCTCGCGGCCATGGCGCAGAGCTCTCACGCCGATCCGGCCGGCATCTCTCTGCTCGCTTACTCCTCCATCGTCTACACCGCCGGCATGCAGGAGCGCGAGCAGTGGGTGCTGCCTGTGGCTGCCGCAAGCGCGCTCGGCGGAATGATCACGCTGCTCTACGCGCGCGGCGCGGACACGATCCTGTATGCCGCCGGCGTTGGTGTGCTCGGGCTGGTCATTTGGCTGGCCGGACGCATCGCGCTGGCAGGCATCGGCCGGCATGCGGTGGTCGACATGCACCGATACCTGGGTCTTGGGCTGCTCGCGGTCGCGAGCCTTGCGGGATTCGCGTTCCCTGATCGAACGGGTCCATTCAGCCTCGGCGGGATTCTGGCCGCGCTCGCGCTCCTCATCACAGGTGGCGTGCTGTGGCTCGATGCCCGGACGTTTGGGTTCCGCCCGAATCTCTATCTCGCGTTGTTCAGCGCATCGACGGCCGGTTACTTCGTCGCCCGTGAGGTCCGACTGGAATCGTGGGAGCTAGTTCCTCCAGGGTTTGGCGTCATCGCGTGCGGGATACGGCTGCGGATTGAGGAGGGTTTCGAGGTGGATGCTCGGATGCGTCAGCTGATCGTAGGCGTCGGGCTCGGGCTGGTCATGGGATGGGCTGCCGTTTTCACGGTGACTGGCGATCTCTGGTGGCTGGTCGCGCTTTTGATCGAGGGCGTGCTCGCGGTCGCGACCGGAATCGTGCTGCGCAGCCGCGTGCTCCTCGTCGGTGGCGGAGCAGCGCTGGCCCTGGTTTCGCTTCGGGCTCTGCTCACGGTTGCGCAGGCTGGCTTTCTTTTCGCGGCGTTCGGTGCGGTGGCTCTGCTGCTGCTCGCGGTCGCCACCGCGCTTGCGCTGAGCCGCGGACGATCATTTGCCGGCGCGCGCGGGATGCGCGAGCAGCTGGCGCACTGGGACTAGGCGGTCAGCTTCTCGACCCCGGCTTCGCCTCGTGCCAATCGGCCGCGAAGGGCGGCGAAGTACCAGGCGGCCGCCACTACAAGCACGATGACCACGATCACATCGGCGCCCCAGAAGTCCTTGGGGATCATCAGGGCCGCGAGCGCGATCACCGTCCACGCGAGCGCCGCGTACATCACAGGCTTCGCCCAGATACCGAGGTCGAACGCCTCCGGCAGCTTGTCCATGCGGTGGCGCCGCGTGACGTAGGCGAGCACCGTCAGAAAGTAGACGACAAACGGCAGGGTCGCCGTGGCGGTGATCAGAAGCAGGAACTGCGAGTTGCCCTTTCCGGTCAGTGCGCTGATGTAACCCCACGTCACGAAGACGAGTCCCAGCGCGGACGCGGTCGCCAGCGCTCGGATCGGTGTCTGCGTCTGTGGGTTGACCTTCTTCAGCGCTGAAGAGAAAGGAATGATGTTGTCCCGAGCGAAGGAGAAGATCAGCCTGCCTGTGGCGGCGAGCCCGATCACGTCAAGAGCGAAGATCGAGAAGACGACGATCAAGCTGAAGATCAGCTTCGCGATGTCTCCCATCCAGTAGCCGACGATGTCGACCAGCGGCACCGACGAGGCCGTGATCTTGGCCAGGTCGGGAATGGCGATGGTGAATCCGATCAGCGCGACCATCCCCAATATCGCCGAGCTGGCAACAGACCAGATGACCGCCTTCGGCACCGTGACGCGCGCCGCCACTGCCTCCTCACCGAGATCGGCGGCGAGCTCGAAGCCGACGATGGTGAAGATGCCCATCAGCGCCGCGTAGGGCAGCGCGACCAGGATGTCGCTTCCGTGTACCCCGCCGGTGTCACCGAGAAACGTGATCGAGTGGTTGGGGTGGATCGCCCAGAGCACGAAGAGGATCAGCCCGAAACCAACCATGCCGATGATCTCCGTGAACACCGCGACGTTGTTGATTCGCGAGGCGAGCGCGATCGAGATGATGTTGATCGTGAGCACCACCGCAAAGATGACGATGGTGATGACGAGATTGACCGTGGGGTTGTTCGGGTCGAGGTTGATGATCGATGCAATCAGCGGCGCCACGACAACGAAATTGATTCCGGCCGCGCCGACCGCGAGGTAGGAGAGCCCGACGAAGCCTGTGAACCAGCCGTACGTGGTGTTCACCAGCCGTGCGCCCCACTGGTACGAGTAACCGGCCAGCGGGATGCGCGTGCCCAGCTCGGCGACGACCAGTGCCACCAGCAGCTGCCCGACCGAGGCGACTGGCCAGAGCCAGATCATGGCGGCGCCGAGGTGGGCCAGGCCGAACCCGTAGTTGGCGAACAGGCCGGTGGTGATCGAGATGATCGAAAAGGCGACCGCATAGAGCGAAAAGAGCCTCAGAGCCCGGCGGAGCTCCTGTTTGTACCCGAAAGACTGGTTGATGCCTTCGTCTGACACCGCAGCCTGGTCGGTCATAGCTCTCCCTCTCCTTTACTTATGTGTGCCGTCCCCGAGCACCCGCTCCAGGTAGGCGTTGCCGAACATCCGGTTGACGTCGAGGCGGTTGCGAACCGCGATGAACCGATCCCACATCGGGTAGCGAGGACGAAGGGTGGCTGCGGTCTGGAAGTGGAGCTTGCCCCAGTG
>VBHX01000202.1 GCA_005879945.1 Chloroflexota bacterium | reverse complement strand
GTCCTACAGCGCCAAGAAGCGCCTGGTCACGCCCCGCGAGGTCAAGGCTGCCGACGTCCGCGCGAGTCGAATCACCAAGACGATCGAGCAGCTGAGGGCGGGCCGGACCTAGGCCTGCTCGTGCCTCGCGTGCATGTCGGCACGCAGGCGCTCGCCCATCGCGGCCAGCACCTTGATCAACAGCGCGTCGTTGGCCTTGATGGCGTCGCGAAACTGCGCGTGGCTCATCACCAGCAGCCTCGAAGGCTTGCTCGTCGTTATGGTGGCCGTGCCCAGGCCGCGGTCGAGCATGCTGATCTCGCCGAAGAAGTCGCCGGTCTCCATCGTTCGCCTTGGCTTGTCGTCGATCACCACGTCAGCCTCGCCATCCAGCAGCACGTAGAACGTGTCGCCCGGTTGTCCCTGCGTGATCAATCGTTTCCCCGCCGGCACGTCTACCTCGTCCGTTCTGCTGGCGACGAATTCCAGCTCCTTCTGGGACAGCGGCGAGAAGAGTGGCACCTTGCTCAGGGCCCTGGTCTTGGGATCGCTCATGGCGTGCAGCATATTCTGCTGGGATGGTCATGACGTGCGCGGTCTGCGGGCGTCCGCTCCCCGACGGTGCTCGGTTCTGCCCGAACTGCGGAGCCACGGTGGGACCACTCGTCGGCACCGAGGAACGCAAGATGGTTACGGTCCTTTTCGCCGACATCGTCGACTCGACTGGTCTGGGCCGCAGGCTCGACGCCGAGCGAGCTCGCGAGGTTCTCGGCCAGTTCTTCGGAGCGGCGGCCGAGGAGCTGCTTGCCCTCCGGGGCCACCCCGAGAAGTTCATAGGCGACGCGGTGATGGCGGTCTTCGGGCTGCCGGCCGTCCACGAGGACGACGCCCTGCGTGCAGTACGTGCGGGGCTGGCCATTCGCGCTCGCGCCCGACGCCTGGGCCAGGCGGCCGGGCTCGCCGAGCCGCTCGAGGTTCGTATCGGAATCGAATCCGGGGAGGCGGCGATGGGGCGCAACCCCAGCGGCCAGGTGCTCGTGACCGGGCCGGTGGTGAACGTTGCGGCGCGGCTGCAGTCTTCTGCCCAAGCCGGGCAGCTCCTGGCGGGCCGAACGACCCACGCCCTGACCTCGACCATGGTTTCGTTCGGCCGCCGCCGGCGCGTTCGAGCGAAGGGTTTCGAGGAGGCTATAGACGCCTTCCCGGTGGACGGGCTCAGCACCCGCTCCGCGCGGCGGACGATTCCGTTCGTCGGCCGCGCCGGCGAGCAAGCCATCCTCGACCAGAGCCTCGGCCTTGCGACCTCCACCGGGCGCCCGGTGCTCGTGACCGTGGTCGGGGAGCCCGGCATCGGCAAGTCCCGCCTGGCCGACGAGTTCGGAGCCGGCGTCGCCGCCGCGGTGGTGGTCCTGCGCGGCCAACCGCGCTCGTACACCGACACCGCGACGTTCTCGCCGGTGGCGGCCATCATCGGAGACCTCGCCGGAATCGACCCGGGTGACCCGCCCGAGAAGATCACGCGCCTGCTGCGTCAGCTCGTCGACCGCTGCTGCGACCCGTCTGAAGCCGAGCGGACCGTCCAGCGCCTTTCGCTAATGTTCGGGCTGGCGGAGAGAATCGAGGAGCCGGCCTTCGTCAACGACGTGCAGGCTGGCTTCATCGCGGTGATCGATGGCCTCGCGCGCGATCACCCGGTGGTCCTCGTCTTCGAGGACGCGCACAGCCTGAAGCCGCCAATGCTCGACCTCATCGAGCGTCTGGCCTCGCCCGGACGTCGGGGGCCGCGGCGTGCCCTCGTTCTTGCGCTCGCTCGCGATGAGCTCCTCGAGCAGCGCTCGGAATGGGGGTCGACCAGTGGGAACGCGGTGATGCTGCGGCTCGCTCCGCTGTCGTCCGACGAGTCGATCCACCTGGTGCGCCATGCCGGCAGCGGCCACATCGCCGACCCCGAGGCTGTCGAGATCGCCCAGCGGGCGGGCGGCAATCCGTTCTTCATCATCGAGACGACCGGCATGCTGATGCCGAACGGCGACGGCGCTCGTCCCACGAGTCGGAGGGCGCTTCCTCCCACTGTGCAGGCGGTCGTGAGCGCGCGTCTCGACGCCCTTCCGGCCAGGCTGCGGGAGCTGGCAAGGCGCGCGTCGGTCTTCATGTACGCCTTTGATTTCGAGGAGCTCGTGGCCATCGATGCTGAAGCGACAGCGAAGGAATTGGAGGAGCTCGTGGATGCCGAGGTGCTCGTCCGCGAGCAGATGGGATCGTCGGCGCCAAGCTGGCGGCTTCGCCACGCAACCTTGAAGGATGTCGCATACGCAAGCCTGCCCAAGCGAGAGCGCATGCGCCTCCATCAGCTGGTCGCAGACCACCTGCTCGCCGCGGGGCACCGTTCGCTGGCCGCGGACCACCTCGAGCTCGGAGCGCTGGCCTCGCTCGACCTGGACCCCAATGACCGCACAGCGGCGGAGCGGGCGGCGGATGCTCTCCTCGTCGCGGGCGATCGCGCGCGCAGGCGAATGGAGATCCGCTCGGCCATCGATCGCTACGCGCGCGCGCTTTTCATGGCCGGCCCCGAGGCGCGCTGGGGCGCGCGAGAGGCGCGGGTCCTTGCCGGCATGGGCGAGGCCCGTTACTGGCTGGGCGAATATTTGCCCGCAACCGAGGCGCTCAACCGCGCGGTCGAGCTCGCCGAGGCCGCCGAGGACATGTTCGCGCTGGCTCTCGCGCTCCGTTTCCTGGGCGACATCGCGATCAACTACGAGGCCGACGTCGACAAGGCCGAGAGGCTGCTCGGTCGCTCACTCGAGGCTGCCGAGCAGCTTGGCGAGCCGTGGGCCATCGTGCGCACGCTGCTGTTCGCCGGTTGGGTGCCGTGGACCCGTCAACGTTTCGACGAGGCCGAGAAGATCTGGGAGCGGGCACTCGAAATGGTCGATCCCAAGGACTACTGGGCTCGAGTGCGAGCCCTGACGGCGCTGTCGATCAACCGGTCAGAGATGAGCGACCTCGAGGGCGCGCTCGAGCTCATCGACGAGGCGAGCAGGATTGCCGAAGAGGCAGGTGACCAGTTCAGCGTCGGTAACACCGCCATTCAGAAGGCGCGCGTCTTCGGGGATCTCGGCCGCGGCGAGGAATCGCTGCCGTGGTTCGACCGCGGCGTCGCGATCTTTGCCGACCTCGGCGCCCGCTGGGAGCTGGCCGACGCGCGAGCCGCGCGCGGCATCGTCAAGCGAGACCTCGGCCGCCTCGATGAGGCGGAGGAGGACCTGCGATTCGCGATCAGGATCGCGGAAGAGCTTGGTGACCGACAGCTGCCGGGTTGGACCTGGCGGGCGCTTGCACGGGTGGCCGAGCTGCGAGGCGACACCGCTGAAGCCGACGAGCGCTGGCGGCGATCGCGCGAGGCTGAGTCACGTGGCCCGCACTGAGCCGCGATCCGGTCAGTGGTAGACGAGGATCGAACCGAACCGCAAGAAACCGAGGCGCTCGTAGACCCGCGCCGCATCTTCGTTGGCTGCATCCAAGAAGACGAAGTTGCCGCCGCCTTCGAAGTGACGTCTCACGAGCTCAGAGGTGACCGTGGCTGCCACGCCCTTCCGCCGCTGATCCTTCCGGGTCACGACGCCGACGATCTCCGCGGCGCCTTTCAGCGAGTGCGACACGCCGGTGCCGACCGCCTCCCAGTCCAGCCATGCCAACAGGAACACGCTGCTCGCTGACGTCAATGCGGCCCGCAGCTCATCGACCGATGGAACTGGCCGATCGACCGCACCGCCCTCCGCCCATCGGATCAGCTGGAACACCTCGACCTCGGCGGCGGTGGCCGTTGACTTGAGCTGGGTCAGATGCACCTCAGGCGCGACGAACGGCTTGAACGAATCGGGGCGGCACGCCATCAGCGGGTTTCTCTCCGCCAGCTTCAGGCCCGCCGACTCGAGCCATGCGCCAACTTTTGGAAACACCGCCTCGTTGTACTCGACCTCGAACGGGGCCTTGTACTTCTTGAGAGCGGCCTTCAACTTGGGCACAGCCTTTACCGTTTCCGCCTCGCTCGCGGAGCCGTCGACGAGCGTGATCCAACCCGACGGAGGCGCGGCCTTGGTCTTCGAAACGGAAACGCTGAACGGCCCGACGGTCAAAGTTTCGGATTCAGCAGCCCTTGCCTCCAGCGCATCGCGCTGCCAGATGGCAAAGCGCTCGACGTCCTTGGCGGCCTGCTTGGTCACTCCCGCCTCGCGTATCCGGCCACCGTACACCGTAGTGTGGGCCATGAAATGTCGGTGAGCCGAGCGGAGAACGAATTCGCCGTCAGGCTGTTTCGTCGGCTTCCCAGGCGCTACGACCTCCTCGCCGAGTTCCTGTCGTTCGGGCAGAACGGGCGCTGGCGCGCGGAGCTCGTCTCGCATATCGCCGCTGCCGACCCTCGGCAAGTCCTTGACGTGGCCACGGGTACCGCCGGGGTGGCGATCGCGATCGCTCGCCGGACTGGCGCCGGCATCGTCGGTGTCGACGTCAGCGATGACATGCTCGAGATCGGCCGCAGGCGCGTGAAAGACGCCGGGCTGGGAGGGCGCATCGAGCTCGGGGCGGCCCGCGCCGAGGAGCTGCCGTTCGCGGACGGAGCCTTCGACGCGGTCGCGTTCACGTACGTCCTTCGATATGTCTCCGACCCCGGCGCCACCGTCGGCGAGCTCGCCCGCGTCGTCCGCCCGGGCGGAGTGATGTCGGGGCTGGACTTCTTCGTGCCGACTAACCGGTTCGTGTACGCCGCGTGGTGGCTGTACACCCGCATCGTGCTGCCGGTCGCGGGCATGGTCCTGGGCGGCCGGGCATGGTGGGACGTCGGTCGTTTTCTCGGCCCCAACATCTCCACGCATTACCTCCGGTGGCCGCTCCAGCGACTGATCGAGGCGTGGGAGGCAGGAGGGATGGAAAACGTCCAGGGCCGCGTGATGAGCGTCGGTGGGGGAGTCGTCATGTGGGGCACGAAGCGTGTCTGAGACTCTCGCGCCCGCCTACTACACCGCTCGCGGCCGCGGATGGCGCCGCGACATCTGGGCGCTGCTCCACCCGCCATACACGGCCTGGCACCTGTCCTACGTCGTGATTGGCGCGGCCCTTGCACCGAAGGTCAGCGTGTTTCGGCTCACAACAACGCTCATCGCCTTCTTTCTCGCGGTCGGGATCGCGGCGCATGCTTTCGACGAGCTCAACGGGCGCCCCCTTCGCACTTCAATTCCCAGTTGGGTCCTGAAGACGGCCGGGGTAGTCGCGCTGGTGGTTGCCGTTGCCGTTGGCCTGGCCGGCTTGCCGAGCGTTGGAGTGGGCCTGCTGCTTTTTATTCCGCTCGGCGTCTTGTTCGTGTTTGCGTACAACTTCGAGCTTTTCGGTGGCCGCATGCACGGCGACTTCTGGTTCGCTTTCTCATGGGGGGCGTTCCCGGTGCTGACCGCCTACTTCGCGCAGACCAGCACCATCTCAATCGGAGCCATCGCCGCCGCCGCGGCGGCTTTCGCGCTGTCCTTCGGGCAGCGAGCGTTGAGCACGCCCGCCCGCAACCTGCGCCGCAAGACACGCACGGTGTCCGGAGTGGTCACGCTCAACGACGGATCGCAGACACCCCTGGACGAGTCGACCCTGCTGAAACCATTGGAAACGGCCCTGCGCGCGTTCTCGTGGGGCGTGGTTGCCCTCGCGGTGGGCATGATCGCCTCCAGAATTATTTGACGCCACCGTAACATTCGGCATGACATGAACCTACCGGTGCCGTCGCTGCCCAAGCCGCTGCTGAGGGGCTGGTCCCATGGGGTGGCGGCGTTCATCGCGGTCGCCGGGCTCGTGAGCCTGATCCTGATCACCCGCCACGACCCGGCCAAGCTCGCCTCGATGGTCGTTTACGGAACAGGGCTCGTGCTTCTTTTCGGCGTGAGCGCCACCTATCACATCTTCAATTGGCCGCCGCGCGCCAAGGACTGGCTGCGGCGGGCGGACCACGCCACGATCTTTGTTTTCATCGCTGCCAGCTACACGCCGCTCGTGTTCAACATTCTCGGCGGGTGGTGGAGGATCGGCGTCCTGGTCGCGATCTGGATCATGGCGGCGGCGGGGGTTGTGGGCGCCGCTCCGTTCCTACGCATCCCACGCATTGCGCTGGCGAGCCTTTATCTGGCCATGGGCTGGCTCGCGGTGGTCGCGCTGGTGCCACTGACCGCCGCGCTCGGATGGGTGGCCGCGCTGCTGATGGCGCTCGGCGGCCTGCAGTACTCGCTTGGCGCGGCGGCGTATGCGTTCCGGAAGCCGCGCCTATGGCCGGGGGTCTTCGGATACCACGAGCTGTTTCACCTGGCGGTGATCAGTGCGAGCGTGACCTTCTACGTAGTCGTCGTGCACTACGCGGTGCCCTACCACCGAATCGGATAACGGACCTTAGACCGGCGGCACCCCATGCTTGCGGCCCGGTCGTGCTGACTTCCGGCTTGCGTAGGCGCGAAAACGGGCGATGAGATTCGCGCGCAGCTCCGACGGCTCGACGACGTCGTCGACGATGAGGTTGGCGGCCAGCTTGTAGAGGTCGACGTCTTCGCGGTATTCGTCCTCGAGCTGCTTGCGCCGCGCCGCGCGCTCCTCTTCCGGCAGGTCCGCCAGCTTGTTGAAGAAGACCGCGTTGACCGCCGGCTCCGGTCCCATGACAGCGATTTGGGCCGAGGGCAGCGCGATCACTGAATCGGATTCAAATGCCGGGCCCGACATCGCGTACAGACCCGCGCCATAGGCCTTGCGCACGATCACCGAGATCTTCGGCACCGTCGTCTCCGAGACCGCGCTGATCATCTTGGCGCCGTGGCGGATGATCCCGCGCCGCTCGACGTCCGTGCCGATCATGAAACCGGGCACGTCGGCGAGAAACAGGAGCGGGATCTCGAACGCGTCGCACAGCCAGATGAAGCGGGCGCCCTTGTCGGCCGAGTCGTTGAACAGGACGCCGCCCTTCTGCATGGGCTGGTTCGCGACGATGCCGATCGCCTGGCCGTCGAGACGCGCGAACCCGGTGAGCAGCTCCTTGGCGAATAGCTTCTTGATCTCCACCCAGCTACCTTCGTCGATGAGCGCATCGATGACCTTGCGCATGTCGTAGCCCTTATTGGCCTCGTCGGGGATCAGGTCGGCGACGGGTTTCGAGCCCGCTCGCGGCTCCTTGGGCTTGATCGCAGCGGGCCTCTCGCCGGATCGCTGCGGCATGTAAGCGAAGTACGCGCGTGCGAATTCGATCGCTTCCTTGTCATCCGCGACCAGCGCATCGCCGCAACCGCTCTCGGTGCAGTGCATCCGCGCGCCGCCCAATTCCTCGAGGGTCACCTTTTCGCCGACGACCACCTCCACCATCCGCGGCGAGCCGAGATACATCGACGCGTTGCCCTCGACCATGATCACGACGTCGCAGAAAGCCGGGATGTACGCGCCGCCGGCGGCCGATGGGCCCAGAAGGAGGCAGATCTGCGGCACCTGCCCGGAGAGCTGGACCTCGTTGAAGAAGATGCGGCCGGCGTGCCGGCGCCCGGGGAACATATCGATCTGGTCCGTGATGCGCGCGCCCGCCGAGTCGACGAGATAGAAGAGTGGGACGCGAATTCTCTGCGCGGTTTCCTGGATGCGCACGATCTTCTCGACCGTCCGCGCCCCCCAGCTGCCGGCCTTGACCGTGGGGTCGTTGGCCATGACTGCCACCTGGCGGCCTTCGATGGTGCCCAGACCCGTGACCACGCCGTCAGCGGGCAGCTCCTCAGCCAGCACGTTGGCGAAGAGCCCGTCCTCGACGAATGAGTCCTTGTCGAGAAGAAGGTCGAGCCGTTCTCGCACCGGGAGCTTGTTCTGCTCGCGCAGCTTCTGCAGGTAGCGGGTGCCGCCCTTGAGCGCGCCTTCGCGGAGCTTTCGGTAGCGCTCGGTCACGTTCCTTTGAACTCCGGTTCGCGCTTTTCGAAGAACGCGCGCACCCCTTCCTTCGCGTCCTCGGTCATCGCGACCTTCAGTAGCTCGCCATAGAGGTAGTCGAGCGCCGGCTCGAAGTCCATGTCCTGCTCCTGATAGAAAGCATCTCGTCCCAGGCGCATGACGATCGGTGACTTTTTCGCGAGCTTGTCCGCGATGTCGGCGACGGTGGCGTCGAGCAGCTCGCGAGCGACCACGCGGTTCACGAATCCGACCGACTGCATCTGGATCGCAGTGAATCTCTCGCCGAGCATCAGCATCTCGAGCAGGACCTTGCGTGGAATGTTTCGAGCCAGGATCGCCTGGATCATCATCGGCCACACCCCGACGTTGATCTCCGGCGTCGCGAACGTCGCGGTGTCCACCGCGACGAGGACATCGCACGAGCCCGCCAGGCCCATGCCGCCGGCCAAGGCATGTCCGTTGATCCGGCCCACGATCGGCTTCCCGAGCTGGGTCATGACGATGAACAGCTCGATGAAGACGCGCCGCTCCCGGTGCTGAGTGTCCTCCGATGCGCGGTCCTCGAAGCTGCTCAGGTCCGCGCCCGCGGAGAAGGCGCGATCGCCGGCGCCGGTCAGAACGACGACCCGGACCGCGTCTTCGCCTTGGCACCAGCGGAACGCTGCGACGAGGTCGCGCAGCATGCCGGCGGACAGGGGGTTGCGCTGCTCCGGCCGGTTGAGGGTGACCGTGGCGACGTGTCCTCTGGTTGCCACCAGCACGTGCTCGAGGGTCGGGATCTCACTCAAGGCTTTTGACAATCCTAGGGTGGGTGCTATCCGAGCAGCCCGGCCGCGATCGCGATCCCGACCAGGATGAGCACGGCGCCGCCGAGCTCCTCGCTCCACGCCTCGACGCGGGTGCCAAGCCTGCTCCCGAGCTCGAGCCCGACGAGTGACATGGCGACGCTGATCACGCCCATCGTAGCCGCGGCGAGCACGATCGGGATGCGATAGACGGCCAGCGCGAAGCCGACCGCGAGGTTGTCGATGCTGAGCGCAAGCGCGGTGACGAGCAGCTGGTGCGTTTGCAGACCCGTCGTTTCCCTCGGCTGTTCCTGCTGATTCGGCACCCGTCTTCCCTGCCAGATCGTGTACACGCCGGTGAGGATCAGGATTCCGCCCGCGACGTACTTGGCGATGTGGCCGAAGTAGCCGGCCACCGCCTGGCCGAGTAAGAGCCCGGCGATCGGCATCAGGGCCTCGAACAGCCCGAATGCGATCCCCACCCGAAGCCGAGTCCGCGCGTCGATGCCGGTGAGGCCGATTCCAATCGCACCGGCAAAGTTGCTCAGCCCGACCGAGACGCTGACCAGCAAAAGCCCAAGCAGCCCACTCATTGGCCGGCTGCTAACTATATGGAGCCGGCTTGTGGCCCCAGTTTTGTGCCGTTTTGTAGTTATTCCTTAACAACTACACATCGCCCGTCGCCCTCCGGGCGCGCAGAATTTGCGCCGAAACCTGCAGTCGTCCCTGTAACCCAAAGTTAGGATCTCAATCGCTCAAACCATATAATCCGCCCGAACAAGAAGCCCATGAAGGTCAGACAGAGAAACTCGGTCGCGCCGTCGACCAGCACGCGCGACAACACGATCGACCTGGACAAGCCCATATTCACTTTGAGTGTGGCGTCAGAGATCCTTGAGACACACCCACGCACTCTCATGATGTACGAACACCTTGACATGATTCATCCCAAGCGGACCGTCACGAATCGACGGCGCTACTCGCGTCGCGACGTGATGAAGCTGCAGGCGATCCAGACCCTGACGCGCGAGCACCGGGTCAACCTCGCCGGCGTCCGCTACATCCTCGCGCTGTTGAAGCGCTTGCAAGCCGCAGGAGTTGAGCCACCGGAGGGGTTAAAGAACCTGGATGTAACGCTACTAGACGTCTGAGTTGCAACCCGGAGATCGGGTTGGTTGCTGGCAATGAATTGAGAA
>VBHX01000232.1:3550-4919 GCA_005879945.1 Chloroflexota bacterium | reverse complement strand
CTAGAGCGCGGGGAGGCAGGCCTTCCAGGCGTAACCTGGAGCTCGTCCGGCTACGGCTTGGCTAGGCAGCTCCCAGGTGCTGGATCGCCGGCAGCTCGCTGGCGAGCAGGGCGACGGTTTCCGGGTCCCACTGGGTCCCGGCGCCGGCGCGCAAGACCGCGACGGCTTCTGCGGTCGAGCGCCGCAAGCGGTAGGGCCGGTCGTTGACCAGCGCGTCGAATGCGTCACAAACGGAGACGATGCGGGCGACGCGTGGAATCTCGCGGCCGCGGAGTCCGTCGGGATAACCGAGCCCGTCAAACCGCTCGTGGTGGTGGCGGATGATCGGCAAGAGTTCCGACGTCGACCGCAACGGCCGGACAATGCTCTCGCCGATCGCGACGTGCGCCTGCATGATCGGCACCTCACTCGCGTCGAGCGGGCCCGGCTTGTGCAGGATCGAATCCGACACGCCGATCTTGCCGATGTCGTGAATGATGCCTCCCCGGTACAGCATGTCGAGCGCAGGCCCGGAGAGGCCGAGCCGCTCCCCTATGAAACGCGCGGATTCGCCGACACGCTGTGTGTGCCGTTCGGTGAAAGAGTCCTTCGCCTCCACCGCCGTGGCCAGCGAGAAGATCACGTGCTCGGCGCCGTCGAGCGTGTTGTACAGCTCCTTGAGGCGCAATGCCGACCGCACGCGCGCGATGAGCTCGGCGCCCTCCACCGGCTTGGCCATGAAGTCGTCGGCGCCTGCTTCCAGCGCGGCGACCCGGTGCGCGGTCTGGCTCAGCCCGGTGATCATGACCACCGGAAGCAGCCTGCCTCGCGGCATGGCTTTGATTCGCCGGCACACCTCATAGCCGTCCATCCGCGGCATCCGCACGTCAAGCAGGACGAGGTCCGGGGGATCGGTTTCGATCATCGCCAGCGCGGTGACCCCGTCGGCGGCCAGGCGCACCTCACAATCGATGCTCGAGAGGTAGAGGCGGATCAACTCGCGGTTGGCGGCCCCATCGTCGACGACCAGCACGACCGGCATCAGCTCAAAACGCCCCCTTCAGCCTGAGAGTTGCCTGCTCTATTTCAACCCAGTTTGGTCGAGGCTTGCAAGGGGGAACGCCCGGATAGGGCGTGCCAACCGAAACCGTCAGGCGATCGCGATCCGCGATTCGATCGGGGCCGCCGGCCGGTGGGCGGCGATGGCGTGCCTGAGGTGGCGGTTCGCGGCGACCAGGTCGCCCCTGGCCTCCAGGATCTCGGCGTACGCCTCGTGTACCGCGGTAAGGCGAGGTCCAGGACCCAAGGTCTCGGCGGCGCGCAGGGCGGCTGAGAAGGCTTGATCGGCGTCTGCTTCGAATCCCTTCCTGGCCGCGATGCGTCCGAGGAG
>VBHX01000232.1:0-3478 GCA_005879945.1 Chloroflexota bacterium | reverse complement strand
CTCGGCCTGGCTCATCAGGAACTCGCCCAACGCGGTTTCGACGCCCTGCTCTTCGAAGATTCGGATCGCGCGGTCGAGGTGGATTCGTGCCGAGTCGAACTCCCCGAGTTGCACCAGCATCCAGCCCAGGTTGTTGAGCGATCGGGCCTGCGACAGGCGGTCGTGGAGGGCCTCATGAATCGTCAGAGCCTTCTGCGCGTAGCGCGCCGCCTCCGTGATCTGGCCGATCTCGTGATGAGCCGCGCTCATCCCGCTGTAAAGCAAGGACAGCTGCTGGAGATCCTGTATGACATCACCGACCGCTACCGCTTCCTCGTAGCAGGCGATCGCCTCGGTCCAGCGCTGGCTGGCCACCAGCATGTGCCCGAGCACTCTGAGCAGACGCGCCTCCAGGACCTGGGGCACCGGTCTGACGCTGCGACACGTGGCGAGGGCGCCCTCGGCGATCTGGACCGCGGCCGGATCCTGCATCAGGCCGGCGGCCTGAGCTTCGTTGCCGAGCGCCTCGGCTGTCATGTGGAGATCGGACACTTGCTCGAAATAGGTCCGAACCGCCACTGCGAGCCTGCGACCAAGGACCGGCTGGGCAAGCCTGAGGTAGGCCATCGATGCCAGCAGCTTGATTCGCGCCTCGCTCTCGCCGTCGTACTTGTGGCCCTGCGCCGCTTCCGCCGCCGCGACCACCCCGGCGTTGTCGCCCGTCACGAGCAGCCGCTCCAGCTCGGCGATCCTCGCCGCCGGGTGCTGGTCCGAGCCATCCGCGCCGGTCAAGAAGAAGTCGAGTGGCTGCCCCGTCCGCTGCGCGATGAGCTCCAGGGTCTCCCTCGAAGGCTTGGCCTTGCCGGTCTCGACGAAGTAGATGGCTGTGCGGCTGATGTCCTCGCGGGCCACCTGGCCCAGGCTCAGCCCCGCCATCGCGCGCGCCTGCTTGACCGAACCGGGCCTGATCTCGAGGTCAGCTTAACGCCGGCTCCATTGACTTGACAAAACTCTTACATGATTTATAAGGCTCTCAGCAGCAGGGAGGGACGATTGCGGCCGAAACGGTGGCCGAAACGGCCAAGAGAGCTGAGGTCGCCAGAATGGCGGCAAACAGCAACTTGCGCATCAAATATCACCTCCTTCCCCGCACGGACCGGTGCGAGCCCCGTCGACAAACCAGGCGATCAATCGATGGACGCGGCGGCGGTCAGTTGGGCCGGAGTCTCGGCGCGAGGAACCAGGCCCGAGCACACCGTCGCCAGGTTCACCGCACCTACGACAGCAACCAAGCTCCGGACACCTGCAGCAACCTGACCGGCGGGACGAGGAGCCAACCCGAACCCGATCAAAACCGGCAGCCCAGCCGGTGCGACGGCCAATCCCACAACACGATCACTCCGATTGCTCGACCTGAACCGACGGGTGCGACTTCCGCGTCCGCGTCCACGTCGAGGCTCCATCGCGCCGAAATCGCAGTCCTCCACTTAGCCGTGATCCACACCCACGCGGCTGTGCTACAAGTAACTGCCCCGCCATGTTAAATGAAAATTGGCTTGACTTAACGGACGCGTTCGACTTTTCGGTATGCCGGTTCTGAAGTGAGCACCTCCGCCTACGCTCGACCCGTGCAGAATGCGTCCGCCGCCCTTCAGCTGCGCCGGCCGATTGTCGTCACCGGGTTGGGCATCCACGGATGGCGCCCTTTCGCCATCGCCGCGACCGCCAGCGGCGTAGTCGCGATCCTTTTCACCGGCTGGACCGCCTACCACTGGATCAGCGACCAGGCCACGATCGACGTCGACGACATCGGAGAGGCCGCGGCCGCGTTCATCGCGGCCTTCAGCTGCGCGCTGGCCGCCGCCCGCAACGCCGGCCGCACCCGACTTGCATGGTCGTTCTTCGCCGCTTCCGCCCTCAGCTGGGGCGTCGGGGAAGTCATCTGGAGCGTCTACCAGGTCGGGTTTGGCATCGCGGTGCCCTTCCCCTCCGCTGCTGACGCGGGTTTCCTGCTCGCCGTCCCGCTCGCGGTGATCGGTGTGTTTGCTTTTACCTCGGCGCCGAGCCGGATCGCCACGCGCGGTGAAACGGTGCTGTCGGGAACCATCGTCGCCTTGTCCTTGCTCTTCATCGCGTGGACGTTCGGGCTCGGCAAGGTCTACGAAAGCTCGCCCACGACACCTGAGGCCCAGGCGATAGGCCTCGCCTATCCGGTGGGCGACATCATCGTCGCGACGGTGCTCGTCGTCGCACTGCGTCGAGCGCGCCGGGCCGAGATCGGCCGGATGCTGCTCCTCCTGGGTGGGCTTGCGTTCGCCGCGCTGGCCGACAGCGCGTTTGCATACATGACCGCCAACGGTTCATACGGCGCACTCGGCAGCGTGCTGGACGCAGGGTGGGTCGTGGGCTACCTGCTGATCGCGCTGGCGCCCATATGGCCCGCTCGGGATCGAAACGAGCTCAAGGCCGAGGGGCCGCTCGAGCTGTGGCAGCTGGCGCTGCCCTGGGTGGCGGTGCTGGGCGCGGCGATCGCGGCCGTCAACCAGGCGGCGACCAACCAGAACCTCGACCGCTTTGCCACCGTGCTGGCGGGAAGCATCGGCATCCTCTTTGTCGCGAGCCACGTGCTTTCGCACCGCGACTCGCTCTCGCTGTTGGTCAAGAGCCAGCGCGCGGAAGCACAGCTCGAGCACCGCAACAACCTGCTCGACGAGATCGTTTCCCACGCGCCGCTTGGGATTGCCCGCGTGGGCGTCGACATGAACATCATCGACGTCAATCCGCGCATGGCGGCACTGCTGCGCACGTCTCCGCCGAAGATGACGGGTGAGGCAGTCGCGAAATACCTCCACCCCGATGAGTTCACGCGCGTTTTCGAGGTCTTTCAGCCGCTCTGGCGTGGAGTTGTGGACACGATCGAGTCCGATAGCCGGGCGATCCGCGCCGACAACACCGACGTCTGGCTGCACTGGAGCGCAACAGGTGTGCGCAACGCCGCCGGGCGCCTCGAATACTTCCTCGCCATGTATGAGGACACGGATGCGGAGCACGCCGCCAACGAGGCCGCGGCCGCGCACCTGGCGGGCCTCGAACGCCTGAATCGCCTGAAGAGCGAGTTCGTCTCGCTCGTGAGCCACGAGTTCCGCACCGCGCTGGTCGGGATCTCCGGCTTCAGCGAGATGATCCGCGATGAAGACGTTTCGCTCGAGGAGGCCAAGACCTACGCGGGCGACATCAACAAGGACGCCGACCGCCTCAACCGAATGATCAACGACATGCTCGACCTCGATCGCATCGAGGCCGGGCACCTGACCCTGCACCCCCAGCCCGTCGATCTGAACAGCCTGCTCCAGGACGCGGTCGATCGAGCACGCGCCTCGAGCGCGCGTCATGTCTTCAAGAGCACCCTCGATCCGCTTCAGCCGAGCGTCCTGGCGGACCCGGACCGGATCGCCCAGGTCGTGGCCAACCTGCTCAGCAACGCGATCAAGTACTCACC
>VBHX01000069.1 GCA_005879945.1 Chloroflexota bacterium | reverse complement strand
CCAGCGGTTGCCCGCCGATGCCGTGTAGGTGCTGGCCCGTTGCCAGGCTCGGTCCCCAAGTCAGGCCTCCATCGCTGGAAGTGCTCATCTGCTCGAGGTCGGAGAGCGTGTTGTCGTCGAACTCGGTGTAGCAGTTGCCATAGAAGGGGCTAGTGGCAGTGTTGTCGCAGACGGTCCAGTTCTTGTCGTTGAAGTGCCCATCAGTGTTGACAGGAAACGGCCCTTTCCACGCTAACCCGTCTTTCGAAGTGCTCACGAGCAGGTCAACTGGAGCCGTTCCCTGAGCGTTGATGCCGAGATAAGAGATGATCCAGAACCCGTGCATTGCGTCGAATGCGACCGACGGGTCACTGGCGCGGAAGTAGGCTCCGGCCGGGGTCGTGTTGTTCGTGATTCCCGTCAGGAAGCCGCTGGTGAAAGTCTTGCCGCCATTCGTCGAGGTGGCGAAACCGATATCAGAGGCGCCGCCGTTGAAGAAGCGGCCGACCTGGAAAGCGGAGACGATCGTCGAGCCGAACGCGAAAGTGTCGGGCTCGACCTCAGTCCGGTGCTGGCTGGTCGAGTTGGTGAACGGGTCGCTGCTCAGCTGGATCAGGCTGCCGGCATAGGCCGTGAGGATGGACGAGAGTCCGATGAGCGCAGCGAATGCGGGTACCAACACACGAACGATGCGCATGGGCATATCCCTCCCCGTCTGGCGGACCAAAAGCGAATCCAGTCTAGCGATAGGCCGAGATCCTCGTGATTGGGCCGATGTAATCTGCCACGCTACTGCTGCCCATCCACACCAACTACCTGAAAGGAGCCGTGTAATGGACCAGATGCTTGACCAGGCTGTGACCCGATGGAATCTCCTCGACCACAGCTTCTATCAGCGTTGGACCCATGGCACCCTGACTCGCGATGAGCTCTGCGACTACATCAAGTAGTACGGTCACGTTGTGCGGGCCGTGCCCCGCTGGCTCGAGCAGGTTCGCGGTGGCGACACCGCTCAACTGGCGCGTCATGTTGACGAGGAGCGATCGCACGTCGCGCTCTGGGAAAAATTTGGCGAAGCGCTGGGCCTGACCTCCGAGGCCATTCGCACAGCCCCTGCCAACGAACCGACAACCAGGTTGTTGGCACGCGGCGACCATCTCGCGGAACAGGGCCACGCAGCAGCTGTGGTTTGGGCGCTCGAAGCTCAGACCCCGGCTGTCGCGGAAGCAAAGCTGGCGGGGCTATCAGCTTTCTACGGAATCAGCGGGTACGCCGGTGGCCGGTACTTTGCCGTGCACCAGCACCTGGACGTCGAGCACGCGGCAGAGCTCAGGGTCCTGTGCCAGGACGGCTCCGATGACGCCGCGGAGGAAATGTCCGAAGCGCTGTGGGATCTGCTGACCTCCGTGGAGGTTGTCGCGCCGCAAGCCTAACGGGGCCTCACCCGCGGACCCGCCGATCAAAATGACCGCTGGCATGACGGTTTCCGGCCACGCAGTGCTGGCAATGACAGGCGCCTTTGGACCTGGGGGCATAATCTTTTTCCCCGGTCGCCAGGAGCGCACGAGCACTGTGGTGATGGCGGCGGTGCTATTGCTCGTTGGTGTGATCCGGCGCCGGCCGCTTCATGGCGTGCTCGCCACACTGGCCTGGATCGCCGGTTTCGAAGCCGCCTGGCAGTTCACCATCTTCCACTTCGCGGGGCGCCCGATGGGCTGGCCGATCCCTGGGTCGATCGCCGTGGTTGCGGCAGTCAGCCTGATCGTCGGGGTGGAGTGGCGCTGGCTGGCGGTCGTGGCGGCGCTTTGGGTGGTCTGGATGCTCAGCGGCTTCCACTACAACGTGCCCCAGGATCCGCACATCGACTGGTGGGCCGAGTTCTTGAATGAGATGGCCAAGACCGCCTGGGGCCTCGCCTACCTGTGGCCGCTTTGGCGGCAGCGCCCGCCGCCGCTTTGGGTCGGCTTGCCGCGCCCGATCGCCTGGACGGTGCTGACAATGGCCGTCGGCTTCCTAGCGGTGCAGCTTGGGAGTTGAGACAGGCAACGTAGCAGCCGGCGTCGCCAGGGCGATGTCAGGGTGGTGGCTCCGGATCCCCTTCCTGGCCCTCGCCGCGGCGGGTATCGTGGTCCTGCTGCAGAACAGCAGTCCGGCTTCTGCCCACCAGCCGTTTTGGCGGCTCACCGACCCGTGGGAGATGCGCAACCACCTCGAGGCCGCACGCGCCATCCTCTTCGGCCCCTCGCTACACCAGTGGTATGCCAGCGGGAACACCACCGGCTACGCTCCGCCGTTCGAGCTCCTCGCTGTGCCCCTGGCGCTTCTCCCCGATCCCGTGGCGGCAATCGCCGGACGCTGCCTGGTGGCCGCCGCCTTGGGGCTTTCGCTCTGGCTCTGGCAAGAGGGCGACCGCGGAGTCCGGATCGCCCTATGGCCGGTGCTGATCTCACTTCCGGCCCTCCACGCGCTAATAACCGACCACCTTTTCAGCGCGATCGGGTTGCTCGCTCTCAGCCTTGCGCTTTGGGCGCAGCGGCGCGACCGTTGGTACCTCGTCGGGGTTGCGGCCGCCGTGTCGCTGATCAGGTTCACCAACGCCCTGCCGGTTATCGCGATGCTGGTCGTCGGTGCCTGGGGCTCGCCGACACGCGCCCTGCGAGCGCTCGGCTCCGGCCTCGTGGTGGTCGCCCCGCTGGTGGCGGTCACAACGTGGCTCGACCCAAGCTGGCCCGCCGACTACATCCACAGCCTCAGCTTCTATCCGCTGGCTGGCTGGCCCCGTCTGGCCGCGGCCGCCGGGGGCGGGATTGGGGTGGCCGCACTTCAGGTCGCGGTCGTCGTTGTCTGCGCCTGGTTGGTAAGGAAGCGGGCCGGCCGGCCCATAGACCCCGACCGCAGCGCCCTGGGTCTGGCTCTGACCATCGTCTCCGCGCCTGGTGAGGGACCCTACACCGGCATTTTCACGCTGCCGGCACTGGCCCGCGTTGGTGGCCGGCGCGGTTTAGGGGCTCTGCCCTGGTTCGCAAGCGCGGCCGCGTGGGCGGCGCTGGTCGTTGCCGGAGTGCTCTATGTCGGTCCTGATTGGCAGTCGGCCTGGGCGCTCTTCACGCTGGTCGCTACGTGGTTCCTGATCCACGGCTACCCGTTGCTGCGACCAGACCTCTTGATCGCCGCGTCGAGTCCGGCGAGGATGAGGTCGAGCCCGAATTCGAATTCGTCCCCATAGTTGTAGCCGGGCTTCATGGCATGCTCGGTGGCCATCTCCGCGAGGTAGGGGTATTCGCCGCGGAGGAACTCCCGGAAGATGTTTCCCGCGACCTCGGCAGCCCCCTCGGAGGTGTCGAAAGGCAGTGTCAGCTCGTTCAGTGTGAATCCATAGATGTAGCTGTCCAGGACGGAGTACGCGTGCGCAGCCAGCTCAACCGAGAAGCCCGCCTCCCGAAGATTTCGGAGCACCGAGTCGTGATGCCGAAGCGTCGCTGGACCAGGTTGTACCCGCGACTCCATCAGGCCGATTGCCCAAGGGTGCCGCAAGAGAGCCTGCCGGGCTGAGATCGCCCGCTGACGCATTGCCGTCGACCAGTCCGCCCCGCTAGACGGCAAATCGATCTCGCTGAAGACGAAATCGACCATGCCATTCAGCACGTCCTCCTTGTTACGCACGTGGTTGTAGAGCGACATCGCCTCGACCCCGACCTGCTGGCCGAGCTTGCGCATGCTGAGCGAGTCGATGCCATCTCGATCCGCGAGGTTGATGGCGGCCCGCAGGACTCGCTCCCTGCTCAAGGGAGTCCGAGGTTCCTGGGTACCCCCCTTGACAGACTTACGCTGTATGTGCTTCACTTACGCCATAAGTTTACAGCGTAAGCAAACACAAAGGGGTGGCAAGCATGATCTCAACCAAGACTCTTCCCGTAACGGTTGCCGGCAGCATGAAAGCGGTGGTGCAGGACCGCTACGGATCCCCAGATGCTCTGCGTCTCGACGAGGTCGGCACTCCCGTCGCCAGTGATGGCGAAGTGCTGGTCCGCGTTCACGCGGCCGGCGTGGATCGGGGCGTCTGGCACATGATGGCGGGCCGGCCGTACCTGATGCGCATCGTCGGCTTCGGTCTGCGCGCGCCCAAGAACCCTACGGTGGGGAGGGACCTCGCCGGGGTCGTGGAGGCGGTCGGGAACAACGTGACCACGTTCCAGCCTGGCGATGAGGTGTTCGGCATCGGCAAGGCCTCGTTCGCGGGGTACACGCTCGCCCGCGTGGACAAGCTGGCCGCCAAACCGGAAAACCTGACTTTCGAGCAGGCAGCAGCGGTCGGCATCTCCGGTTCGACCGCCCTCCAAGCCGTGCGCGATCACGGACGTGTGAAGCCGGGTCAGAGCGTCTTGATAATCGGCGCCTCGGGTGGAGTCGGCACTTTTGCAGTTCAGATCGCCAGGGCTTTCGGCGCACGAGTCACCGGCGTGTGCAGCACCGCGAAGGTCGATCTCGTCCGTTCCATCGGCGCGGATCACGTCATCGACTACACACGCGACGACTTCGCCAATGGCGACCAGCACTACGACGTGATCCTCGACATCGGCGGGAACTCGAAATTGGCACGCCTCAGGCGCGCCTTGGCACCCGAGGGAGCTCTTGTCATCGTCGGGGGCGAAGGCGGAGGGCCGTGGTTCGGAGGCGTCGATCGTCAGCTCCGGGCAACGATGATGTCCGCATTCGTGCACCAGAAGTTGATGACATTCATCAACAACGAGAACTACGAAGACCTGATCGTCCTCAAGGAGCTCATCGAATCCGGCAAGGTCACACCGGTGATCGACAGGACATACCCGCTCGCCGAAGCCGCGGAGGCCATCAGGTATCTGCAAGAGGGTCGCGTTCGTGGGAAAGTCGTCATCACAGTTGACTGACCTGAGCGAGGTGCGTGCCCTCACATTCGATGTGTTCGGCACCACAGTGGATTGGCGTTCCGGAGTCGCGACCGAGGCGCGGCGCCTCGGGGAATTGCACGGTGTGCACGCCGACTGGGGGCGGCTCGCGGACGCATGGCGGGCCACGTACATGCCTTCAATGGACAGGGTTCGCAGCGGCGAGCTGCCGTGGACCAACTTCGATCGGCTCCATCGCATGTCATTGGACGAAGTCCTGCGTGACCTCCGCGCCGAGGGCTTCGATTCAGCGGCGCGCGACGAGCTGACGCTCGCATGGGAGCGCCTGCCGCCATGGCCCGATGCCGCCTCCGGGCTCGAGCGGCTGGCCCGACGCTTCACCGTGACGACGCTTTCGAACGGCAATCGGGCCCAGCAGGAGGCGCTGGTTCGCTTCGCCGCTTTGCCTTTCCAGAGCGTCCTTTCTGCTGAAGACTTCCGTCACTACAAGCCGGACCCGGAGATTTACCAGGGCGCCGCGTCGGCACTCGGACTGAACGTGGGCCAGGTCATGATGGTGGCGGCGCATAAAGGGGATCTGCACGCCGCACAGGCGGCCGGCCTGAGGGCGGCGTTCGTCGAGCGGCCTCTCGAGAAGGGCCCGGGCGGAGGCGCCGACCGCTTGCCTGATCGCCAAGCCGACTTGCAGGCAACCGACTTTCTCGACCTCGCAGACCAGCTGGGCTGCTAGCCCTTTCTTGCCACGCCCTTGAAGAACGTGTAGTTGAAAACCCCGTCCGGCGCGGTCGTACGGTAGAGCGCCTGGACCCCCGCATCGAATCTCTCGGCGTCGGTCAGGCCTGCCACGATCGCGGCCTCGCGAATGCCCTCGACCATTGCGGTGAACGTCTTACTCGTGAATCCATCGACCAGGTCCGGACGGCTCGAATCCACGTATACCGTCCGTGCGGAGATGTGCACCGCATCGAAGCCCGCCTCGACCAACAGCGGGTACAGCTGCCGGCCGATCAGTGCGTTACCCCCGGCAAGTCGCTGCAGCTTGACCAGGCACTGGATCGCCGCATCGGCGGCGGTGCTTTCCGGATAGAAGTATGCCGATCCGTGATCGCCCTCGATCACGGTCATGGTGCCCCCGGACCTAAGCACGCCCTTGAGAATCGCCAACGCCTCCAGCGGCCGGGAGAGGTGCTCGAGCACGAAACAAACAAAAACGTGGTCGAACGACTCGGCCTTGAAAGGCAGGGCGAAGATGTCCGCCTGCCGGAACTCCACGTTGGTCATGCCGGCCGACTCGATCCTTCGCTGCGCTTCGACGAGCGAGGCGGCGGAGATGTCAATCGAGATGAATCGCGCATCGGGACTCCGCTTGGCGAGCGTCACCGTCTGCGCGCCGACGCCACACCCAACCTCGAGCACGACGCTGCCACTTGGATAGGAGGTGTCTGAGTGGAGCAGGTCCACCAGCGATCCCGCCTGATCCTGCAGGCGCTCGTTCTCCCGCGGGTGGTAGCCGTGGACGTACGTCTCGCTCATCTCGGCAGCCGGACTCTGTACTGATAACTCTGCCGGGTTACCATCGTCTCCCTCACCATGGCGACGCACCCGGTCATCGATCTTGGCGGCACTCCCTTCCTGGATCGGTTGCCACGCGATAGCCGGCAGCGGATTCTCGTCAACAGCAACAGCATCCGCTATGCGGCCGGAACGATTCCCTTTCAACCAGGGAACTCTGATCGGGCCGACATCCTCGAGACGGGTTTGGTTCGCCTGTTTCTGACGTCGTCGGATGGACGCCAGACCACCATCAGGTACGTCCACCCGGGCGAGCTCATGGGTGGCCTGCTCGTCATGGGTGCGGCCTTCGACGGCTCAGCCCAGATGACCGTTGACTCGACTGTGACTCACCTCGACATCGCCATCGTGCGGCGGCTGGTGGACATAGACCCGGCGGTTGGCAGTGCAATCGCCGCCGATCTCGCTCAGCGATACTCGCACTGCGTGCGCACGATTGCGCTACACGCGTTCGGGTCGGTCGTGCAGCGCACCGCGTATGACCTGCTGGATCGCGCATGCCGAACCCAGCAGAGCGCCGCACAGCTCGAGGCTGTGGCATCTCAGCAGGAGATCGCCGACGGGATCGGCTCCGCTCGGCAGGTAGTCGCTAAAGCGATGACCACCATCCGTGCACGTCGCCTGGTCGATACTAGCCATCGTCGTATCAGGATCATCGATCCAGTCGGTTTGGAGGCTCTGGCCCTTTCGGGCGTACTCTGAGTCCGGAGGGGTGGTCGCTGATCTGTCACCTGGGTGACAGCCAACGCGCGCCGCGGCGTCTAGCGTTGCTGTCATCGATGGTTCGCCACTACCAGGAAAGTGGCCAGGAGGTTTCGTAATGATCAACTCAGCAGCTCGCACTACCGCGGACGAGATCGAGCGGGCAAACTCGTCAGGGCTGACCCCGATCGTTTTCATCCATGGCCTCTGGCTGCTGCCCAGCAGCTGGGACCGATGGGCCGTTCTCTTCGAGGAAGCCGGCTTTACAACACTGACGCCGGGTTGGCCGGACGATCCCCAAACAGTCAGTGAAGCGAAAGCGCATCCCGAAGTCTTCGCACACAAGACGATCGGCCAGGTGGCGGATCACTTCGCTGAGGTGATCGGCCAGTTGAAGAAGAAGCCTGCCGTCATCGGCCACTCGTTTGGAGGGCTGCTCACGCAGATCGTCGCCGGCCGTGGGTTCTCGGCGGCATCCGTGGCGATCGATCCCGCGCCGTTCCGCGGGGTGCTGCCGCTCCCGTTCTCGGCGCTGAAATCGGCGTCGCCTGTGCTCGGAAACCCGGCCAACCGCAACCGTGCCGTTCCCCTCACATACGACCAGTTTCGCTTCGGGTTCGCGAATGCCGTGAGCGAAGACGAGGCGAAGGAGCTCTACGAAACATTTGCCGTGCCTGCCTCCGGTGCGCCTCTGTTCCAGGCAGCTGCGGCCAACCTCAACCCGTGGACCGAGGCCAAGGTCGATACCAAGAATCCTGACCGCGGCCCGCTCCTGATCATGTCCGGCGAGAAGGACAACACCGTCCCCTGGGCGATCGCGAACGCGTCCTACAAGCAGCAGAAGCGCAACCAGGGTGTGACCGAGATCATCGAGATGCAAAACCGCGGGCACGCGCTTGTCATCGACAGCGGCTGGCAGGAGGTAGCGGACACCGCCCTCAAGTTCGTCCAGCGGTTCGTCCGCTGACGATCGAAAGCAAAAGCGTCGCCGTCCAACATGGGCGGCGACGCATGCTTGAACGAGCAGCGCTAAACACTCGGGGCGGCGCTTGGCGCCGCAGGGGCGCCGTAGGGGCTTGTTGCGGTGGTGCTGGTCGAGCACGCGGCCGCGATGAATGCCGCAGCCACCAGGCCGCCGGTCAGGACGAGTTTCGAACGCATGTCAGTGTTTCTCCTTGTGATGGTTGGTGATCAGTAGCGAGCCGCTGTACAGGTGGTCGTCGTTGCAGGCGCCGGGTCAGTCGCAACCGGCATGGCCTGCAACTGACGTTTGATCCGGCTCACCGTCCGGTCAAGCAGGTCGAACCGGTGGTGAGCCTGGTCGGGCTCTGATAGGCGGCGCCTTTTCGCTGCATGTCTGAGCTAGATATGGGCCGCCGTTACACGGCGGCACGGCGGCCGGAGCGATCAGGCTCGGGTAGAGCACGAATACACGCGGTGCTACCAGCCGAGGGAATAACGGGTCGTAGTTGAACGAACATGGACCTGAGCAGCCTCCGGATACGCTTGACTGGATGAGCGCTGTTCAGCGGGACTACATCGAGCGGATGATCGAGCAGGCAACTCAAGCGATCGCGCAAATTCTCCAGGTTGTCCGGGCAGGAGATCTCGACCCGGCGATGATTCTTGTCGATAAGACTCGCGATCTCGTGCTCGGCCCAATGCGCCCCGTGCTCGAGCGTGTTGATGCCGCGAGCGCGGTCGACCTCGTTGGCAAATACGAGTTGGACCGCCTCCGCATGTTTGCCGCGCTACTGGGTGAGGAAGGGGCGATCCACGAGCTCCGTGGCAGGTCAACACGTGCAGAGCAGTGCTATCGCCGGGCGCTCGAACTCTATGCCGCGACCTCCCTCGCGGGCGCCAAACTAAAGGCGGCCGACTGGGAGCGCATCGCGCTGCTCGAGCCGAAGGTGGAAGCCGCCAGCATCGACGGTCGCTATCGCGTGGAGGTCCGGCGACTCGCCGGCCGATCGGCGGCATCGCACGATGAGAACGCCGGTATCGTGGCCACGTGAGCTCTGAAGCCGCGTCGCAGATCGGGATGATGGAGCCGCTCGCGCGCGCATACGAGCGCTCGGTCCCAGGACGCCCGAAGGATGGAGGGCTTTTCGGACCGGGCAGTGTGGTTTGGCGTGTGCACCGCGACCGCAGCTTTCCGCTCGCGGCCATCCGCTCGCTCATGGTCCAGGCGCTTCATCCGCTGGCCATGGCCGGCGTCGCCCAGCACAGCAACTGGCAGCACGATCCGTTCGGTCGACTCGCCGCCACCGCCGGCTATGTCTTGACGGTCACCTACGGTGACACCGCCGCGGCCGAAAGCGCGGCGGCCCGCGTGCGCGCCGTGCACACCCACGTCCGCGGAACCGATGAGGTGACGGGACTCGCTTACCGCGCCGAGGACCCGGAGCTGCTGTTGTGGGTACACGCTGGCATGGTGGACTCGATCGTCCACGTCGTCCAGCGCTACGGCCGCTCGCTCGACGCCGCCGATGCGGACCGCTACGTAGCCGAGATGGTGCGTTTCGCAGAGATCATCGGAGTGCCCGCGAGCCGGATCCCGGCCAGTGTCGATGCCCTGCGTCAGTACCTGGAGTCGGTTGAGCTTCGCCAGGCAACACCCGCGGCGCTGGAGGCGATTGGGATGGTACTCGATCCACCTGGCCTGGACGCCGACACGCGTGAGCTG
>VBHX01000182.1 GCA_005879945.1 Chloroflexota bacterium | reverse complement strand
CTTTACTTCACGACCCACGACGACCGGCCCGCCGAACGAAGGACGAGCACCGGCGTGGTGCCGTACGACTGGCTGTTCCGCGCCGATCCGTTCACGGGGACGATCGAGCCGCTCGCGGCGTCCGTGGATAACCAGAGCGAGGGACCATTCGGATTGGTCGCCAACGCCCATTACCTGGCGCTGACGTCCGGCTGCTGCGCCAACTACGAGGTCGACGCATACGACCTCACGCGCCCGCCATCGCCGCTCAAGGTCCTCGCTAAGCCACCATCCCAGGCGGCCCTGTTCACAGAGGGCGCCGCGCCCGGAGCCGACGGATTGATCGCGGTGCGGGCGGTCGGGACTGGTGCGTGGTACTGGCTCAACCCCAGCGCTTCCGTCCTCAATCCCTTTCCGCTCGCGCTCGGCCCCGAGGATGGTCCGATCGCCATCAGCGCCGATGGCACGATGGCGGCGATCTCGCTGCCGGACCAGGGACCAGTGATCCAGCCGATCAACGTAACGGCACCGGTCGCTTTGCCTTCACCCGCGGCCGGTGCCGGCGCCTCGGCGCCGGCGTCAGCGACTGCGGCCACGCCGGCCCACTCCAGCCCGGTCCCTTCGGCAGCGCCGCGCCACGTGAACTCCAAGCTGCCGCACGCGGACGGGCTGGCCTGGAGCCCTGACGCCAAGCAGCTCGCGCTCGCGGTCAACGGCCAGGTCGAGATCTACGCCGCGACCGGCGCCGACGGGGCGGCGCCGGTGAACAAGTATCTCAGCGGAGGGAACATCACCGGCATCGACTGGTCGCCGCCGGTGACCAGCAAGAGCCTGGCGCTGATCAAGCCCGGCAGCGGACCCCAGGCATTCGTCGACGCGCTGCTCGAATCGACGAAGCTGCCTTCGGCTGCGGACAGCGCGGCGGCGCGGCCGCTCACCAAGGTCTACCTGTGGCAGTTCGACTCGTCGCGGTCGTCGCCAATCGCCACCATCTCGAATCCCACGCCCGCGATCCTGCAGCAGTACCCGCCTCTGGCCGCCGGCGTCGTCTTCCATCACTGGGCGCCGTCCACGAACTGGACCCTGTTGGGCGGGTGCAATCGCTATCGGGTCGTGATCATGGGCAGCATCCCGCCGACGCCATCGACATTTGGACTGGCGTCGAACACCGCGTGCAATGCGCCTGCAGCGACCGCCACAGCAAAACCATCCGCCTCCGCATCGCCCAGCAAATAGCACCGCCTACGATTGATCGATGGCCGACATCGATTTCCTTTCCGTCCACGCCGAGGGCAGCCCTGACAAGCCGGCGCTGATCCACGGCGGGTCGAACGAGGTCGTCGACTTCTCGACCCTGGACCGGCGCGCCAACAGGGCCGCCCACGTTTTCAGCGGCCTTGGCTGCGAGCCTGAAGACCGCGCCGCGATCATGTCCTTCAACTCGATCGCGGGCTTCGAGATCTCCAACGGCCTGCGCCGGGTGAGCCTGGTGGCGGTCCCGGTCAACTACCGGCTCCGGGGGTCGGAGGTCGCGTACGTGCTCAACGACTCGGGCGCGCGGATCGTGTGCGCGGACAGCGACCACGTCGACATCGTCGACGCCGCGCGGCCAGACGTGACAGGCGAACGCCACTACATCGCGACCGGCGACAGGCGGCCGGACGGCTGGCTTTCGTACGCGGAGCTTATGGATGCGGCGCCGGACCATGCCCCCGAAGCGCGGAACACCTCAGGCGGGCTGGGCGCGACGATGATCTACACGTCCGGCACCACCGGCCATCCGAAGGGCGCGTGGCGACCGAACGGCGTGAACATCGAGAACATCCTGCAGGTCGTCTCGATCTTCGAGCTCAACCAGTCCGACGTGCACCTCATGTGCGGTCCCGGGTATCACAGCGCGGTGTCGTTCTTCGCAGCCCTGCACCAGGTGCTGGGCGCGACCAATGTCATCCAGCCGAAGTTCGATGCCGAAGGCGCTCTCGACCTCATCGAGCGGCATCGCGTCACGACGACGTTCATGGCGCCGACGCTCCTGAAGCGATTGGTCGACGCGCAGGAGCGAAAGCCCCGCGATACCTCATCGCTGCGCGCGCTGATACTTGGCGCCGCTCCGTGTCCTCATGCGGTCAAGGTGCGCGCCGAGGCCGTGTTCGGCCAGGTCCTGTGGGAGTTCTACGGCGCGACCGAGACCGGCATCAACACGGTGCTGCGGCCCGAGGACCAACTGCGCAAGCCCGGATCATGCGGCACGGCGGTCCCAGGTCAGGAGATCAGGCTGGTCGGCCCCGATGGGCACGAGGTCGGCGTCGGTGAGCCGGGCGAGTTCATGGTGAGCAACACGTGGCTGGCGCAGTACTACAACCGCCCCGACGCAACCGCCAGCAGCCTGCATGACGGCTTCTTCTCAGTGGGCGATGTGGCATACCGAGACGACGAGGGCTACTACTTCATCTGCGACCGACAGGTCGACATGGTCATCTCAGGCGGGATGAACGTGTATCCCGCTGAGGTTGAGGCTGTGCTCCACGCTCATCCCGCGGTGATGGATGCCGCGGTCATCGGCGTGCCTGACGACCAGTGGGGCGAGTCCGTCAAGGCCGTCGTCCAGCTGCGGCAGGGTGTCAGCGCGTCCGCGGATGAGCTGATCGCCTTTTGCGACGAGCGCTTGGCGGGATACAAAAAGCCGCGCTCGGTCGACTTCGTCGAAGAGCTCCCCCGCGACGCCGCCGGCAAGCTGCTGAAGCGGAAGGTACGCGAACCGTACTGGGCGGGGATGAGCCGCCGCGTCTGAGCCGGCTACGCGGCCGCCTGCCGGCGGACGTAGTCCAGAGATCGCTTGACGCTTGAAAGCGGCTTTTCGTCCTTCGCCGTCAGCCGGACGTCCTGGTCGATCGCGTACCAGCCGCGATAGCCCGACTTCCGCAGTGTCTCGATGACGCTCTCAACGCGCGCATCGCCCGAACCCATGGCTCTGAACAGACCCTCGGCCACCGCCTGCGCGTAATCGATCTTGCCGTCGCGGACCTGCAGCGCGAGGGTGGCGTCGACGTCGTTCAGCCGGACATGCTGGATTCGGCCCTCCGCGAGCTCGAGCACCTCCATCGGATCGGCGCCGACCATCAACAGGTGGCCGGGGTCGAAGCAGAGCCCGGCCTCGGTGCCGACCAGCAGCCTTTCGATGTCAGAAGGTCCCTGGATCATGCTGCCGAATCGAGGCAGCACCGCAAGCCTGAGGCGATGTCGCGCGCACACGTGCTCGACCGAGCCGATCAGGTGGAGCAGGTGAGCCCAGCCGCCGCTGTCGAGGACGATGCCGTGCGCGGTCTTCGCGCCACGCGGGGCGATGGCCGACAGCACGAGCGTCTCGGCGCCGACCGCGGCCAGCCAGCTCGCGTGGCCGTCGATGTGGGCGAGCTCCGAGCCGCGGATGTCGTGGTGATGGAGAACCGCGTGGGCCTGGCCTGACACCACGCGCAGCCAGTGCCGACGCAACAGCAGCTTGGCCTGGTCGCTGCGATCAGGCAGGAATCCTGGCGGTCCGGCTTCGATCGCGGAGATGCCCAGGGACCAGACCTCCGACAGCACGCGCTCAGGTTCCAGCTGGTGTCCCCAACCCGGCACATCGCTCACGCCCCACGAAGCGGGCGAGAGCGCGATGCGCAGACCCGACTCATCACGCCCTCCGCGGCGACCGGGGACCCTCCTCAGCGTGCGTCCAAACACGGCGCAGAGATTAACCGGATGCTCAATGCTAGGCTGGACGTGCGTTTATGACGAGGTCCCAAGTCGATCTCGAACTGCGCCCTGCGGCGATGTCGGATGTCGACATGGTCGCGGACCTGGAAACCGCTCGAACTCCCGACGATCCCCGCGATCCCGCGATGACCCGCTTCTGGTGGACGGTGCATCCGCCGGATCAAGTCTTCATGCGGATGCTGGCCGAGCGCCACGGCCAGGCTATGGCCTATCTCTTCGTGAAGCACGAATCGTGGGCAAAGATGCCCGAGCGCTTTGGCTTCATGCGCCTCGTCCTTCACCAGGACATCTGGAACCCCCCGCATTTCGAATGGCTGGTCGAGACGGCCGAAACATGGTTGCGCTCGGAAGCAGCCGTGACCAGCGTGATATCCGTGAGGGCGGACTTCCAGACCGAGGCGCAAGTGCTCGAGGCGATGGGCTACAGGGTGGTCCGGAGGGCGCGGCAGTGGGAGCTCGACCTTGTCGCGAATCGCGATCGCCTGCGCGCGAGCGCCGAGCAGTGCCGCAAGCGAATGGCCGAGCAGGGAGTCCGACTGCTGACGCTGCACCTGGACACCTTTCCGAATCGCCTCACCGCGCTCTACGAGCTGGCGATCGAGGGCGAGCGGGACGTCCCGACCACGGTCCCGATGCACGTCATGTCGTACGACGAGTGGCACCACCTCTGGTTCGACAATCCCGGCATCCGGCCCGATCGCATGTGGATCGCTCGCGAGGGCGACGCGCTGGTCGGGATGTCCGCGGTGGAGTATCCCCCCACCCGTGGTGTTCCCTTCACCGCGTTCACGGCGACGGCGCGGAGTGTTCGCGGCCGGGGCATCGCGCGCGCATTGAAGTACGAGACGATCGTGCAGGCGATCGCGCTCGGCGCGAGCGTCATCCGCACCCAGAACGACGGTGAGAATGCGCCGATCCTTCACATCAACGCCGAAATGGGTTACGCACCGATCCAGCCGTACCTAGAGCTCCACCGCAAACTCGATCCGTGAACGAAGTTCCGTACGGCGTGCGTACGCTGCCCGAGCTCTACAAAGAATGGGCGGCTACAGGAATGATCGCGAACATCGGCACGCGGATTCTCGAACTCGGCCCGGGGACGCTCACGCTGGAGGGGCATTTCACCGAGCAGGCCCACGGCTTTCCGACGAGTCGCGGAGCGATCGTCCACGGTGGAGCGATCGCGACGCTCGCGGATGAGACGCTGGCGTCGGTCGCGTTCACGCTGGCAGAAGAAGGCGAGACGACGGTCACCGCCGACCTGAAGGTCGACTATTACCGTCCGGGCAGACCAGGCCGGCTGGTCTGCCACGCACGAGTCAGGCACCGCACCCGCCGGCTCGCGTTCTGCGAGGCGACGGTAGAGCAGGATGGCGGCGATGTGATCGCCGAGGCGCGCGCCGTGATCGCCTATGTCAGGGCGTGAGCGCCGGCAGTCTGACCATCGTCCACTTGTAGCCTCCGTCAGCCGTGGTCTCGAGCATCGGTCTTCTGCCCGCCATGGCCGCGAACCAGGCGTGGTCCGCGTCGAGGACCTGGAGGGAGCCCGGCAGCGGTGCCAGCACGCCGAGCGGCTGCCTACCGGACCAGGTGACGCCTCCATCCGAGCTCGTCGCCCAGGCACCGGAGCCAATCCACCACCAATCGAGCGCATCGATGAAGCCAAACGCCCCGTAGTCGAGGGGCACGTCAGCGCTCTTCCACGTCGATCCGCCGTCCAGGGACCTGAGCTCGACCTCGTCGGAGGCGCTGGGAGCGACAACCTGGCCCGAATCGGAGAGGATGTTCGTGTAGCGGTAGGGGCTCACATCAGCGAACGTCGTGTAGACGTACATCACCGACCCGCCGCCGTCGAACGATCTCACCGTCAGGGGCGGATACGCGAGGAACGTCGCGCCGTCTGACGAGCGTCTCTTCAGAGGGGCGATGGGAATCACGGTGGCCGCCACACCCTCGTCGATGGTCGGACGAGCCGCGACGAAGAACATCTCGGGCGACGACGATCGCGCCGGAGCTGCCGGCCATCCCCCCGGTGGAGGCGGGAGCGGAACTGGCCGCCAGGTCGTCCCTCCGTCGGCTGTCGAATACGCGAACGGTCCGCTGGACAGGCTGTACAGCCAGCCGTGGAGCGGATCTGCGAACACCGCCCGGACCGCCGTATCCGGAGCTTGCACAGGCTCGCCGGCGTCCAGCCAGGTCGCGCCCCCATCCGCAGTTCGGTACAGCGCCTCGGTGACGGGGCCGGCGAGGTTCGAGACCTGGACCAGGAGCCATCCATGCCGGGCGTCGATGAAGTCGGCCGACACGACATGACCGCCACCTGCCTGCAGTTCGTCGCGACTCCAGGTTTTGCCGCCGTCGCCGGTCTGGAACATCACCGCCTGGGGCCCGAGCAGGACCAGGACTCCATTGCGGCTGTCGAAGAAGCGGGCATACTCGCCCATGTCGCCGCCGGTGCCCCTGAGCTGTCGGGTCCAGCTGCTGCCGGCGTCGGTGGTGTGAAGCACCGCAAAATCGTGGTTGGAGAGCTCGGCGACGATCCAGCCAGTCGCAGGATTGACGAAGTCGATCGCCGCCAGCTGATACGAAGGCACCGCCTCCTGCGCAGCCGCCGGCCGCTGCCGGCTCGAACCAATCGACGCCTGGGGATGCACGTAAGCGATCGCGGCGATGACGATGGCGAGCACAGATACGACCATGAGCGCAATGGCACGGCCGATGCGTCCTGCCGCCGGCGCGGATGAGCGGAGGTCCTCGTCGGGTTCCATCCCGTCAGAGATAGTGTGAGTGAACAATGATCCGCCCGGCGAAGCTCGAGGACGCACCCGCGATCGCGCGCGTGCACGTCGCGAGCTGGCAGTCGACCTATCAAGGAATGCTGCCTGAAGAGTTCCTCGAGTCCTTGAGCGAGACCGGCTACGCCGACCGATGGAAGCGCGTCATCGGTGAAGGCAGCTCGAGGGTGTATGTCGCCGAGCATGAAGGCGAGGTCGTCGGGTTCGCGTCGGGCGGGCGCGAGCGCGCCGGCGAAACAGGCTACACGGGCGAGCTGTACGCGATCTATGTCATCGACGCGGCGCAGCGGCGAGGATTCGGTCGCGAGCTCGTGCGGTCGACTGTCGCGGGCCTGCGCGAGCTGGGTCTCGACGACATGATCATCTGGGTTCTTCGCGACAACCAGCCGGCGCGCAGCTTCTACGAGCGGCTCGGCGGTGCGTACGTCCGCGCGCAGCCGATCACGATCGGGTCGGTCACGCTCGAAGAGGTCTCATACGGTTGGAGGCGGCTCGACGACGTGCGCTACTGAACGGGCTTTGGGCCGGCCCTTCCACCAGGGCAGAAGCGGGGTGGCCGCGCCAAGCACACAGAACGTGGTGATCGCGAGAAACGCGTAGGTCGCGCTGATGCTGTACAGGTAGCCGCCGGCCAGCGAACCGATGATCTGGATCGCGGTCTGGATCGTCTGGAACACGCCCTGCGTCCGGCCCTGATGGCCGGGCTCGGCATGGCGGCTCACCTCGGCGATGAGGCTTGGCGCGCCCGAGATCGTGAACGCCCCTTCGATCAATCCGAGCGCGATCAGCCACGGCACCGAAGCGATGAACGGATAGATCGCCGAGAAGAGACCCGTGACCAGCAACGCGCGAACGATCAGCTTCATCGCGCCAAATCGATCGCCAAGCGCGCCAGCACGCGCGCTGACGAGCAGCGCGGGGAGGCCGAACGTCGCGAACGAGATCCCGACCGCCAGCGTGGTGGCGCCGCGATACGTCATGTACAGCGACCAGATGGTGTCGAAGGTGCCGATCATGTAGGACGTACCGGCGCCGAGGAGGATGAGCGGCAGCAGCACCCTGGCGATGCGCATCACGCCCGCCGGGACTTCGGTGGTTGGCGCAACGCGGACGTTGGGAAGGGTGAGGATCGCAACCGCGGCGAGCCCCGTCACGATCGCCGCGACCACGAACACCACGCTCAGGTTGACGAGCGCGATCAGGCCGCCGACGGCCGGGCCGATGATGATGCCGGCCATGATGGTCGACTGCATCATTCCGAACGCTTTGCCGAGCTCTTCGGGCGGTGACACCTCCGCGATGAGGCCGTTGGCGGCGGGCAAGAACGCGCCGGCCGCGGCGCCGTGCAGTAACCGGACCGCAATGAACGCGTAGAGCGGCAGGTGCGGCAGGTAGGCGAGAAACAGCACTGCTTCGAGGGCGAGCGCCCCGATCATCACGGGCCGCGTGCCGAATCGATCGGCGGCCCAGCCCGCCGGGTATCGGATCGCTGCGCTGCCGAGGAGGCCTGCCGCGAACACCGCCCCCACCAGCGTCGCGGAACCGCCACGCCGGGAAAGAAAGATCGGCAGCAGCGGCAGGAAGAACCAGAACCCGACCGAAGCCAGCAGGTTGCAGCCGTAAAGCGTCCACAGGGTTCGCTGCCTCATCGCGCAATCTCGAATACTGGCAGAGGAAATGAGCACGGACCGCTTGTCAGAGCTCGAGTGGGACCTCATCGAATACTCGCCGCATCCGCCTCACATGCACATGGCGCTTGACGAGGTGCTCCTAGAGCGGGTGATCGCCGGCGCGCGCAGGCCGACCGTGCGGTTCTGGGAATGGACCGAGCCCGCGCTCGTGATCGGGTCGCACCAATCCGTGGTCAACGAGGTGGACGTAGTTGCGGCCAGGGAGCTCGGGTTCACGGTCACGCGCCGTATGAGCGGCGGCGGCACGATGCTGTGCGAGCCCGCGCGCACGATCACATACTCGCTCTACGTGCCGGCCACCGTCGTGGCGGGCCTGTCGTTCCGCCAGTCGTACGCCGCGCTCGACGCGTGGGCGGTGCGATCGTTCGTCGCCGTCGGTGTGCCGGCCAGCTATCGAGAGATCAACGACATCATCTCGCCGCGCGGAAAGATCGCGGGGGCGGCGCAGGCGCGAAGACGCGGCTTCGTTCTGCACCACACGACGATCGCCCATTCGATGCAACCTGACCTGCTGCCGCGATTGATTCGCGTCGGGCGCGACCGCCTGTCCGATCGAGGCGTGCGCAGCGCCGACAAGGCGGTCTCGCCACTGTCGTGGTTCACGGTGCTGAGCTGCGCGGAGGTGGCGAGGCATATGGAGCAGTCCTTCTCGTCGGAGTTTCGAGCGCGGATGAGCGAGCTGACGAGTGACGAACTGGAAGCAGCGCGCGAGCTCGAGACGACGAAATACGCGAGCGCGAGCTGGGTGAACCGGCTCCCTTAGAGGCCCTCTTGACCCATCTCGCGCCACGAGGCGACGAGCTGAGGGCATTGGTCCACGTGCTCGCGATAGTGCTCCCTGAGCCAGCCCAGCACGTCGTCGGGGCTGGTCGCATACGGGTCCTGGCCCTTTCCATAGATGACGGGAGTCTTGCGCAGCCAGGCATCTTCGGGAATGCTCGCCGCGGTATCCAGGACGAACCGGTGCAGCCCGGCCATCTCCTCGAGGGCCGGTTTGCGCTCGGCCGCGGTCAACCCCGCCTTCGCTCGCCTGTTCGCGTCCCTGGACTCTTCTGGCTTGTCGAGCGGTTGCAGAGCGTTGTGAGGGTCGGCCTTGAGGCCGTCGAGGACGCGGCCGTAATGAACCAGCACCCAGTTGACGTGGACCTGGAGTCCGCCTAATGCGTAGTCGTCGCCGGGCTTCAGATATGCGAGGGCGGCGTCGGGCACCTGCGCGAAGGTCGCCTCCCATTCCGCGCGCGCTTCATCGAAATCCGCCAGCGCGGCTTCGCGGTCCACGGGAGCTAAGGTACAGCGGATGACCCGATCGCAAAAGTGGATCATCGCCGCCGCGGTGCTCGCGTCCGGGACCGTTTTTCTCGATTCGACCGTCGTCAACGTCGCGTTGCCTAAGATCGGCCGCGACCTTCCACATTCCCTTGTCGGTGTGCTCGAGGGCCAGACCTACGTCTACACGGGGTACCTGCTGACGCTGAGCACGCTCCTGATCCTGGCCGGCGCACTCACCGATGCCTACGGGCGGCGCCGCATGTTCATCTTCGGCCTGGCCGGATTCGGGCTGACTTCAGCGCTCTGCGGCCTCGCGCCCAACCTCGAGACGCTGGTCGTCCTTCGCGTCCTTCAAGGAGTTGCGGGCGCGTTCCTGGTGCCCGGCTCCCTGGCTCTGATCACGGCCAACTTCAGCGGCCCGGCACAGGGCCGCGCGTTCGGCATCTGGTCCGGCGCCTCGGCAGGCACGACGGTGCTGGGGCCGGCGATCGGCGGACTACTGGTCGACACGATCTCCTGGCGCGTGGCCTTCCTGATGAACATCCCGATCACCGCCATCGCCCTCTACGCCGCCTGGAAGCACGTCCCCGAGAGCCGTTCGGACGCGCCGCCCGCGGCTTTTGACTGGCTCGGCGCGGTCATCGTCGGGGTTGCTGTGGGCGGGCTTGCGTTCGGCACCGTGTACGGCCAGCAGCGGGAGTGGCGAGATCCGGTGGCTTACGTGATGCTGGCCCTCGGAGCTATCGCCACTGGCGGAGTGCCGTTCTACATGGCCCGCGCGCGCAACCCTCTGATCCCGCTACGGCTGTTCAAGTCACGCGCTTTTACGACGATCAATATCTCGACGCTGCTGATCTACGGCGCGCTCTATGCGATGGGCTACAACTTCGCCCTTTTCGTGCAAGGAACCTTGGGCTACACGGCGGCCGCGGCTGGGCTGGCTTCGATTCCCGGCGGCCTTTTGCTGACGTTCCTGTCACCACGCGTCGGCACGCTGGCCGGCCGTTTCGGTGCCCGGCCGTTCTTGATCATCGGGCCGTTGATCATGGCGGCTGCAGTGCTCCTCTACGCGCGAGTGCCGGCGACAAGCACCGCCTGGCTCTTCCGGCCTGATGTGCCCTCAACCTGGGTGCCGCCGGTGGCCTATTTCGTCGACCTGCTGCCGCCGTCGCTCATATTTGGAATCGGCATCTGCCTGCTTGTAGCGCCGCTCACGTCAGCCCTCATGGCCTCAGTACCGGTCGCCAACGCCGGCCTCGCATCTTCGATCAACAACGCCATCTCCAGGATCGGACCACAGCTTGCCGGGGCAGTGATCTTCGTGGCGGTCACGGCAGTCTTCTACGTGTCGCTGGCCTCACGAGTGCCAGGCCTGGACGCCGGATCCCCATCGCTGCGGGCTGAGGTCAGCCCTCTCAACCGCCCCAGCGCCTCGGCACCCGCGAACATCGCAGCCCAATCGCGCTACGCGTCGGGCGATGCGTTCCACGCGGCCATGCTCATCGCCGCGGGCCTGCTCGTGGCCGGCGCGGCGGCCAACGGCATCGGCATCCCCCGGAAGCAGCCCGAGGTGACCGAGAAAGTCGCCGCCTGAGCGAGCCTCTAGCTGAGGAATCTCATCTAGCTGTAGTAGTTGTGCTGCTGCAGCCACGCCGTCGCGACCGCGTCGGCGTCCTGGTGCTGAATCGAGACCTGCGAGTTCATCGTCACGAGGTCGGCCGTGGTCAGCTTGGCGTCGATCGCGTTGAGCACCCTCTTGACCTCATCGCTCGCGGCAGCCTGCCGCATGATCGGCACGACGTTGTCCGCGTTCTCGAGGTGCTTGTCGTCCTGCAGCACGACCAACCCGAGCGAGTTGAGGTCGCCGTCGCTGCTGAAGACGAGGCCGACGTCGATGCTGCCGTTCTTGAATGCGGCGCGGGTAAGCGGCCCGTCGGTGTCGAGCGGCTTGAACGCCTTGAAGGTGATGCCGTAGGTCTTCTGGAGACCCGGCTGGCAGTAAGGCCTGGTCGGGCACTCGGGCCCCGCGCCCAGGGTCAGCTGGCTGCCGATCGGCGCGAGGTCCGAAAGCTTGGTCAGGTTGGATTTGGTCTGCGTCGCCTTGGTCACGGCGAAGGCGTTCTGGTCGACCGCCGCCGATGGCGTGAGGGCAACGAGGCCCAATGCCGACAGGTGGCTGTTGAGCTTGGCTGTGGTGGCGGTAACGTCGCCGCTCGCCTCACCGGCGCCCTTGTTGTAGAACTCGAGATCGGTCGCCGCGTAGCCGGGATACACGTCGATCTGGCCCGACTCGAGTGCGGGCGCGACCACCTCACGTGTGCCCAGCAGGAGCTTGTAGGTGATCGTGTAGCCGTCGTGCTCGAGCGACTTGCCGTAGATCTCGGCCAGGATGCTGCTCTCGGGGAAGTTGAAGCCGGCGACGGTGAGGGTCCCCTTGCCCGGCGAGGCCGTGCCTCCCCCGCCCGTGCTGCCACACGCGGTGACGGCGAAAACGATCGCGGCGATCGCCGCCAGTGTTCTCCCAGAACCAAGCCTGAAATTCATCGAAACTCTTCTCCTTGCCACCCGTGCGTTAGCCGATCCAACCTCGGGCCGGGCTTGATTCTTCCACTTATGCGGTCTTGAAGGTCGTGGCGCGCTGGGCGCCGGCCGTACGCTGCAGCCGGATTCCACGGGGGACCAGGAGCCGTTCGACGGCTGAAAGCGACAGCTCCGTCGCCATTGCCAGCAGCGCCACCAGCACCGCGCCGGCGAACAATTTCGTGTAGTCCTGCTGGGCGAAGCCGTCGATCACGTAGCGCCCGAACCCGCCGCCGGCGATGAGCGCGGCCAGGGTCGCGGTCGCCACCACCTGGACCGCGGAGGTGCGAATTCCGGCCATGACAAGGGGTACCGCGAGCGGTAACTCCACGCGCACCAGCCGGGCCAGCTCTCGATAGCCCATGCCGCGAGCCGCCTCCTTGACATCAGCGTCGACCTCGCGAAGGCCGACATAGCTGTTCGTGATCATCGGCGGGATCGCGAGGGCGACCAGCGCAACCAGGATCGGCAAGCTGCCAAGGCCGAAGACCTGGAAGGCGATGACGAGGACGCCAAACGATGGCAGCGCACGACCGACGTTGGAGATGTTGATCGCAAGGTTCCCGAACCGTCCGTAGTGACCGAGCGCGATTCCGATCGGCAGGGCGATCAGCGCTCCGATGGCGACTGACTCGGCGGAGATCTGCACGTGCTCGGCGAGTCGCTGGGGGATCCCGTCGGGTCCGCTCCAGTGTGTCGGGTCTGCGAACCAGCGCGCGACATTCGAGAGGACGCTCATCCGGCCGTCCCTCGCGACCAGGGCACGGCCAGGCGCTCGACACCGATCAGCGCCAGATCAACAACCAGGGCGAGCGCGATCGAGAGCACGGTCGCGACCACGAGCGGGGTGTGGAAGTTCTCGATCAGACCTTTGTAGATCAGCTGCCCGAGACCGCCGAGCCCGATGAGGGCGGTGATGGTGACCAGCCCGATGGTGGTGACGGTGGCGATGCGAACACCGGCGAATATGGCTGGGAGCGCCAGGGGCAGCTCGACGCGGACGAGTCTGGCAAATGGTCGATATCCCATGCCATCGGCCGCATCGATGACGTCCTGCGGCACGGATTCGAGACCAACCAGGAGGTTTCGAACGAGGATGAGGACCGTGTAGCCGATGAGCCCCGCCTCGGCGGTGACGACGCCAAGGCCGGTGTACGGAACCAGCAACGCGAAAAGCGCAAGCGACGGGATCGTGTAGATCACGCCGAAGACCGCGAGCACCGGGTTCCGCAGCGAAGGCCATTGATGGGCCGCAACCCCGAGTGGCAGCGAGAGCACGAGCCCTCCGATCACAGCGAATGCGGTCAGCGCGATGTGCTGCTGCAGAGCGTCCCAGAACAGCGGCACGTGGGTCGACAGCCACGTCCAGTTGACCCAGGGGTCGACATAGTCGAGAAAACACCCGCTCGCCATTCAATTACGGTAATTGACGCCGTGATCCGGTTGGAGAACGTCAGCAAGGGATTCCCCGGCGGTTCCAGCGCGGTCAGCGACCTGTCATTGAACATCCCTGACGGCCAGACCTGCGTGCTCATCGGTCCATCCGGATGCGGCAAGACGACGACGCTGCGCATGATCAACCGCCTCATCGAGCCGGATGCCGGCCGCATCCTCGTCGACGGCCAGGACACTCGTGGCGTCGACCCGGCCGCGCTGCGGCTGAAGATGGGCTACGTCATCCAGAACACCGGCCTGTTCCCGCACATGACCGTGGGCGACAACGTCGGCACCGTGCCGCGGCTGTGGAGGTGGGACAAGGCGCGGATCAGCGCTCGGGTCGACGAGCTGCTCACGCTGGTTGGGTTGGAACCGCACGAGTACCGCGAGCGCTATCCACACCAGCTGTCGGGTGGACAGCGCCAGCGCGTCGGATTCGCGCGGGCCCTCGGCGCCGACCCGCCGATCCTGCTCATGGACGAACCCTTCGGCGCGGTGGACCGCATCACGCGCGAGCGCCTGCAGCACGAGTTCATCAACATCCAGCGCGCGGTCCGCAAGACCGTCGTGTTCGTCACGCACGACATCGACGAGGCAGTGCTCGTCGGCGACCATATCTGCCTGTTCCAGATGCAGGCCAAGGTCGCGCAGTTCGACACACCCGAAGCCATCCTCACGCACCCGGCGAGCGACTACGTCGCCGAGTTCCTCGGCCGGGAGCGCCTGGTGCGCCGGATGTCAGTCGTCACCATCGATCCACAGACGCTCGAGCATCCTTCTGGACCCAGGCATGGCGAGCCTCATGTGGCCGTAAACAGCTCGCTGACCGAGGCTTTCGCCGCCGCGCTCACGAGCCCGACGGAAGCTGCCGCTGTCTTCGACCAGGACCGCTACATCGGTACTTTCACCGCGACTTCGCTGTTGGAATCGTTGCGCCGCGCTGCCGCGGCGGGAGGTGACGAAGTTGCCACAGGAATTTGACGTCGTGTGCCTGGGCGGCGGCGTCGCCGGAGAGGCGATCGCGGGCGGGCTGCAGGACAGCGGGCTGAGCCTGGCGGTGGTGGAGCGAGAGCTCGTCGGCGGCGAGTGCCCCTACTGGGGCTGCGTGCCGTCGAAGACGCTGTTGCGCTCGGGCGAAACGCTCGAGGAGGCGGGTCGGGCGCGCGTGCTCGCGGCCTCAGGCGTCGAGTGGGAGCTGGATTTTCCGAAAGTTTCGAAGCGCGTCTACTGGATGGCGCGCGACCTCGACGACACCAGGCCGGCGGCGGCGATGGAGGCGACCGGGGCAAAGCTGATTCGCGGCGAGGGCAGGCTGATCGATCCCCGCACGGTCGAGGTTGGCGGCGAGCGGCTGATCGCGCGGCAGGCGGTCGTGGTCGCCAACGGCGGAACGGCCGCCATCCCGCCAATCCCCGGCCTCGACACCGTCGAGTACTGGACCAATCGCCAGGCCACCCTGCCGCGCGAGCTGCCGGAGACGCTGGCGGTGCTCGGCGGGGGCGCCGTCGGGGTCGAGCTCGGCCAGGCATTCGCCCGGTTCGGCTCGAAGGTCACCGTGGTCGAGGCAGGTCCGCGTTTTCTCGCCGCGGAGGAGCCGGAGGCCGGCGCCACGCTGCGCCCGCACCTCGAGGCGGACGGCATCACCGTCCTCGTCGGCGATCCCTGCATTGGCATCGAGAAGAAGGACGGAGGCGTGGTGCTGCGGCTCAAGTCGGGTGCCTCGGTCGTGGCGGCGCGGTTGCTGGTCGCGACGGGGAGGCGGGCCAACGAGGAGGCGTGGGCCGGCGCGGGTTTGGCGCGCACCGAGCGGGGCTGGTTGAAGGTGGACCCGGCCACGCTGCAGGCCCAACCCGCTGTCTACGGCGCCGGCGACGTGACCGGCCTGGGCGGCTTCACTCACCTCGCTTACTACCACGGCCAGGTGGTCGCGCGACGCCTGCGCGGCGAGGACGCCCGCGCCGACCACACCGCGGTGCCGCGGGTCACATTCACCGATCCTGAGGTTGCGTCAGTCGGCCTGTCAGAAGCCGCGGCGCGCGAGCGCGGGCTCGATGTGGTCACGGCGTCAACCGATCCGGCTGAGACCGCGCGCGGCTACATCCACGATTTCCATGGCGGCGCGCTGAAGCTGATCGGCGACCGCGGCCGCGGCGTTCTCATCGGAGCGACCCTGGTCACGCCGCGGGCCGGTGAGATCCTCGGCGAGCTGGTGCTCGCCCTGAAGGTCGGCACCCCGCTGCAAACCCTCGCCGACGTGATCCATCCGTTCCCGGCCTTCAACCGCGTGCTGGGTGCGGTCCTGCAGGACCTGGCCGCAAAAGCCGCATGATCGGCCGCCGGCAGACGTCTGTTTAGAAGGAGTCAGTGAAGTGATCGACATCCGGCTCGACGTCGATACGGTGCTCGTCTGGATCCTGGTCGGTCTTGTCGCGGGTGCCCTGGCCAGCCGGGTGGCGCTGGGACATGGGCTGGGGCTTCTTGGAGACCTGGTCGCCGGGGTGCTGGGCGCCTTCATCGGCGGGGTTCTGGCCGAAATCTTCCACGTCAGCTTCCAGATCAGCGGCCACCCGATCATCACCGCGATGATCGTCGCTTTCGTCGGCGCGGTGATCCTGCTGTTCGTGCTGCGGATGTTCGGTTTCGGCCGCCGTCGCGAACACTGAGGCCGAATTAGGGACCGACGGGTACCTGCGCGTTCTTCCTGCGACAGGAGGAATAAACATGGCTATTACCATCAACGGCAGCACGATCAATTTCGATCTGGACACGATCCTGATCTGGCTGCTGATCGGACTTGTGGCCGGCTTTTTCGCGAGCCGCGTTGCGCTCGGTCACGGCCTCGGACTGTTCGGCGACATCATCGTCGGCATCATTGGCGCCTTTCTCGGTGGCTTCCTGGCGGCCGTTTTCCACGTCAACGTGCAGATCGTCGGCCACCCGATCATCAGCGAGATGATCGTGGCGTTCGCAGGCGCGGTGCTCCTGCTCCTGATCGTGCGGCTGTTCGGAGGCGCGGGAACACGCCGGCGGGCGTCCTGGACTTAGGCGCGCCAGCTTCGTTTTGAGGACGAGCACAGAGGCCGTCCGCTAGCACGCGGGCGGCCTCGCTGGGTCTAGCATTCGGGCTCAACCTCACCATGGCCAGGCCTGCAACGATCGATGTCGTCATCCCGCCCCTCGACGAGGGTGCGATGCGGCACGCTGCGGCCCGGCAGTCGCGCCTCACCAAACCGGCGGGCAGCCTCGGGAGGCTGGAGGAGCTGTCCATCAGCCTGGCCGGCATGACCGGCCGTCAGGATCCGCCACTTGCAGATCGGGTCGTGTTCACGCTCGCCGCGGATCATGGTGTGGCGAAGGAAGGGGTCAGCGCGTACCCGCGCGACGTCACGGCGCAGATGGTCTTCAACTTCCTTCGCGGCGGCGCGGCCATCAACGTGCTCGCCCGCCAGGCGGGTGCGCGAGTGGTCGTCGGCGACCTTGGCGTCGATGCCGACCTCCCCGAGCACCCCGAGCTCCGCTCGCTGAAGGTCCGGCACGGCACAGCGAGCATCACCCAGGGTCCCGCAATGTCGCTCGAAGAGGCGCGCCAGGCCATCGAGAACGGACGACAGCTGCTTCGCGAGGAGATCGCGACCGGCCTCGACGTCGTTCTGACCGGCGACATGGGCATCGGCAACACGACTGCATCCGCTGCGGTCATCTGCGCCCTCACGCAGCTCGATCCAAAGGACGTTGTCGGGCGGGGAACGGGCGTCGACGACGATGGACTAGAACGCAAACGCGAGGCCGTCCGCAAGGCGCTCGAGGTAAATCGAGATCTCATCGCCATTGGCCCCGTCGAGGCGCTGTCCGCGGTGGGCGGGCTGGAGATCGCCGGCCTGGTCGGTGTGATCCTCGAGGCTGCTGCCAATCGGCGGCCAGTGGTCATCGATGGCTTCATATCCGGCGCCGCGGCGCTGGTCGCGACCCTGATTGCACCGAATGCGACCGGCTACATGATCGCTTCGCACCGATCTCAGGAGCTCGGCCACGGCGCCCTGCTTCGCCGCCTGGGCCTGCGCCCGCTGTTGGAACTCGACCTCCGCCTGGGCGAAGGAACCGGTGCGGTGCTCGCCCTTCCGCTGCTCGAAGGTGCCGTACGCACTCTCAACGATATGGCCACCTTTGACGAGGCCGGCGTGTCGGAGCGCGACCAGGAGGCCGCGCATAATAGTCCGCACAACTGAATAGCTCACGGATGAGGGGAAGCCCGGTGCAAATCCGGTGCTGTCGCGCAACTGTGAATGGGGAGCTCCCGACTAGCGGCCACTGAGGTTCAACACCTTGGGAAGGCAGACGGGATGCCTTGATCCACAAGCCAGGAGACCGATCCGTTGGGCATGACGTCCCACTTGCGCGGATCAGTGGGGATCCTCTTGCGGCGAGGTCTCCCCAGCGGTGTGGGGTCATATGCCGCGGGAGGTTCGCAGGATGCGCAAGCATCACATTCGGTGGCCAGGACTGGCTGCCATCGCCATCGTGCTGACGGCGTGCGGCGCGGCGTCATCGTCCACTCCCTCTTCAACGACAGCTGCCTTTCCGGTCACGATCACCGAGACCAGCGGCGCGACCGTGACCATCAGCAAGCAGCCGCAGCAGATCGTGTCGCTGTCGCCTACAGCGACCGAGATGCTCTTCGCGATCAACGCAGGTCATCAGGTGATCGCGGTCGACGACCAGTCGAACTACCCGGCCGACGCCCCGATGACCAAGCTCTCGGGTTTCCAGCCCAACATCGAAGCGATCGCCGCATACAAGCCTGACCTGGTCGTCGCCTCCGATGACAATGGAGGCCTCGTGCACGGGCTGGCCGCGCTGAACATTCCGGTCCTGGTCGAGCCGGCGGCCAAGAATCTCGTCGACTCGTACAAGCAGATCGCACAGCTGGGCGTTGCCACGGGGCACGCTGCGGAAGCGTCCGCGCTGGAGAAGAAGATGCGCGCCGATCTCGCCGCCATAACTGCATCGCTTCCGAAGCCCGCGAAGGCGCTCAAGGTCTATCACGAGCTCGACGACACCTACTACTCGGCGACGTCCGCCACGTTCATCGGCCAGGTCTACGGCCTGCTCGGGTTGAAGAACATCGCCGACGGAGCCACCGCCGCGGCGCCGGACTATCCACAGCTTTCGGCTGAGTACATCGTCTCCTCCAACCCCGACCTCATCGTGCTGGCTGACACCAAGTGCTGCCACCAGACACTGGCCACCGTCGCGGCGCGCCCGGGCTGGAGCTCGATCGGCGCGGTGAAATCGGGCCAGGTGGTCGGTGCGGACGACGACATCGCGTCGCGCTGGGGACCACGGGTGGTGGAGTTCCTCCGGGCGATCGCGCCCCACGTGAAGCAGCTGGAGCTGCAAGCAGCCTGATGCTGACCCTCGGCCGCCGGCTCAGCCGGCCGCTTGAAGCAGCGCCCCTGCTTCTCGGCCTGCCGCGGCTCCCGTGGTTGTGGGCGGGTGTCGGGGTGGTCGCCCTGCTTGGCGCGGCCGTTCTCGGCGTGCTCGTCGGCCCCGTGCACATCGGAATCGGCGTGGTCATCCAGACGCTCCTGGCGCCGATTCCGTTCGTCGGCGGCGCGACGTCGGCCGACCCCAGCCAGGCCTCGATCCTGTGGTCGCTGCGCATCCCTCGTGTCGTCCTGGGAGCGATCGTCGGCGGCATGCTCGCGACGGCCGGGGCCGCATACCAGGGCGTCTTTCGCAACCCGCTTGCGGACCCATATCTGCTGGGCGCCGCCGCGGGAGCCAACCTCGGCGCCACGCTGGCGATCGCGTTCGCGCCCGGCTCCTCGCTGATCGGCGTCAACATCGTTCCGCTTGCGGGCTTCGTAGGCGCCGGTCTCGCCGTCGCGGGCGCCTACACACTGGGGCGGACCGTGACCGGGCTGCGGAACACCACCGGGCTGATCCTGTCCGGGGTCGCGATCGCGGCGTTCTTCAACGCCATCCAGACCTACATCCAACAAGCCCAGACCAGCAACATCCGGCAGGTCTATTCGTGGATCCTCGGCCGCCTGGTAACTGCCGGGTGGGATGGCGTGCTGCTGGTCCTTCCATATGTCGTGTTCAGCGTCGGGGTCATCCTGCTGCACCGCCGGCTGCTCGATGCGCTGAGCGTCGGCGACGAGGAGGTCACGAGCCTCGGCATCTCGGCGCGGCGGGTGCGCCTCATCGTGGTCGTGGCCGCGACCCTGGGCACCGCCGCGGTGGTCGCGATCGCCGGCACCATCGCCTTCGTCGGCATCATCATTCCGCACACGATTCGGCTGTTGGTCGGGCGCAGCTACCGCGTGGTCGTCCCTCTGTCCGTCTTGTTCGGAGCGGCATTCCTCGTGCTGGCCGACACCGCGGCACGGACCGTCGCGGCGCCAGCGGAGCTGCCGATTGGTGTCATCACCGCATTCATCGGAGCGCCCTTCTTCATCGTCGTGACGAGATCGACGAGGGCGGCTGCTCTATGAGTGACGTCCTCCTTCGCGGGGTCGGCATCGCTTACGAGTCAGAGGTCGTGGTCAGCGGGCTCGACCTGACCATCAGCTCAGGCGAATGGCTCGCGCTCATCGGGCCCAACGGCGCCGGCAAGACGACGATTCTGCGGGCGATCGCGCGCCTGGTTGCGCACGAAGGCGAGATCTCGATCGGCGGCGAGGCGATCGCATCGCTCAGCGGACGAGAGCTGGCGCGCCGCGTCGCCATGGTGATGCAGGAGCCCCACATGCCCCAGGGCATGTCCGTGTCGCAGTACGTCATGCTCGGGCGCAGCCCGCATCTCACCTACTTCGGAAAGGAGGGCCGCGCAGACCAGCGCGTGGTGGCCGAAATCCTCGAGCGGCTCTCGCTGGACCGCCTGGCGGCGCGGCCGCTGGACCATCTGAGCGGGGGCGAGCGCCAGCGAGCCGCGATCGCGCGGGCTCTCGCGCAGCAAGCTCCGATCCTATTAGTGGACGAACCGACGAGCTCGCTTGACGTCGGCCACCAGCAGGAGGTGCTGGAGCTCATCGACGCACTGCGCTCGGAGCAGGGTTTGACCGTGATCGCCGCGATGCACGAACTCACGCTCGCGGGTCAGTACGCCGACCGGGTCGCGCTGCTGGTCGGCGGCAAGCTGGTCGCCATCGGTGCGCCGTCTGAGGTACTCACCGAGCCGGCGATCGCGAACCACTATCACGCGCACGTGCAGGTCCTCTCGCTGAACGGATCGGGGCGCGCGGTCGTGCCTGTGCGCTCGCATCCGCCGCCGTCGGCATCCGATTCGGGCGAGGCGCGGCCGTGAAGCCGAAGGAAGTGCCGACGCAGGGACCAGCGCGGGCCACCAACAAGGCGTCCTCGATCGTGATGGTCAATACCGGCGACGGCAAGGGGAAGTCCACCGCCGCCTTTGGCACAGTCATGCGCGCGGTCGCGCGCGGCTGGAAGGTGTGCGTCATCCAATTCTTGAAATCCGAGAAGTGGAAAGTCGGCGAGCAGAAGGCGGCGACCGCACTCGGCGTCGAGTGGTGGACGATCGGAGACGGCTTCACGTGGGACAGCAAGAACATGGACCGCACGGAAGCCATCGCCCGTCGCGCATGGACCGTAGGCAAGGAGAAGATCCAATCCGGCCAGTACTCGCTCGTGGTCCTCGACGAGATCACGTATCCGATGAACTGGGGCTGGATCTCGGCGTCCGAGGTCCTGGACGTGTTCAAGAACCGGCCGCCCAACGTGAACATCATCGCCACTGGACGCGACGCGCCCGCTGAGCTCATGGAGCTTGCGGACACGGTGACCGAGATGCGAAAGGTCAAGCACGCGTTCGACCGTGGAGTACGTGCGATCCGCGGCATCGACTTCTGATGGCGATCGTCCTGCTGCTCGGCGGCGCGCGCAGCGGCAAGTCGGCGATGGCGATGCGCATGGCTTCGGATTTCGGCGCGCCGGTCACGTTCATCGCGACCGCGCAGCCAGGTGACGACGAGATGGCGGAGCGCATCGAGCGGCATCGCGTTGAGCGGCCCGCTTCGTGGAAGACCGTCGAGGCGCCGGTCGACCTACTGGGTGCGGTGCGCGCTTCGGATGCGGGCGATTTCCTCGTCCTCGACTGCCTCACGTTGTGGGTGTCGAACCGGCTGGGTGGCGGCTCTTCACCTGATCAGATCGAGGCCACTGCCGGCGAAGTCATCGCGGCGCTGGAGGAGCGCAGCGGTGTTGTGGTCACCAACGAGGTTGGCCTAGGCATCGTGCCGGCCAACGAGCTGGCGCGGAGCTTCCGCGACGTGCTAGGAGCGGTGAACTCGCTTTTCGCGGCCGCGGCGAACCGATCGGTGCTGATGGTTGCCGGTCGCGCGCTTGATTTGTCCTCGACCAAGAGCGTGCTGGGGCTGTTGTGAGCATCAGGTCGGTGAGGGCCGCGATGGCCTTCCTGACGGTGATCCCGGTGGCCACGGCGGGAGGCGCCTCGGGCGAACGGCTCGGCCGCGCGTACTTTCCCGCCGTGGGCGCGCTCCTTGGTCTCTTGGCAGGAGCGGTTTTTGTCCTGGCCGCGGCCGCCACGACACCGCTGCTCGCCGCAGTCGCCGCGGTGGCAACGCTGGCGGTGTTGACGGGCGCGCTTCACCTCGACGGTCTGGCCGATGCCGCTGATGGCTTGTTCGGAGGCGGCGACCTGTCGCGCCGGCTCGAGGTGATGCGCGACTCGCGCGTGGGATCGTTCGGCCTTGTTGCCGTCGTGCTCGCGCTTGTCGGCGATGTTGCCGCACTCGCGGCGATGACGCCCGTTCGAGCCCTCATGGCGCTGGTGATCGCGGGCGCAGTGTCCCGCTGGGCGCTAGTGGTGATGATCGCCGCGGTGCCCTATGTGCGACAGGCGGGCCTCGGCGTCGCCGCCGGCGGCGCGCACCGCCGATTCGATCTGGTGCTCGGCTCTGCAATCACGATCGTCCCCTGCCTGCTGGACTGGCGGCGCGCGCTCGCGTCTTTGCTGGTCGTGCTCTTGATCGTCGCGGTTGTCGGTGCGATCGCCCGGTGGCGCATTGGGGGAGCGACGGGAGACGTGTACGGGGCGACGACCGAGCTCAGCCAGCTAGGGGCGCTGGTCGCGTTCGCCGCCCACGTATGAGCCGGGTCTGGCTGATCCGGCACGCAGCGTCGAGCGCTGCGGCCGGTTCGGCGATCGGTTTGACCGACCTTCCGCTGAGCGATGTGGGGCATGAGCAGGCCCGGAGCCTGGCCTCTGAGCTGGCGAGCCGTCCCCTGGTCCGGATCGTCTCGAGCGATCGGCGGCGAGCGCTGGCAACCGCGAACATGATTGCGGTCCCGCATTCAGGCCTCCGCGTCGAGTCGAGCTCAGCGTTGCGCGAGATCGACTTCGGCGCGTGGGAGGGCCGGTCGCTGAACGACCTCTGGGTGGAGGATCCGGCTGCGGCCCGGGCCTGGGAAGATGACATCCACGCCACGCCTGCCAGCTTCGGCGAGAGCGTCGACGATGTGTCGCTGCGAGTGGTCGCCTTCTGGCGGTCCATGCAGCCGCTCTCTGACGCAGGCGAGCTCGCGATCGTAGGCCACCGCGGCTCGCTCGCGATCCTGCGGGCGCTGATCACTGGCGAGACGATCACGGATGCGTTCGCGGTGGGGCTCGCCCTTGGTTCTGCGGTCGCGCTTGTTGCGCCCGGCTCGGCTAGCGAGGCTTGACCGCGCGCACCCCGATGAGTCCGTCGCGCCTGGTCGTGGGCATCGCGAAATCGAAGCGGTCGGTGGCAAGCGCCAGCTCGATGTCGGTGGCTGGAAAGCCAGGCCACTCGCCTGCCATAACCTTGCGGTAGCGCTCGCTCTGACGAAGCGGCTTGAGCAAAGGGTCGATGTCGAGGTCGACACCGCGCAGGGCCGCCTCGATGTACCGCGCGCAGGCGTGGTCTTCCGGGAAGTCGGCAGACGCGACCAGCGTGACTGCGCTCGGGCGCCTTAACAGGCAGGCTTGCGCTGTCGCGCCGGCGACCACCAGACTCCCTGCAAACATGCCCTTCTCCGACCTCACCGCCGCCATCACCGGGGTACCGGCGGTCGAACGCTGGATCAGCGTCTTCCCGCTGAGGTCGGTCTGCTTGATTTGCGTCGGCGAGTTGCTGATGGCGATCCCCGGAATCGGCAGGGCGTTCTGTTCCGCGCAGACGATCGCATCAGGCATCTTGTCCGCAAGCAGCCGCGCCTCATCGACAGTGCTGACCAGGACGCACTCTCGCGCGCCGCCGGCGAGCGCGTAAGCACTCACCGTGAATGAGCGCAGGACGTCGATGACGACGACGACCCCGCGGGCGTTCCGTGCGCCCTCGACCCCGACAGCGTGGGCGATCTCCATGCGTCGATGTTGAGGCCTGGCGGCGGGCCGCATGATATCGGGCATGTCGTCACCGGGCTCGGTCGGGCCACATCGGCCGTTTGGTTTCGAGCAGATCGCGGACTGCGGGTCGATGCGCGTAGTCGGGCTCAGGCTGGAGCCGGGCCAGAAGGTGCCCGAGCACCGCAACGCGATCCCGGTGGCTTTGATCGTCACCGAAGGCCGCCTTCATTTCGACGACGGGGCGAAAGAGGGCGACGTCGATACGGGCGAGATGATGCTGATCAACCCGGGCGAGCGGCACACATATCGCGCCGATGTGGGCACGTCCGCCTACCTGGTGTTCGCGGGCCTACCTGGAGTGCGGAGCCGGACATGGAGCCTGCGCCGGCGGCAATGAGCCCTGGTTCGCGCTCGAGCTAGGGCGCGTTCCACATGGCGAGGAGGCGACCGCGCTCGTCGTCGTCCCTCAAGCGGCTCAAGGTGGCGACGTCGAGCTCCAGTCCGGCAGCGACGGTGATCTCCAGGCGGAGCCAGGCTGCGCCGACGGCCCGCAGGATGTGGCCGTGGGCAAAGGCGATGACCCGACCGCCTGTGGACTCGCACAGGCGGATGAATTCAAGGGCGCGCTCGTAGACCTGCGCAGGGGTTTCTCCTCCCGGGCAGCCGTCCCTGTAGAGCTCCCAGCCCGGCCGCTTGGCGTGGATTTCCTTGGTGGTGATGCCCTCGTACTCACCGTAGTCGAACTCGCGCAGAAGCGGGGTCAGCCGCGGATGTTGGAAGCCGGCGATCTCGGCGGTGTGAACCGCGCGCTGCAGAGGGCTGGAGAAGACCGCATCGAAGGTCATTCCGCTCAAGCGAGATTGCAGGGGTCGAGCCTCGGCTTCGCCCTTTGGCGTCAGTGGCAGATCCGTGCGGCCTGTGTGCTGGCCGCTGAGCGTCCATTCCGTCTCGCCGTGACGGACGAGGTAGATGTCGAGCGTCAGGCCGGCTTGCCCATCATCTCGGGGCGGCCGGAGCGAAGGGACCGGCTGGCGCTCTCGATGACCGCGCCCGCTCGCACGCGCTGGCCCGGCCGGATGCAGACGAGGCCGACGGCCGCGTGACCACCTGTCGACTTCAGCGCCTCGTTCACCGCCGACAGAACCCGGTTGGCCGCGTGCGCTGTGCCCGCGACGTCGGTGTCGGGAAGGATGGCGAGGAGCTGGGGCGGGGTGCGCCCGAGGACGCCCGGCGTGTCGACGTCCCTGACTGTGCCCGCGAGCGCGGCGGCCATCGTCTTCAGGGCTTCGTCGGGGGTGCCGACTCCATCGGCTTCGACCAACAGCACGCCGAGGTTGCGCTGGTATCGATGAGCCCTGGCGAGCTCGTCCTCGAGGACCGGGCGTACGAAGCGATCGTTGAAGAGCCCGGTGGTGCGGTCGACGATGTGCAAAGGCTCAGCGTGTGGGTCATCAGCTTTGACTCCGCATGCGGGGCAGAAGATCGCGCCGGGAGGAAGCGGCGAGCCGCAAGCCTGGCATGTCAGAGCGTCCGGCCGGCGCCGTAAGAAGTCGCCAATCGGCATTCGGTAAAGCCTATCAGCCATTGTGCGGGACGCTGGGAGGGGCGTTTAGCAATGGTCAAAAGCCTCTTAACACGCTGGGTTGTAGACGCTTTCCAACATCAACAGAGTGACGGAGTCGGCGAGTCGGGCTCGGGGGAGGGAGCCAACGGGAAGGGAGGGCCCGCGAGAGGTCTGCCCTCTCAGCCGACGGCGGCCGCCGCGGTCGCAAGCCAGCTCTCGGCCCACTCCGCGACCGCAGCCAACACAGGCTGCAGCGCGCGCCCACGAGAGGTGAGTCGATAGCTCACACGCACGGGCGGCCCCGGATCCACGAGCCGCTCAACGATCCCCTCAGTCTCGAGCTCGCGCAATCTTTCGGTGAGCACGCGGTCGCTGATGCCGGGTATGCCGGCGAGGAGTTGATTGAAACGCGCAGGACCCGGGAGCAAGGCCTTTACGACCGCCCCGGTCCAGCGCTTTCCAATCAGCTCGATTGCGCGCTGAAAGGGCGCGCTGTAGTCGAGGCCCCCACCGACCATGGGGAGTGATTCTATGCGCTATCGCTCGTCTCGGAAACAGCCCGCTCTCCCAATTTCGAAGAAATTTCTTGGACCTTCCACCCAACCGTGACGCCGGACCGGGACGCAAGCCTTGAGGAATAGACTCGCCGGTGGGGATGAATGTCCTAGGTCGGGCTCGAGCGGGGGTCGCGATATGGAAGTAGCTGGTCGCATCGTCGTCGTTACCGGCGGGGCGAGAGGCATCGGGCGAGCTCTCGCACGCAGATTCGCGACCGCCAGCGCCGAGGCCGTCGTCGTGGTCGATGCCGATGGTGATGGCGCATCGACAGTGGCGCGCGAGATCGGCGGCAAGGCCATCCGGTGCGACATGTCGCGAGAGGAAGAGGTAGCCGACATGGTCAACGCAGTGCACACCGCAAGCCGCCGCATCGACATCTTTTGCTCGAATGCCGGAATCGCTGTCGGCGATGGACCCGAGGCAAGGACATCCGACTGGCAGCGCATCTGGGAGGTCAACGTGATGGCGCACGTATTCGTGGCCCGGCACGTACTCCCACGAATGCTCGATCGCAAAGAGGGCTATCTCTTGGGGACGGTGTCGGCTGCCGGGCTCCTCAATCACGTGTTCGCCGCGCCTTATGGCGTCACCAAGGCTGCCGCGCTCTCGTTCTTCGAATGGCTCTCGATCGCCCATGGGGACGAAGGCATCCGAGTCTCCTGCCTGTGCCCGCAGGGCGTGAAGACGGACATGCTGGCAGCCGAGCGACGGGTCGGGCTCGACTTCCTCACCGCCGGCGCTCTCGAGCCGGAGCAGGTGGCCGAGGTCGTGGTCGAGGGGATTCGGAGCGAGAAGTTCCTGATCCTGCCTCACCCCGAGGTTGCCGAGTACTTCAACCGCAAAGCGCAGGACTATGACCGTTGGTTAAGAGGCATGCGCAGGCTGCGGACAAACCTACTCGCCGCCTCCAAATAGGCATGCGCTGGGCGACGCTGGGCCTCGGAGTGATCCTGATTGCGGGCGCTTTCCTGGCCGGCGCACGTGTCGCGGATACGCGCGAGGGTCTCGTCTACGAAGTCATCACTTTGATGGCGGGCCTGGCCGGGGTCAGCCTTGTCCTCTACGGGCTGGTCGCGACGCTAGGCCGTCCTCAGGCCCAGGTTTTGATGCCACAAACAACTGTGCGGGTTGGGGAGAAGGTGCACAACGCAGGCGAGCTGGTGTTGGGCGTGTTCGGGCTGGTGGTGGCAGCGATCCTGGTGGTCGGGATAGGCGTCTCGGCCGGCGTGCTGTGGGCACTGATAGGTTCGATCCTGCTTCTACCGATGATCGCCGGCAGCGCCTATCTCTGCTTCAGCTTCGCCCGGGGACCCAGGCGCGAATGGAGGATCGACGTTCACGAGCTCCTGAGCCGCCGCTAGGAGCGGTCCGCAGAGTCGCCGGGTCAGGGCCGCCTTTCCGAGTTACGAACCAGCACCACGATGCCCAGCGTGATCAGCGCGGCCGGCCACACCACCGACCAGTTGATGATCCCGATATTGCTGCCGAGGATGGCGAACCCGACAACAACCAGGATCACACCGAACACGACGCCCTGGTTGTGCCAGGCGCTGCCGGTCGCGTGGCTAACGACCGGCGGCGCCACCACGGGCTGATCGGGATCGGCGCTGGTGGTAGTGGCAGCATGTGGCGGAGCGGTGGTCGTGCTAGCTGGTTGGCCTGCGCCGCGGGTCTGCATCTGGATCTCGCCCCAGATGCGCCTCAGGTCAGCTGACATCGCGTCGAAGCCACTTCGCTGCCCACCCGCCTCGACTCGTTCCGGCATGACCAGCCATAGGACGATGTAGATGAAAAGACCGACCCCCTGGAGAAAGACGAGGATCACAAACGCGACCCGAACCCACAGGGGGTCGATGTGTAAGCCCTCCGCGAGGCCTGCACAAACGCCCCCGAAGATCCTGTTGCTGCTGCGATAGAACCTCTGTTCCACGTCCTGCATATTCTTCCTATCAGCCCTCGATTGACAAACTATTGGACCTCATGTTCTGAGGCCAGAATCTCGCCCACTAGATACAGAGACCCACAAACGAGCACGTTGCCATCAGGCCCCGCCAGCGCCTTGGCACGCTCGAGCGCCGACAGCGGATCCAGGATGGCCTCGGCGTGACCACCGAACATGGCGGCCAACTTCTGGGCGGAGACAGCGTGCCCGCCGGCACTCACCGGCTCAGTGAAGACAGCGGCACCTGGGCCCAGCGTGCGCAGCGCAGCCAGCAGCTGGGCAGGATCGCGCTCGCTCAGCATGGCGAAGACTGTCACCAACCTCTCGGAGCCGATGAGCCGCCGCAGTGAGATTCCTGACTTGGTCATCGCGGCCGGGTTATGCCCGCCGTCGAGCACCACCCGCGGATGCATCGCTATCAGTTGAAGGCGGCCAGGCCAGCTGGTTTGCGCCAGTCCCTCACGCACCGCTTCGTCGCTGACCTGGTCGAGGGTATGCGCGGCTGCGACCGCCAGGGCCGCGTTGTCGGGTTGGTAATCGCCGACAAGGGGCAGCTTCAACCCAGCGTGATCGAAGCCGGGACCCGCGACTGACACGAAATGGCCGTCCCAACCCAGCGACTTCGATTCGACTTCAATCTCGTGGCCCAGCCGCCAAAGCGTCGATCCG
>VBHX01000068.1 GCA_005879945.1 Chloroflexota bacterium | reverse complement strand
ACTAGATACAGAGACCCACAAACGAGCACGTTGCCATCAGGCCCCGCCAGCGCCTTGGCACGCTCGAGCGCCGACAGCGGATCCAGGATGGCCTCGGCGTGACCACCGAACATGGCGGCCAACTTCTGGGCGGAGACAGCGTGCCCGCCGGCACTCACCGGCTCAGTGAAGACAGCGGCACCTGGGTCCAGCGTGCGCAGCACAGCCAGCAGCTGGGCAGGATCGCGCTCGCTCAGCATGGCGAAGACTGTCACCAACCTCTCGGAGCCGATGAGCCGCCGCAGTGAGATTCCTGACTTGGTCATCGCGGCCGGGTTATGCCCGCCGTCGAGCACCACCCGCGGATGCGTCGCTATCAGCTGAAGGCGGCCAGGCCAGCTTGTTTGCCCCAGTCCCTCACGCACCGCTTCGTCTCTGACCTGGTCGAGTGTATGCGCGGCTGCGACCGCCAGGGCCGCGTTGTCGGGTTGGTAATCGCCGACAAGGGGCAGCTTCAGCCCAGCGTGATCGAAGCCGGGACCCGCGACTGACACGAAATGGCCGTCCCAACCCAGCGACTTCGATTCGACCTCAATCTCGTGGCCCAGCCGCCAAAGCGTCGATCCGGCGCTGCGCGCGTGGTTCTCGACTATTGCCAGCGCCGCTCCTTGAGTGCCGGTGACCACGCGATTGTGTGGCTTGATGATCGCCGCCTTCTCTTCCGCAATCTGCTCGATCGTGTCGCCCAGGTATTTCTGATGGTCGAGGTCGACGTTGGTGATCACGGCGACGCCGAGGTCGAGTGCGTTGGTGGCATCGAGGCGGCCCCCGAGTCCGACTTCGCACACCAGACGGTCGACACGCGGAGCGAGGTAAGTAATCGCCATGGCCGTAAGCATCTCGAACTCAGTCGCCTGGCCCATCTCATCCGCAACGGCATCGAGTGTCGGCATCAGGTCCTCGAGCGTTTGAACGAAGTCCTGTTCGGTGATCGGAATCCCGTCGACCTGGATGCGCTCGGTGTAAGAGATCAGGTGCGGCTTGGGCATGAAGCCGACGTGGTGGCCGGAGGCCTGCAGGATCGAGGCAAGGCACGCGGCGGTCGAGCCCTTGCCATTGGTGCCAGCGATCAGGGCGCCGCTCAGCCCGTGCTCGGGATTGCCGAGCCGATCGAGGATAGCCCGCGTGCGCTCGATGCCAAGCTTCATTCCGAAGCGGCCGAGCCGCGAGATGTAGGCGAGCGCCTCGAGATACGTCACGGGCTAATTCTCGCGGCGCCCCAACCAAAGGTCCCGCGGCGGGGCCCTCCCCTCCCCCAGAGCCCAACGCGCCTAGCGCTTGAATTCAAGCAATTGGGGCGAGGGTTCGCCAACCCTGGTTGTAAATGAAGCGGCTACGGGCGCCGGCGGATCTCGGCCTCGTAAGTGTTTCGAACCAACATCGCCCTGGTCATCGGCCCCACGCCGCCAGGATTCGGCGTCAGCCACCCCGCCACCTCTTCCACACCTGGGCCTAGGTCGCCGACCTGACCGCCGTCGATTCGATTCGCGCTCACGTCAACCACAGCCGCGCCCGGCTTGACCATGTCCTTGGAGATGAGGTTGGGCCTACCCGCCGCAGCCACGAGGATGTCCGCCTCCCTTGTGTGTGCGGCGAGGTTCGTTGTTTTGGTGTGGCAGATCGTGACGGTGGCGTTGCGCTTGATCAACAGCAAAGCCGTCGGCTTGCCGACGATGTTGCTTCTGCCGACGACCACTGCATTTGCGCCTTCGATTCGTACGCCACCGCGCTCGAGCAGCTCGATGATTCCGGTAGGCGTGCAGGGCTGGACTCCACCGGGCAGGCCCTGGGCAACCAGGCCTGCATTGAAGGGGTGGAAACCGTCGACATCCTTAATGGGATCGACCGCGATGACCGCCTGGACAAGGTCAATTTGGTTTGGCAGCGGCTGCTGGACCAGGATGCCGCTGACCGATTCGTCTCGATTGAGCACCGCGATCAGTTCGACCAGCTGCTCCGTCGAGGTCTCAGTCGGCAGCCTGTGGTCTTCGGAGTCGATACCGACCTGTCGCGCATCTCGCTGCTTGCTGCGGACGTAAAGCGCCGAGGCTGGATTATCACCGACGATGACTGTGGCCAGCTTCGGCCGCGGCTTGCCGGCCGCGACGCGGGCACCGACCTTCGTGGCGATGTCGTCGAGGATCTGCTTGGCCACAGCCCGGCCGTCCAGAACCTCCTGACGATGGGGACGGCGAAACATGAACCCAATCGGCGGCACGCCTTGATTTCCTGGCGCCACCGGGGACACCACCGGAGCGTTGGAGCGGGTCGGAGGCGGCCTGAGCTACGGCATCACAAGCAGAAACAGCACTATGAGCCCGCTTGCGATACCCACCGCCGCCGATCGGCGGACGTCACCTCCGCTCTCGCCCCCTACATCTGCGATCTGCCATCGCGAGCGGTAGTGGCCGACAGATTGGGAGACGACCACGAAGAGCAGGAATACGACCAGAGTGGCCATGAACATGCCCATACGGATGCGACGCCTGAAACCGCCCGGATCAACCGAATTAGGTCTTGTCGAGCCCCAATTCGAATCTGGCCGCTTCCGTTACGGCGCGCATGACTGCACGCAAGTCATGCCCTGAATCCCGGGCCAGCCGGCGGCAGTCCTCGTATTCAGGAGTAACGTCGACGGCTTTGCCATCGATCTCCTTCACCTTTGCCCGGGCCATGCCGAATACCGTTTGCACTTCGATGATGCGTCGCTCTGCAATGACACGATCCGGCTTCGTTATTCGCACCCCGAGAGTTGTGCTGTGGCGAAGGAGATGGTCGGTGAGACGAGCGGCCATGTCCGGCGTGGCCATCACCGACAGCATGTGGCCCGGGCGGCCCTTCTTCATGACCGCAGCCACAACGCTGACATCCAGGGCGCCGGCGGCCATCAAGTCTTCGCACAGCGCGGCTAAGAGAGTTGGCGCCATGTCATCGATGTTGGTCTCGATCAGCGCCACACCGGTCTCGCTCGCAACCTCGGCGCCGATCCAGACCGCGAGCGCGTTGCCGGGAACATCACGCGCGCCGATCCCATAGCCGATCGATTGCAGGGACATCGCGGGTCGTGTGAATTTGGCGGCGGCAGCGAGAATCGCGGCACCGGTGGGAGTTACCAGCTCGCGAGTCTCGTCGCTGACCCGGAAGATCGCGCCCGTGGCTTCGAGCACCCGCATGCTTGCGGGAGCGGGCAGCGGCATTTGGCCCGTTCGGCCGGACGGCGCGGGAAGCGCCGACGCGTAGACCTGAGCGACGTTGAGGTCACGGAGCAGCCAGAAAGCAGCGACCAGATCGACCATCGTGTCGGCACCGCCTAGCTCATGAAGATGAACCTTCGACTCTGGAAGACCGTGTAGCCTCGCCTCCGCTCGACCGAGTCGTTCGAGAGCATCGACCGCCGCTCTTTTCACCTCATTCGGTATTTCCGCCCCGGTGATGGCGTCTCTCAAATCCGGCAAGGTTCGCCCGACACGACCGTGCGTCTCGACGATTACACGCGTCCCGCCCGCGTGGCCCCGCTGTTCACGCCGGATTTCGAGCATGACTTCGTCACCAAGGCGCAAAGCCTCGACCGTGGCGTTGAGGATTGCACGATCGGCCCCTGCGTCCACGAGGGCGCCCAGCGTCATGTCGCCCGAGATGCCGGCGAAGCAGTCGAAATAGGCGATGGTCATGCGCGCGTCCTACTAATGTGCACGGCGGCGGCCTCGATCGGCGCCATGCTCGACGGCCGTTTCGCGACCCGTACGCTCACGGCCTTCACCCTGGGCAGCGCCAAGGCCCGATCGGCGATCCGTGCCGCTAGAGTCTCCAGGAGCTTGACGGACTGGCCTTCGATGATCGCCTTCGCAATTGCTCGCACCTGGGAATAGTCGACGGTGTCCCCGAGCTGGTCAGTTCGCCCAGCTTCTGACAGGTCTGTCTCCAGTTCGACGTCCACCTTGAATTCCTGGGCTTGCTCCCATTCGGCCGGTCGCGCCCCGTGACGCCCGCTAAACGACATTCCCTGGAGAACGATCCGATCCACAGCGCAATTCTCGCGCTGTGGCCAGAGCCGACACTCGCCGGAACCGCCTGAATAGACTTGTTTGCCGTGCATTGCAAGGAGTGCGGCTTCAATTGAGCAACGGCAAGATCACGGTGCGGCCGGCCACGGAGCAAGACCTCGGCCCGATTAACGACGTCTACAACCGTTATGTGCTCGAGACTCACTTCACGTTCGACATCGAGCCGATGACACTCGATGCTCGGCGGGAGTGGTTCGAGCACTACGACAACTCGGGGCGATACCGCGTCTTTGTCGGTGTGTCGGATGGCGCCGTTGTCGGGTACGCGAGCAGCAGCCGGTTTCGGTCGAAGCCCGGTTACGAGACCTCGGTGGAAACAAGCATCTATCTCGCGCCCGACGCAGTTGGACGCGGAATCGGGACCAAGCTGTATGAGGAGCTGTTCAAATCACTCGAAGGCAAGGACCTGCATCGGGCTTACGCCGGCATCGCGCTGCCGAATCAGGCTTCGATAGCGCTGCACGAGCGGTTCGGCTTCAAGCGGGTGGCCCATTTCACGGAGCAGGGACGCAAGTTCGACCGCTACTGGGATGTGGGCTGGTACGAGAAGCCCTTGGGAGCCGCCTGACCAGAAGGACGGTCTTTTGGCGGGCCCTCCCTTCGATCTGGCTCCCCTCCCCCGAGCCGAACACACCTGCTGTCGACCTTACTGGGCGCAACTCCCGCCGCCAACCCTGCCTATTAAGAAGGCGCCGTCCTCACAGCCTTTCGCGAGGACCCGCGAGCGCGTCGTGCGCGAGGCTGCCCACCACCGCGCAACCGATCCCAACTCCGACCCCCACCACCACATAGCCCGTGATGCCGAGCACCTCGTTGAGGAGCATCAACCAGCCCGCGAGGCCGAGCACAAGCGCGACCAGCGCCCAGGCCAGGCGGGTGGACACGGCCGAGCGCTAACCCCCGCCGCTGCTCGAGCCGGTGCCGGTCCCGCCTCCTCCGCCGGTGCGAACCCCTCCTCCGGTTCCAATCACGATCGTCTGCGCCAGGATCGATCCGTCCGCCTGGCGGGTCCCCGTAATCGTCACGGTCAGGTTGTCCTGGAGGTCCGCGGTCGAGCCCAACACTTGCTTCTGGATCGTCACCGTCGGACCGAACGTCACCTTCACATCACAGTTCGTGTTGGTCACCGTCATCGAGGCTCCGCTGAGATTGGTCACGGTCCCGCGCGCCAGGCCCTGGGAGCCCGTGGGCGGCGGCGTTGCGCCCGGTGAGGGACACACCGCGCCAAAGCCTCTGCCGCCTGCATTGAGGCTCGACCCGCCCGTATTGCTCGCGCGTGTGCCGCCGCTGTTCGAGCTTGCGATCACATTGTTCTGGCCGACCTTGTAGCCGCCATAGAAGCCGCCGAGCACGCCAATCAGGACGGCCAAAGCAATCACGTATGTTTTCATCAGGTTCGCTCCTCACTCGTGTCTCAGGGCTTCGATTGGGTGCAGCCGCGCCGCGCGATTGGCGGGGTAGATGCCGAAGAACAGGCCGATGCCGACGGATACGCCGAACGCAAGCAGCACTGACGGGACCGATACGACCGGCGGCGGAAAGCTCGAGCTCGCGATCGCGGGAATCCGGGGCGCCTCCAGCGCGAGCGCAGCCCCCAGCGCGATGCCCAACGCACCGCCAAGACCGCTCAGGAACATGGCCTCGATCAGGAACTGCATCAGCACGTCGCGCCAACGCGCGCCGATGGCTTTGCGGATCCCGATCTCGCGCGTCCTCTCTGTGACCGTGACCAGCATGATGTTCATGATTCCGATCCCACCCACCACCAGCGAGATGCCCGCGATGGCTCCGAGCACGAGGGTCAGCGCGGTGGCGATCGAGTTGGCCTGGTTGAGGATGTCCTGCTGGCTCTGGAGCTGGAAGTCGGCCAGGCTCGGGTCCGAGATCTGGTGACGCTGCAGCAGGATGGCAGTGATTTCCGTCTCGGCCTGCGTGACGGTGCTCGGCGAGGACGCAGAGATGACGATCTGGCTGATGTTCTTGCCGCGCGCGCCGCTCAGGTAGGCCCAGACGGTGGTGATCGGCGCGACGACGACGTTGTCCTGAGAGCCGAGCCCGGTTCCACCTTTGGCGGCGAAGACACCGATCACACGAAAGCTCTGGCGGCTGATCTTGATCGTCTGGCCGACCGGGTCGGTGTTGCCGAACAGACTGGTGACCACCGTCTGGCCGAGGACGACGACCCGGTGTTGTGCGGCCACGTCATCCTGAGTGAAGAAAGACCCTTCGGCGATCTGGTAATCACGCACCTGCGGGAATTCAACCGAGGTGCCTGTGGTCGGAGCGAAGTAGTTCTGATTCGCGTAAGTGATCTGGCCGCCGGTCTGAGCGATGGGAACCGCGGCGACGACGTCAGGGTCTTGCTGCTTGCTGTTGATGGCGTCGACGTCGGCCATCGTCAGCGTTTGGCTGGTGCCGAACCCCTGTGAGACTCCACCCGTACTCTTGGCGTTTGAGGGGTAGACGAAGATGACGTTGGCACCCAGCGCCTGGATCTGATTGTTGATCTGCACGCTCGCGCCGTTGCCGACCGCGACGAGCAGGATCACCGCTGCGACTCCGATGAGAATCCCGAGCATGGTCAGCGAGCTGCGCAAGCGGTTGGCCAGCAGGCCCGCGGCAGCGACCCGCAGCGCTTCGAAGATGTTCACGCCGCCCGCCTCTCGTCGCTGAGGATCAGGCCGTCACGCAGCTCGACGGTCCGCTGCGCGAACACGGCGATGTCCCGTTCGTGAGTGATCAGGACGATGGTCCGAGCGTGCTCCCGGTTGAGCTGCGTGAGCAGCTTCATGATCTCGACACTCGATGCCGTGTCCAGGTTGCCTGTGGGCTCGTCGGCCAGGAGGATCGCGGGGTTGGTCACCAGCGCGCGGGCGATTGCGGCTCGCTGCTGCTGACCGCCCGAGAGCTCGGTCGGCTGGTGGTCCGCCCGGTTGGCGAGTCCGACCGCCTGCAGCGCCTCCATTGCCCGCGGCCGCCGGTTCTGCGCACCGGCGTAGATCAGCGGCATCTCCACGTTATGGAGCGCCGTGGTTCTGGGGATGAGGTTGAAGCTCTGGAAAACGAAACCGATCTTTCGGTTGCGTATCGTGGCAAGCTGGTTGTCGTCGAGCCTCGCGACTTCAGTGCCGTCGAGAAGGTAACGACCGCTAGTCGGCACGTCGAGGCAGCCGATGATATTCATGAGCGTCGACTTGCCCGAGCCGCTCGCCCCCATAATGGCGACGAACTCGCCTTTTTCGACGACGAGGTCGATGCCTCGCAGCGCAGGGACCTCGACCTTGCCCATACGGTAGGTCTTGGTGATGGCCTCGAGCGTGATCATCCGCCGGTGCCGATGCGAACGCCGCCACCGCCGCCACCGCCACCGCCGCTGCGGATGCTGCCACTGGAGCCTGCCACCCTGAGGGTGGGGATCACGACCTGGGCGCCTTCGTTCAAACCACCTGTGACCTCGGTGTACTGGTCGCCCGCAACGCCGACCTCGATCGGCGTCTGGATCGCTTTGCCGCCGGCGTAGACGTTGACGTACGCCTGGCCGCCGAGCCGAGTGATCGACAGGTTGGGGACAACGATCGCGTTGGCTGCCCTACTCACGGTTACCGTCGCGTTCGATGTCATGCCCTGCTTGAGGGCGGGATTGGTCTGATTCAACGACACGGTGGCGTAGTAGTTGACGACCCCGCTCTGAACCGTGGCCGCGCTGGCCACGGCAACAATGTGACCGCTGATGGTCAGGTTGGGGACGGCGTCGAAGTTGACCTGGGTGTCCTGGTTGAAGGCGAGCTTCGAGGCGTCGGATTCGGCGAACGGAATCACGACCTCGAGTCCGCTGACGTTGCCGATGACAATGAAGGCGCTCGACGCGGTGCTGCTTGGCAGCGGAGCTTGCGTACCCGGGGCTTGGGACGTGGTGCCGGTGCCGGTCACTGCCGTCTCGCCGACGACGCCGTTGATGCTGTTGACCACCCCATCGATGGGAGCTCCGAGCGTGGTCGCGTTGAGGTTCTGCTGGGCCGTCTGCACGGCCGCCTGCGCGCTAGCGAGCTGGGCTTGCGCCGAAAGGATCTGGTTTGGCTTGCTCTCGGTCTGTGTGTTGAGGTTGTCTTGCGCGCTTGTCACCGACGTGGACGCCTGGTTGATGCTGCGCTGTCCGCTGGTTTTGTCCGACTGCTGCTTAGCGGTGTCCTGGTTCAGCCGCGACTGGTCCGCGTTCACCTGCGCCTGGTCGAGGTTGACCTTGTTCTGGTCGGCGGTTACTGCTGCCTGATCGGCGAGGACGGTGGTGAAGTCGGTCTTGCAGGGATCGGTTGCGAAAGGTGCATTCGCAAGCACGCAGCCGTCGGCCGTGAATTTGGCCGAGTCGGTGGTCGTTTGCGCCTGCGCCGCCGCCAGGTTGGACTTGTCCTGCTGGTACGCGAAGCTCGCCGCCAGGGATGCCTGATCGTTGGCGAGCTGGGTCTGGTCGGCCGCGACCTGGTTCGCATCCTGGGTGTTGGTGAGATTGACCTGGGCGACGGTGTCGTTGTATTGCTGCTGCGCGGTCGCCACGTTGTCTCGAAGCTGCGCGATCTGAGTGGATGTCAAGGGCGTCTGTGCCGATTGCAGGTTCGCCTGCGCAATGGCCAGGTTGGCCTGCGCGCTCGCGAGCGCGTTCTGCTGCGGAGTGGGCTCGATTCGGGCCAGCACCTGACCGGCGCTCACGTGATCACCAACACGGACGTCGATTTCGGTCAGCGTTCCGCTTACCTTGAAGCTGACGTTGGCCTGCTCGGCGGGCACGAGGTTTCCGGTGCCGGTAACGCTCGCGATGACTGTGCGTCTGGCGACGGTGTAGAGGTTCAGTGCGCTGGCCGTGTTCTTGGTGCCCACAAAAACGTCGCGATAAATGAGACCGCCCAGGACCAGTGCAATCGCTGCCAGGCCCGCGACCACCAGCCTCGTGTTCTTCAACAATCGAACCTCACCTCCATCGCTTTTGGGTTACCAATCGAGGTCGTTGAACGACCAGCCGCCCTCGGAGCCGAAACGCGTGACCACGGCCAGCCCGAGTCCGCCGAGTGCGACCGCGACGAGCGCGACCGCACCGACGTACGGGATGACCGCCAGGTCGAAGACGACCAGCGCTCCAGCCAGTGCCGCCAAGAGCGGGTGCGCCGGCCCGAGGTGAAGCCGTCTTTGCAGCAGACGCCCGATCGCCAGGCCGATGCACGCGATTCCGAACAGGGCGGCGCCGAGCGCGATCACCAGGACCGCGGGGATGACGACCAGAAAGAGCAGGGTGAAACGCAAAAGCGCAACGGCGCCCAATGCCAGCAGGAACGTCGCGACGCCCGCCGCCAGGGCGATCGCCGGCCCATAACTGCCCTCGAGCCGTTCCACGGCTGTCCGCGCCCGGTTGGGAAACAGAAGTAGGAGCGCAAGGGCGACTAGCACGAGGCCGGCCCCGTTGCTCAGAAATGCGCGCAGGGCCTGGACCGGGCTGATCGTTCCCAGCGTGCCGAATGGCGCCGCGAACGTGATCCGGCCCGGTGGCTTTGTGCGAATAAATCGATCGGGTCTGGGGGTTTGGCGCGGAACAGTTATTACCTCGGATGGGCCGATGACCAGGGTCGCGTACTGGCCCAGCGAAGGGCCGTACAGCGCGGTGTCGGCGACAGCCAAGATCACGCCGAGGCTGGCCAGAGCCGCAACCAGCAGAAGCCAACCCCAACGCCTGGCGACTGGCGGCGGGCCAGCCGGCCCGGACGACAGCGGCGGCGGAGCAGGCTTTTGGGGCGCGTCATCTGTTGACGCGCCCTCACTCTCGGGTTGGTCGCTCACGCGCGGCGGTGCTCGTGGAGGCGCGGCACGGCATGCTCGTCGAGCTTCGCCAGCACCGACAGGTGATAGGCGGCGATCACAGTCAAGGCGATGAACGCAGCGAGAAGCAAAACGTCAGCGACCGGGATCCGAGGCAGTGGAGCCGTGCCGGCGCCCCAGACCGCGAGACCTTGAAGGTCGGTCCACGCGCCGGAAGCGATCGCGGTCAAGCCATCGAGACCGGACAGGTACCACAAGATGAATGCACCCAGTAGCGCTTCCGGGACCAGTAGGCCCCATGCCCAGCGCGAAGCCTGCGGCGCGGGCGCGATCGAGCTCATCACACCGGTGATCAGCCCGGCCGGCGGCGCCGGTGAGCGGAGGGCCTTCATGCGATATGGCAGCGACACCGCCTGCTCGTGCTGACGGCGGCAATCGGCGCAGGTCATGAGGTGCTCACGAACGGCCTGCGCGGCCCTCGGGTCTGTGACGGCCAGATCGCCGTCCACATAGGTTTCTAGCAAGACGCGCACGCGCGCGCACGCGAGGGCGCTCATTGGTTTCCGGCCTCCTCGGATTCAGCCAGGGAGTTGCGGAGGAGGGCTCGCGCGCGATGGAGTCGCGACTTGATGGCCGGCACGCTCAGGTTCAGGCTCAGGGCCACCTGCTCGAGCGGGAGGTCTGCGTAGTAGTGGAGCAGCACTGGCAGCCGATATGCGGGGTCGAGCTGCGCGAGCGCGTCGACGAGGGCGGGGTCGTGGGCGGGGCCGCCCAGGGATTCGGTCCCGACTGCGCCCTGGTCCGCGGATTGGTCGGTGGGCGCGGGCACGCGCTTGCGGCGGTAGTTGATGGTCGTGTTGGCGGCCAGCTTCCAGAACCAGGGCTCGAAAGGGCGCTCCGCGTCGTAGCGGGCGAGGTTGCGATAGAGCTTGACGAAGATCTCCTGGGTGAGATCGTAGGCCTCGTCGAGGTCGCGAAGGTGCTGGTAAGCGAAGCCGTAAACGCGTCGCTGCATGCGGCGGACAACTTCCTCGAACGCCTCGAGGTCGCCGCCGGTCGCCTGCCGGATGAGCTGGCCGGCGGCCACGACGCGGCCGTCCTGGGAGCCGCTCATGGGGAGAGCTTCGGCCGCTGCCTGCGCATGCATCAACGGTAACTACCCTCTTTCGCGGGTGCCGGTTGCGCCGCGCAAATTGGACATTCCTTTGGTGGGCCCTCCCATCGGATCGGCTCCCCTCCCCCGAGCCGTCGCACCTTGGCGCCAGGCTATGACCTTTTCTATCGGGTACCAACCCCGCCTGTTAAGGCGCTCCGAACGGAGTACTTGACACCGTATATCCGATTTCATATACTCCGTGTGGAATATATGACTGGATTGGACGTGGAGGTCTCCTCTCCACTGGCGCTTTCGATCCTGGAGCTCCTCGACGAGCGACCGATGCACCCGTACGAGATGGCGTCAACCATGCGCGAGCGCCACCAGGACGAGTTCATCCGCCTCAACTTCGGCACCCTCTACCACACGGTTGACGTGCTCGAACGCAACGGCTGGATCCTCTCCGCCGAACGCGAGAAGGAAGGCCGGCGCCCCGAGCGAACCATCTACAAGCTCACCGATGCCGGCCGCGAAGTTCTCGGCCGCACGCTGGGCGAGCTGCTTCGCAAGCCGATGCGCGAGTACCCGCAATTCGTGGCCGGCCTCTTGTTCATGCACCACCTCACAGCAGAGCAGGCGGCGAGTCACCTCAACGAAAGAGCATCGCTCCTTGACGCGCACGTCGCCAAGTTCGAGCACGTGTTGGCCGAGCTGCATAAACAGGGTCTCTCACGACTTTCGCTCATCGAGATCGAACACAAGATCGCGATGCTCGACGCGGAGCGGAAATGGGTCCGCAAGTTGGAGAAAGAAATCATCGATGGAAAGCTGGAGTGGAAGGTCGGAATTGAGTCCGGCCATGAAGGGTTAAGGAGGAGTCATGGCGCAAGCACGCACTAACCCCTGGTTGGTCCTCGTGGTGCTCACGAGCGGATTTTTCATGATTCTGCTCGACACCACCATCGTCAACGTCGCCATCCCGGCCATGAGCGCCGGGCTCAACACCACGCTCGACCAGATCCTGTGGGTGCTGAACGCATACATCCTGGTCTACGCAGTGCTGCTGATCACCGCCGGACGCTTGGGCGATCTGTACGGGCAGCGGAATCTATTTGCAATCGGTCTTTTCATCTTCACAGTCGCATCGGCGCTATGCGGTCTCTCCCAGAATGCGGGCGAGTTGATCCACTCTTTTTCCGCCCGAGCGGCGCGGCGCCGCATTTGGAGTCTGGGGTGGAGTGGCGGGACTCGCGACAATCGCCGGACCCACCGTCGGGGGCGCCATCGTCACCTACATCAGCTGGCAGTGGATCTTCTTCGTCAACGTCCCCATCGGAATCGCGGCGCTGATCGCAACCTTCGCGATCATCCCTGACATCCGGCCAGGTAGGCGCCACGGCTGGGACATCATGGGTGTCGTTCTCGCTACCGCAGGATTGTTCGCCGTCGTCTTCGGCCTGATCGAAGGACAGCGCTTCAACTGGGGCGAGATAGGATCCTACGGAATCACGATTCCGGAAGTCATCATCGGCGGCGTCTTGCTTCTAGCGGTCTTCATCGTCTGGGAGCGATTCCAGGCCGAACCCCTCATGCCGCTTTCGCTGTTTCGAAACAGAAATTTCGCGGTCGCCAACTGGATCGCGGCCGCGATCAGCTTCGGCATGCTCAGCCTGTTCCTGCCGATCGTCATCTATCTGCAGTCGGTGCGCGGCTTTTCAGCCCTCACTGCGGGACTCACCTTCGCACCGATGTCGCTTATGTCCATGGTCGTGGCGCCATTCGCCGGACGCTTTGCCGACAAGGTTGGCGGCAAGTACATCCTGCTCGCGGGCATCTCCCTGTTCACGATTGGCTTCGGCCTGGTCACGTACGTAGCGGGCCCCGACTCCACGTGGCTCACCTTCCTGGCGCCGGCCATCATCGCCGGCGCAGGCATGGGTATGACTTTCGCGCCAATGACAACAGTGGCGATGCGCAACATCTCCCCCCAGATGTCAGGCGCGGCATCGGGCATCCTCAACACCACCCGCCAGCTTGGCGCCGCCGTCGGCAGCGCGGTTGTGGGTGCGTTGCTCCAGAACCAGCTCGCGACGACCTTGCATAACCAGGCTGTCAGCCACGCCGGCGCACTGCCGCCGAGCGCTCGCGACCAGTTCATCGCCGCGTTCAGCTCGGTCGCGAGCAATGGGTTTCAGATCGGCACCGGCCAGAACGGCGCCAAGCTGCCCGCCGGCCTACCGCCGTCGGTTCAGCATCAGATCACCGCCCTCGCCCACGATGTCTTCGTCAGCGGATACATCGACGCCATGAAAGCGACCCTTGTCGTACCAATCGCATTCCTCGCCTTCACCGCTCTGACGACGCTGCTGATCAGGCGCCGACAGCGGCCGGCCGCCAGCCAGGGCAAGCAAGTACAGGAAGAGAAAGTAGCGGCCGCCGCGGGCTAGGCTAGGGTCCGGTGAGAGAACCGGCCGACGGATGGCTCAATCGAGGCGGTTTTGATCTTCACTACGTCGAGTGGCGCCCGGAAGGTGAAGCGCGGCCCGATCCTCCGGTGCTTCTTCTGCACGGACTGAGCTCCAACGCCCGCTACTGGGACCGCCTGGCGCGGGAGCTCCGAGGCCGGCATCTCGTCGCCCTCGACCAACGCGGGCACGGCCTCAGCGGCCGGCCTTCCAAGCCTCCAGATCCGTCGAC
>VBHX01000067.1 GCA_005879945.1 Chloroflexota bacterium | reverse complement strand
GAGACGAAAGCACCGCTCGACGATTGGTCGAGCCGGAACATCGAGCGGTTGATCGAGCTCGAGGCAAAGACGCCCGACGCCGTCTCGGGCCGAACGCTGCTGAATTTCGACGTCCGGGCCGACAACATCCTCATTGCGGGGAACCGTGTTTACTTCGTCGACTGGCCGTGGGCGAGGATCGGTGCACCCTTCGTCGAGTGGCTTGCGCTGGCGCCTTCGGTGTACATGCAGGGCGGCCCTGAGCCCGAAGAGATGCTGCGAATGGCGCCCTTGGGAACTGTCGACGATAGCGCGATGAACGCTGTCATCGCTTCGCTGACCGGGTACTTCCTCGGTCATTCGCACAGGCCGCCGCCGCCCGGAATTCCCACCGTCCGAGCCTTCCAGGCGGCGCAAGGACAGATCGCCCTGGCCTGGCTCCGCGAGCGAACAGGCTGGGACTAGGTCTAGGTGACGACGGGGAGCGGTGGCGCGGGCTCGGGTTCCTCGATGATGTCGAGCGCGGTCGCCTGGCTGATCCAGTACTGGACGTCCGAGCGGCTGGGCGCGCCGGCAAGTCCGATCGCGTCCACCAGCTTCGAGTGGAGGTCATCCGCATCCTGCGCTCGCAGGTCCTTGATTGTCTCGATGCCAAAGCGCCGCACGGTCTGCCGGTGGCGCTCCATCCCCGACACCTCCATGAGCGTGCATTGATGAGCGAACTCGAGCAGACGAGCGACCGAGATGCCGGTGCGTTTCGAAAGTCGCTGGCGATCGATTTCGATCGACGTGCGGTGTAGGAGTTGGTTGGTGTGCCTGATGCCGGCGGCGCGCAGCCGGCGTGCGTCGGAGTCGGAGATGCCCCGCAGGTACTCGAGCGTCCGATACATGCATTAAGGATATGTGACCACCTATAATTCAGCGAACCCCGCTGCCATTGGAGTAAGCACACCCTGAATCAGAGCCGGATCGCAACCCGTGAAGCGGTGACCGGGGAGCAGTCTGGCCTCGAGATCGGGATCGGGCGTCGCGCACGACGCGCATACGGTTTCGACGAGGTCGCGCTGGTCCCTGGTGGCGTGACGCTTAATCCCGACGAGGTCGACATCTCGTTTGCGATGGGCGATCGCTTCCGCCTCGACATTCCCGTGTGGGGCGCGGCCATGGATGGAGTAGTCGACGTCGACTTCGCCATCGCGATGGGCAAGCTCGGCGGCGTCGCGGTCCTCAACCTCGACGGCGTGCACACGCGCTACGCGGATTCGCGTCCGATCATCGAGCGCATCGCCGCGGCCGACAAGGCAACAGTGAACGCGGTCCTCAAAGAGGTTTACCGAGAGCCGGTCAAGCCGCAGCTCATCACCGAGCGCATCAAGGCGATCAAGGCAGCAGGCGTCCTGTGCGCGGTGTCGACCGTGCCTGCCCGCGCCGATGAGCGCACGGAGCTGGTGCAGAAGGCGGGCGCGGATGTCCTCGTTGTCCAGGGCACGGTATTGACGGCGCGCCACTCCTCACGGTCATATCACCAGCTCGCATTCGAGGATCTCGTCGCGCGCTGTGACATCCCCGTCGTCGTCGGCAACTGCGTGCACTACGAGACGGCGCTCGAGCTGATGGAGACGGGCATCGCCGGAATCCTGGTCGGGGTCGGCCCTGGGGCCGCCTGCACCACGCGAGGCGTCCTCGGCGTTGGTGTGCCGCAAGTGACCGCGACGGCCGACATCGCGGCGGCGCGGGACGAATACATGCGCCGCGGCGGCATGCGCGTCGCGGTGATCACGGATGGCGGAATGCGAATCGGCGCCGACGTATGCAAGGCCTTCGCGTCCGGGGCGGACGCCGTGATGATCGGGACGCCGCTCGCCGGCTCGGAGGAGTCCGCCTCGAAGGGCTACAACTGGGGCATGGCGACGCCCGACCCGAACCTCCCGCGCGGCACCCGCATTCACGTTGGCACCAAAGCGACCCTGAAGGAGATCCTTCTCGGCCCGGCGCGCGTCGACGACGGCAGCCAGAACTTCGCCGGGGCGGTGCGATCGGCGCTCGGCGTCTGCGGCGCCCACGACATCGCCGAGTTCCAGCACGTCGACATGGTCATCGCGCCCTCGATCACCTCGGAGGGCAAGTCACTGCAGCAGTCGCAGCACGTGGGCATGGGCAAGGCCTGAGTTGAGCAGGGCTGTGACGGAAGCCCCTGCCCTTCCACTGGGGTCCACGCAGCGTAGCCGCGGGAGGCCGTCTGAGCAGCAAACCATCCTCATCCTCGATTACGGGTCGCAGTTCAGCCAGCTGATCGCGCGCCGCGTCCGCGAGGCGAAGGTCTACTGCGAGCTGGTCCCGGGCACCACACCATGGTCAGAGCTCAAGGATCGCCATCCTGCGGGGCTGATTCTCAGCGGCGGACCCGCCAGCGTGTACGAACCTGGCGCCCCACAGGTCGACCCCAAGGCTCTGCGCGCGGGCATTCCCGTGCTGGGCATCTGCTACGGGATGCAGCTGATCGCCCATCATCTCGGCGGCAAGGTCGACCCCGGCCGCGCCCACGAGTACGGTCCGGCGCTCGTCGCGGTCCGCGAGCCGGGCCCGCTGTTCGACGGCCTCCATGGCGAGCTGCCCGTCTGGATGAGCCACGGTGACGCCGTCACCGAGATGCCTCCGGGTTTTCACGCCCTCGCCTCCAGCGGCAACTCACCGGTGGCCGCCTTCACCGACGGCAACGGCATCTTCGGCATCCAGTTCCATCCCGAGGTCGTCCACACCCCAAGCGGCCGCGAGGTCCTGCGGAATTTCCTGTATCGCGTGTGCCAGTGCGACCCGTCGTGGACGGCGGGTTCCTTCATCGCTGACGCGGTCGACAGCATCCGCGCCCGGGTCGGCACTGGACGGGTGATCTGCGCGCTGTCGGGTGGCGTGGACTCGGCGGTGGCGGCGACGCTGGTCCACCGCGCGGTCGGCGATCAGCTGACCTGCGTGTTCGTAAACAACGGGCTGCTGCGGAAGGAGGAGCCCGAACGGGTCCTGGCCGTGATGCACGGCAACCTCGACATGAACATTCGCTACGTCGACGCGACCGCGCGTTTCCTCGATTCGCTGCGCGGTGTCACCGACCCGGAGGAGAAGCGGCGTGTCGTCGGCCGCGAGTTCATCTCCGTTTTCGAAGCCGAGGCCTCGAGCCTCGGGCACATCGACTTTCTCGCGCAAGGCACGCTGTATCCGGATGTGATCGAATCGACCGCACCCGACGTCGCGGCGACCGCGGCGAAGATCAAGACCCACCACAATGTGGGCGGTCTGCCGCCCGGCCTGCGCTTTCAGCTGATCGAGCCGTTGCGTTACCTCTTCAAGGACGAGGTGCGCGCGGTCGGCATCGAGCTCGGGATGCCCGAGGAGATGGTGTATCGGCAGCCGTTCCCGGGGCCGGGATTGGCCATCCGTTGCCTTGGCGAGGTCACGGCCGAGCGACTGGAGATCCTTCGCAACGCTGACTGGGTCGTCGTGGACGAGATCAAGCACTTTGGCTTGTATCGACAGGTGTGGCAGTCGTTCGCTGTGCTGACGCCGCTCGAGACCGTGGGCGTGATGGGCGACTATCGCACGTACGCGAACGTCGTCGCGATCCGGGTCGTCACCAGCGAGGACGCGATGACCGCGGACTGGGCGCGCGTGCCGTACGAGGTGCTCGGGCGCATCAGCAATCGGATCGTCAACGAGGTCAAAGGCGTCAACCGGGTCGTGTTCGACATCACGTCGAAACCGCCGGGCACCATCGAGTGGGAGTAGGGCCTCTCAACCTCAGCCTGGACCCGGCGTGGCGCAAGAGGATGATCACCGGGCTCCTCCGCGGACAGCGCCGGGACGGCGGATTCGGCGTCCACCCATACAGCAAATGGACCGGTGCCCACTGGAGGCTCGTTTCGCTCATCGAGCTCGGGGCCCCAGCCACCGACGCCAACACGCGTGCCGCCGCGAACACCGTGCTCGACTGGATTGCCGCTCCGTCGGTGCCAAACGTTGTCGCTGGAAAGGAGCGGCGCCATGCGTCGATGGAGGGAAACGCACTTGCCGTCTGCTGCCGGTTGGGCATGTCACGCAAGAAGGAGGTTCGCCGCCTCGTCGACGTTCTGCTTAGCGCGCAGTGGCCCGACGGCGGCTGGAACTGCGACGCGACTCCGAGCGCCCACCGCTCCTCGTTCCACGAGAGTCTCGCCCCGATCTGGGGACTCACCGAGTATCACCGCGCCACGGGCGACCGCGATGCCCTCGACGCGGCGCAACGTGCGGGCGATCTCTTGCTCAGCCACAGGCTGTACCGGTCGGCTACGACTGGCGAGCCGATCCATCCGGAGTGGCAGCACATCCATTGGCCGCACTACTGGCATTACGACTTCTTTAACGGCCTGCGGGCGCTGGCGCTGCTGAAGAAGCTGGATGACCCTCGTGCTGGTGATGCGCTGGCACTGTTACGAGCGCGCCGTCACGCCGATGCAACATGGCGCGCGAGTGGCCGTCGCTACTGGCGCAAACCAGGTGCCCCTACTCAGTCCGAAGCGGTGGACTGGGGCGATGCACATCAGATCGTGACCCCGGCCGCGATGGCGATATTCAATTGAAGGTTCTCGTCATCGGGTCGGGGGCGCGCGAGCACGCGCTGGTCTGGAAGTGTGTGCAGTCGGACCTGGTCGAACGCGTCTACTGCGCACCGGGCAACGGCGGCACGGGGGGGATGGCGCGAAACATACCGATCGGCGCCGCCGACGTGGTCCGCATCGTCGATTTCGCGAAGCGCGAGCGCCTCGGCCTGGTCGTGCTCGGGCCCGAAGCGGCTGTGGATGCGGGTGTTGGCGATGCGCTGCGCAGCGCGGGCTTCAACGTCTTCGGTCCAAATCGCGGTGCGGGCCGCATCGAGTCGAGCAAGTCTTTCGCCAAGGACCTGATGGTCCGGGCCGCGATTCCCACGGCCGACTTCGCCGTCTTCACGGATCCCACGCGGGCGCGCGCCTGGGCTCGTGAGCGCGATGGGCAGGTCGCCGTGAAAGCGGATGGACTGGCGCGAGGCAAGGGAGTCGTCGTCTGCGCGAGCGTCGACGAAGCGAGCGCCGCGATCGATTCGATGCTGGTCGAGAGCCGCTTCGGGCGCAGCGGCTCCACGATCGTCCTCGAGGAGAAGCTCACGGGGCCGGAGCTCTCGGTGCTCGGCATCACCGACGGCAAGGACGTCGTCGCCCTGGCGCCGGCGCGCGACTTCAAGCGCGCCCATGACGGCGATCGCGGGCCGAACACGGGGGGCATGGGCGCCTACTCGCCGCCCATGGGCGTGGGCGGCGCCCTCCTCGACGAGGTCCTGGAAAAGGTCCTCCGGCCCGCGGTGCGCGAGCTGGCGGACTCTGGCGATGAATTTCAGGGCGTCCTCTACGCCGGCCTGATGCTCACGCCATCCGGCATCCGCACGCTGGAGTTCAACGCCCGCTTCGGCGACCCCGAAGCCCAGGTCGTCCTGCCGCGACTGGAGTCGGACTTCGTCGTCCTTGCGCTGGCTGCCGCGAAGGGCACGCTCGCAAGCCTTCCCGAGCCGGCCTGGAGCGCGCGGCCGGCGGTTGGGGTCGTGGTGGCATCCGCGAACTATCCGGATGACGCGCTGGTGAAGACAGGCTTTCAGATCCGGGGCCTGGCGGAGATGCCTCGCGGCGTGCAGATCTTCCATGCTGGTACCCGGTTCGAGCCGGGCCACGGCCTGGTCACGGACGGGGGCCGGGTGGTGACGTCCGTCGCGCTCGGTGACACTGTGGCAGAGGCACGCGAGAAGGCGCTTGCCGGGGCCCGGCAGGTACGATTCCAGGGGGCTTTCTACAGAAGCGACATAGCCCTGGAGGCCATCTAGTGCAGCCTGTCGTCGGCATCATCCTCGGCTCCAAGTCCGACCTGCCGCTCATGGAGTCGTGCGTCAAAGTTCTCGACGAGCTCGAATTGACGCACGAGGTCAAGGTCTGCTCGGCGCACCGCAACCCGCGGGGCGTCATGGAATGGGCTATGTCCGCGCGGCAGCGCGGGCTCAAGGTCGTGATCGCGGCGGCCGGCGGCGCCGCGCACCTTCCAGGTGTCGTGGCGGCATGGACTGACCTGCCGGTCATCGGCGTGCCGGTGCCAACGCAGCATCTCGGCGGAATGGATTCGCTCTATTCGATCGTGCAGATGCCGGCGGGGATTCCGGTCGCGACCGTCGCCATCGGCGAGGCGGGCGCCAAGAACGCCGCGTGGCTTGCCGCGCGGATCATCGGGATCACCGACGAGCAGGTGGCCAATCACCACCACGAAAAGCGCGAGGCCCTCGCAGGTCCGGCGTAGTGGCGAAGAAGACGTCTCGGGTTCACCTGCTCGACACCACGTTTCGCGACGCGCAGCAGTCTCTTCTCGGCGGCCACCTGCGCGGCGACGAGATCGTGCCTGTGGCCGCCAAGATGGACGCGCTCGGATTCGTCGCGATGGAGGCGTTCGGCGGCGCCACCTTCGAGACCCAGGTGCGGCGTCGCGAAGATCCCTCGGCCTACCTGCGCAAGCTGCACAAGGCGACACCACATACGCCGATCCAGGCCCTGATTCGCGGCCAGAATCTCGTCGCCAACCGCAACTTCGCCGACGACGCCGTTGAGCTGTTCATCAAGCACTCGGCCAAGAACGGCATCGACGTCTTTCGGGTTTTCGACCCCCTCAACGACCTCCGCAACATGGAGGCGGCAATCGCCGCCGCGCTGAAGGCGAAGAAGAGGGTGCAGGGGGCGCTGAGCTACGCGATCTCACCGGCCCACGGCCTCGAGCTGTGGTGCTCGCTCGCCAAGGGGCTGGTCGACATGGGCTGTCACGACATCGTGATCAAGGACACCTCGGGGCTGTTGAGCCCCCAGGCCACCTGGGAGCTGGTGACCGCGCTCAAGCAAATCGTCAAGGTTCCAATCGACGTTCACTCGCATTGCTCGAGCGGCATGGCACCGATGGCGTACATGGCCGCGGTCGAGGCCGGCGCCGAGATCCTCGACGTCGCCATGTCACCGCTCGCATGGGGCACGTCACAGCCGGCGGCCGAGAGCGTCGTCGCCGCGCTGCATGGCGGCGAGTACGACACCGGCCTGGACCTGGACAAGATGTGGGATGTGCAGAGCGATGTTGAGGCGCTGAAGCGCGAGCACATCGAGCAGCTGAGCCCCGTGGCGGACCGCGTCGACGCGAGCATCCTCCGCTACCACATGCCCGGAGCGACGTTGGAGGACATCCACCACCAGCTCGATGCGCACGGCGCGGGCGACCGCATGGCGGAGGTGCTCGAAGAAGTCAATCGTGTCCGGCTCGAGCTCGGCTATCCGCCACTTGTCGCGCCCATCCGGCAGATGATCGCCACGCAGGCGGTCTACAACGTCATCGGCGGCGAGCGCTACGCGACCGTCACTCAGGAGCTGAAGGACTACCTGCAGGGGCTGTACGGACGGCCTCCGGTGCCCGCCGACCCGGAGCTACGCAGGCTGGTCCTCGGCCGTGAGGAGCCGATCACCATCCGTCCCGCGGATCTGCTGGAGCCGCAGGTGGAAGCCGCGCGCCGGCAGCTTCGCAAGATGAACCTCGACACCAGCGACGACTCGGTGCTCATCCAGCTGCTCTTTCCCAACCTGGCGATCGACTATCTGCGCGAGCCCGCGCCCGCGGCGCGCGAGAACAAGCGACCAGCCGCCGTGACGACATCGGATGGTGACCCGGCCGCAACGCCGGCTCCCCCAGCGCCTGCCTCCGCGGCGCCGGCTCCTCCGACCACGCCGCCAGCCGCCGAGTTCGATGTCGAGGTCGACGGCGAGGTGTTCAAGGTCCGGGTGAGCGGCGGCGGGATGATCGTCACGGCCGGAGCGACAACCAGTGGAGGATCACCCGCGCCGGCAGCGACGGCGGCCCCGCCGAAGGTTGGCGAGGGCACCGTGATTGCGCCGATGCAGGGGCTCATCGTCAAGATCCCGGTCAAGGTCGGTGACATTGTGAAGCTCGGCGACGTGGTCGCGGTGCTCGAGGCGATGAAGATGCAAAACGACATCGTCACGACCGTGGCCGGCACCGTCCGCGAGGTCTACGTACGGGAGGGCGAGGTCGTCAGCCCGAGCCAGCCGCTGCTCGCGGTCGGATGAAAAAGAAGCTCGTCCGATTGAAGGAATGAAAAGCAAGCTTTTCAAGAAAATCTTGGTTGCGAATAGGGGCGAAATCGCCATCCGTGTCATGCGCGCGTGTCGCGAGCTCGGCATTGCAACGGCCGCTGTGTACTCCGACGCGGACCGAAACGCCATCCACGTCCGCTACGCGGATGAGGCGCATCACATCGGCGGCGCGCCGCCGTCGGAGTCGTACCTACAGCTTGATCGAATCGTCAAGGTTGCGCACGACTGCGGCGCCGAGGCCATCCATCCGGGTTACGGCTTCCTTTCGGAGAAGGCGGCGTTCCCGGACGCATGCGGGGCCGCCGGCATCAAGTTCATCGGACCACCGGGCTCCGCGATGCGCGCCCTTGGCTCGAAGCTCGCCGCCCGAAAGCTCGCGGTGGAGAACGGCGTGCCAGTGACGCCGGGGAGCGGCGCGATATCCGACCCGGCCGCCGCTATCGCCGCGGCGCGGAGCATTGGACTGCCCGTGATGGTGAAACCATCCGGCGGCGGCGGCGGGATTGGGATGAAGGTGGTCGAGACCGAAGACCAGCTCGCGGCGGCCATCGAGACCAGCGCGCAGGCAGCGCGTTCAGCCTTTGGCGATCCAACGATCTACATCGAGCGCTACGTACGCAAGCCGCGGCACATCGAGATCCAGGTCATCTGCGACAGCCACGGCAATGCCGTGCACCTGGGTGAGCGCGAATGCTCGATCCAGCGCCGCCATCAAAAGATCATGGAGGAGACTCCGTCGCCGGCAGTCACGCCCGAGATCCGATCGGCCATGGGCGACGCGGCGATCCGAGCCGCGCGGGCCGCGGGCTACGTCAACGCCGGCACCGTGGAGTTCATCTTCAGCGACGGCGAGTTCTACTTCCTCGAGGTCAACGCCCGCCTCCAGGTCGAGCACCCCATCACCGAGGCCGTCACGGGCATCGACCTGGTCAAAGAGCAGATCCGTGTCGCGGCGGGTCAGCCGCTGAGCTTCACACAGCAGGACGTTTCGTGGACCGGACACGCGATCGAGATGCGCATCAACGCCGAGGACCCGGTGCGCAAGTTCATGCCCAACCCGAAGCGGATCGCGCGCTGGGTGGCGCCCGCCGGACCGGGTGTGCGCGTCGATTCAGGATTCGGCCCGGGCTCGGACGTGCCCCCCCACTACGACTCGCTGGTGGCCAAGCTCATCGTCCACGGCTCCGACCGGGCGGAGGCGATTGCGCGGGCGAGCCGGGCGCTGCGCGAGTTCGTCGTTGTCGGGCCCGCGACCACGATCAGCTATCACCGCGCCATCATCGACAGCGCCGACTTCCGCGCCGGCAACCTGAGCACGCGGTTCATCGATGATCATCCCGAGCTGGTCGAGAAGGCCAAGCAGCTCGCCGGCGACCAATCGCCGTTCGACTACGGACCCGATCCCCGCCACATCGCCGCGGCCGCCGCGGCGGTTGCGGCCGTCACGCGAGGAACGCCCTGAGCACGCTCCCACATCCAGCCACCCGCCGGCCGTTCGAGGTCGTGCGCACCAGCATCGCGGGACGCTCCGGGCCGTTCCTCCTTCGCGACGACATCATCAGATTTCCCGATGGCGCCGAAGCCAGGTACACGGTCGTGACCAATCCCGACTCGTCTTTTGTCGTCCCCTATTTCGACAACGCCGACACGATGCTCGTGCGCCAGTGGCGGCATGCATGGGACGAGTCGTCGTGGGAGGTGCCGGCCGGCACCACCGATGCGGGCGAGGATGCGCTGAAGTGCGCGCGCCGCGAGCTCGCGGAGGAGACTGGACTGGTCGCCGCGCGCTACACACTGCTTGGGGTCGTCCACGGCGCCGCGTTTCTGACCGGTCGCGCGCATATGTTCCTAGCGGAGGGCATCACCACCTCAGAGCGCAATCCCGAGACCTACGAGCAGGACATGGAAGTCTTGCGGCTGCCGTTCACCGACGCCCTGCGGGCGGCGCTCGAGGGCGGCATCGGGCACTCGGGTTCGATCACGGCACTGGTGCGCGCGGCCCGCGCGCTG
>VBHX01000231.1 GCA_005879945.1 Chloroflexota bacterium | reverse complement strand
ACCGCGACTGCGGGAAGCGCCGCGCACAGCACGATCCACAGCCAGCGGCGTTTGAACACGCCCAGCGCCCGCTCGAGGCCTCGATTTATCTGCCCGCTGTCCATCACTCGCCTTTGTCGCCCACCACAGGAACCTGAAAGCCGCCCGCTTTCCGCTAGACGGCGAACCTCGGGACTCGGGCGATAGTAGCCCGCGGCTCAGCAGGCGACGCAAGAAATGGTCCAACAAGAATACTAAGAAGACTCCGCTCCAACGACGGCTTGCGCCAGCCGGGCCGGTTGATCGACGGTCGGACCATCCACGCGGCGGCAAGCCGGTTACGTTGGCGGCGTGGCCGTCCTTGGTTCTTCCAAGCGACCGAAGAGCCTCACAGCGGCCCGGCGGACGATCGCATCGTCGGCCTTCATAGCTTCCAAGAGGGGCTCGCTAAGCCGACTCGAAGGCCCGAGCGCTGAGCGGCCCTCGAGGGCGTAGATCGCCCCCAGCCGAACACTGGGGTCCGAATCCTGCAATGCTTTCAGCAGCCAGGGCGTTCGTTCATCATCGAGCTCAGTGAGGGCCTCGATCGCCTTGCGGCGCACACCCTCATCGACGTCACTGCACGCGTTGATCAGCGCATCCCGCATGTCCGGCGCCAACCTATACCTGACCGCATAGATCGCTTCCAGGCGAACACGGGTCATCTGGGGGTCAACGGACCCAACGTCGTGTCAGCGGGCGAAGGCATCCGCGCTGAAGACCGACCTGGCCAATGGCACCGCGCCGCCGTTCATCTGGCTAACGCCCAACCTCTGCAACGACGTGCACGACTGCTCGAATGAAACGAGCGACAACTACCTGCGCGGGCTGATGCCGAGCATCCTGGCGTCGAAGTGGTACGGCGAAGACGGCACGGTGATCTTGACCTTCGACGAGGACACGGGCGAAAACAAACGATCGAGGACGCCTACAAACTGCCCCGGCTCGGCTGCGCGCAGGGCGCTACCACGCTTGCGGCGCTGATCGAAGAAGCGCCACCGAGCCCGTCGCCATGACCGGTGGCGCTGCCGCCACGCGCTCGGGCACGCGGGGCTGCATTTCGCGGCTTGCGGGCAGCTAGACTCGTCGCCTTTGATCCGAGGTAATCGAGCACGACTAGGAGGGCGTGATGAGACGGTTCAAGGGCTCAACTAACGATCAGGGAGGGCTTGTGCGCGTCGGTGTAGCAGGCGTGGGTATTCTTATCTTGGCGGTGTTCGCGGTGGGTAATGCCTCTGCGGCCTTTGCCGGCTTGACACGGACGAAGCTATGCGTACCGAAAGCCGCGGGTCAGCCGGTCAAGACTCCCACCAGCAAGGGCCGCTGCCCACGCAGGTATAAGCTCGTGGAACTTGGGGGGAAAGGTGAAGCAGGAGTCGAAGCGTTGCAGTTCACGACGTACGGAGAAGGCGTCTATACGGGGGGCCAGGTAGTTAGTGTTCCAGCCGAATCTTACGGGCCCGACAAAGTCGCGCCCGAAAACACTATCTTCTATGGACCGGTAAATGTCTCGGCCCAACACGTGGTAGTGGAAATACATGTGTCAGGGAGGGAACTATTGGGCGAAGGTAAAGCGGATGTGCATGTCCAAAATCTGGCAGGTAACCAACGTGTCGGGGGCGTCACAGGAACAGTCATTCCCAAAGGTAAATCCGTTTTGTTGGAACTTACACACATCGGCTATCAAGCCGGCACCGACCTCTACCTCAAAGAAGGGAGACTCTACTCTGAAAAAGGTGGAACTTACTGGGTCAAGGTAGGTATTGCGTTGCCGCCGAGATGAACGCTGCTCTCAGCCTTCGGCACACCAATGGCGCAGCTGGACTAGACCCTGTGGAACGTCAACTCTCCGGCGGGTGCTGCAGGGTCGGCCGGCCGGCATCCCGCGCATAGATGTGCGCGGGGACTGGGCGTCAGGGAGTCAGGGAGGTCCGGGCGCCGACATCCCAGCTATGGGAGGTGCCAGCTCCACGGCCACCTCTTCGCGGCGGCGCGAGTCGAACTTGGCCGGGCCGTAAATTCCCTGCCTGCATCGAGGCGGCGGCCGGGCCAGTTCAGTTCGGACGTGGCCTGAGGGCCGATGAGCGTCCCGTGCGAGGATGGCAATGACCATGGGCATCTCACGCGGCGCACCCAGCCGGGGCATTGCGCTGGCGGTTGCCCTCGCAGCGGTCGTAGGGGTGCACGCCGTAGCTCGTGCGCAGACGCTGACCGAGCTTGATTCGACGAACCTTGCGGTCGCGCTGCGGCATTTCGACGTGCGCCTGCAGCAGCCCCACCCGCCCGGATATCCGCTCGTGGTCGCCGCGGCGCACGCGCTGAGTTGGCTCGGCGGTGCACTGCAGGCCTATCTCGCCTTTGCGCTGATCGCGAGCGTCGGTGCCATCATTGCGACGTTTCTACTGGGGCGTGAGCTATTCGCGGCACGCGCGGGCTCTATAGCCGCCCTGCTCCTTGCGGCTTCGCCGCTGTTCCTCTACTACGCGTCAATCGTGTCGGTCTATCCCGCGGAGACTTTGTTCGGGCCGCTGGTGGTTCTCGTGGCGGCGCGAGTGGCGCAGCGAAGTGATTCCCGGAGTGCACTGGCGCTTGCGCCGACGCTCGCCATCGGCGCCGGGTTCCGCCCGACAATGCTCGTCCTACTCCTCCCCGTCTGCGCACTCGCGGTGGTGATCGGCCGGCCGCCGCGCTGGCCCCTGCTGATCGGCGTCGCCGTGGGCGCGGCGATCGTCGCCGCCTGGGTCATCCCCGTCCTTGCTAAGAGTGGTGGCCTCTCCGGCTACCTGCACGCTTCCAGCCTCTACAGCCGTGCCTCGCATGGAAGGTCGCTGCTCAACGGCGCGTCCTTCGCTGGCGCTCGCTACAACGCCGTCCAGGCGATCGCCGCGATCGTCCTCGGCGCAGCGCCGTCGCTGCTCGTTCTCCTCTTCGGCATCCTGCGGGGCGGATTGCGGACCGACCACCGGCTGCCATGGCTGCTTCTGGCCGCATGGATGGTCCCCTACGTCCTCTTATACGTGTTCGTGCTTTTCGGGAAGCCGGGCTACGCCGCCGTTTGCATACCCGCGTTCGCTGTCGCCGCGGGTGGTGCTGCTCGGGACGAGCGGCTCGGCCTTCCGCTTGCCGGTGTCCTTGCTGCTGCGGGGGTCGTCTTCTTTCTCTCCGCACCGTCGCTGAAGCTGCCGCACCGGCTCTCGGTGTACCGGATGGCCGCGTTCCTGCCTACGGCTGACGCGATTCGGGTGCAGGATCGTGACTCGGTGGCCGGGCACCGCCCGGGGCTACCGTGTACTGGATCGGGGGACAAGTCCCGCTGACGGTCGCTCACGTCGCCCGACCTCTGCCACCCGTGGGGCAATGGCAGGTCTACGTGAGCGAAGGATCGACAACGCAACGTCTCGAGGGCCTGCTTGGGCTACGCCGATCCCCGGGTTCCTCTAATTCACTTCCAAAACGCCGAACCACGCGGCTCGCCCGAAATCTCACTAGGCGCTCGTGGATCTCGGTGCCAACATCGGGCTCACCGCCCTCGCGGCATTCAGCGCCGTCGGCCCATCTGGGCATGTCCACGCCTTCGAGCCGCATCCTCGGATCTTTGACTTTCTGGTCGGGAACATCGAGCTCAATCGCGCTGAAACAGTGGTTACGCCCTACAACCTCGCGCTCGGGAGACCATGCCGGCACGATCTTTCTTACGAACTACCGCGCCGATGACCAGAACACGGTCTCGGACGGCATCACGGACGTCCGCGTGCCGATTTGCACGCTCGACGACGCCCTTCTGGCGGTCCGCAGCTTCCTTGAAGACTGGATCGGCAACTCAATTCACGGCACAGCCGTACGCCGTGGATTGCCCGGGCGCCTGCTCGCCCGCGGCGGACGGCGCGCCGTGCGGCGCGGGCGATGACGGCGCTCGCGGTCGCTGTCAGCGCGCTGACCGAGCGGATGCCGCCACGGCGCACGCTTCTGGCCGGGACGCTGGCGCTGCTCGGCCTGCGGCTCGTCATCAGCCTCGCGCGCTCGGGCCCGGTGATCATGGCCGACGAGGGCGGCTACCTGCTCAACGCGAGGATCCTCGGCGGCGGCACGGCGGCGCAGATGGGCTCGTCGCCGTTCTACCGCGGCGGCTACTCGCTGCTCATCGCGCCGATCGTGTCACTCGACGCCGATCCCGTCGCGACGTACCACGCCGTGCTCGTCGTCAACGCCGTGCTGGCGGCCTGCCTCGCGCCGCTGCTGTACGCGCTGCTCGCGCGCTGCTTCGACGTCGCGCCCGCGGCCGCGGCGTGGGCGGCGCTGGCGGGCGCGGCGTACCCGAGCGTCACCGCGCTGTCGCAGGTCGCGCTGTCGGAGAACGCGCTGTTCCCGCTCACGGTCGCGTGGCTGCTGTGCGTCGGGCTCCTGCTGCGGGCGCGCACGCGCGGCGCGGCGACCGCCTGGGCGGCGGCCGCCGGCGCGTGCGCCGCGGCGCTGTGGACCGTGCACGGGCGCATGCTCGTCGCGGTCGTGCTGACCGCGGTGCTGCTCCTCGCCGGCGCCGCCCGCCGCCGTCTGGACCTCCGTGCTGCCGCCGGCGGCCTGGTCGTCCTCGCCGCGGGGATGGTCGCCGCGCGGGTGCTGAACGACTGGCTGATCGCGACGAACTACCACGGCCGCGGCGTCGACGAGGTGCGCCGCGCGTTCGCGCCGCTCGGCAACCTCGACGGCCTGCTGCGCAACCTCGCCGGCCAGGGCTGGTACCTGCTGACAGCGACGCTCGGCATCGTCGCGCTGCTCGTGGTGCATGTCCTACCGCCGGCCCTGCGGCGGATCCGGGCGCGACGCGGCCGACCGGCTGACGAGATGCTTGCGCTGCTGCTCGTGGCCGCCCTCGGCCTGCTCGCGATCTCGGCGCTGTGGCTCGCGACGGCGACCCGCTCAGACGAGCTCATCTACGGCCGCTACGTCGAGCCGGTCGCGCCCGTGCTCGTCGCGCTCGGACTGGCGTTGCCGACGCGCGCGGGTTGGCCGTCGGGCGCGCGGACGGCCCTGGCTGTGCTCGCGGCGCTGACGGTCGTGGTCGCTGGCGCCCGCAGCGGTCTGAACCTGCCCGGCGCTCCGAGCCGCTGGAACGTCGCGAGCCTGCCGTCGGTAACCGGCAGCCTCGATGCGCCGGTGATCGCGGTGGCGGGTCTCGTGGCGGGCACCGCGCTCTGCGCGTTCGTGCTGGTCGGCCGCCACGCGCCGGGGGCGCTCGCGCCGCTCGCGCTCGTGCTCTTCGTGCCGACGACAGCGTACACCGTCCACCTGCCGGTGCTGCAGTCCGAGCGCGGTGTCTATCCGGCCGGGTGGACGAGCCCGCGAACCGCCGTCGAGCAGCGTCGCGCGACGGCGGTCGGCTATGACCTCGACCACTTCGACCACGTGCGGGTGAAGGTCTACCAGTGGTTCTTGCCGCACACGCCCTTTGTCCTGTTCAACGGCAACCGCGAGCGGGCGCCGTCGGCGCTGTTCTTCAGCGCCCGCGCGCGCTCGGGCCGCCTGGCCCGCGAGCGCGCGGCGGTCGTGTGGAGCGATCCGGGCGCCGACCAGGTTCTGTGGCAGCTCGCGCCGGGGCGCTGATGTGCGCGAACTACGGCCGCCGCGCAGGTCGTCGCCACGCAGCGCCGGCGGCATCCGGCGCAGCCGGTAGGCGCTGTTGCGCCCCAGGCGCCGTAGCAGCGCGCGGGACCGCTTCGGTACTCCTGTGGCCCTGTCACCCTCTATCGCCCTGTTGAAGATCGACGTCG
>VBHX01000230.1 GCA_005879945.1 Chloroflexota bacterium | reverse complement strand
GGTGAGCTGGACATCTCGATCGGAGATCCCGAGGATGGTCCCGAACAGGAAGCTGTAGATGCCTGCCGCGCTGCCCGCGTAGAGACGGAAGAAAAGCAGGCCGAGCCCCAGCGAAAACGCCAGGATCGAGGCGACGGCGGCCGACTCGGCGCGATGGCCGGCATCGACCGTGCGGCCAACCCAGCCGATGCCAAGCGCCGCGACGACGCAAAAGACGATCAGGCCGAAAACCGGCGCGACGTGGACGAGCACCGCACCCGCCGCGCCCGGAAAGCCAACCTGCGAGAGCATGTGCGCCGCAAAGCTCTGACCCCGCAGCACCACGAAGTACCCAGCCGCCCCGGCAAGCAGGGCGACCAACGTGGCGGCGCCGAACGCGTTGTGCATGAAGTGGAACTGAAGCAGCAGCTGCACGTCAGCCACGAGATCCCACGACGGTCCTGGCTGAGACATCAGTGATCCACCGGGTGGTAGCTGACCGGCTCGTGCTGCCCGACCACGATGAGCCGGCCGTCGCTCGTCTTCAGCACCTCGACAGGGGCGCCGTAGAGCCGGGTCAGGGTTTCGGTCCGGATCACCTCTTCCGGTTTGCCGCACAAGACGTGACCGCCGGCGACATACACGACCCGATCGACGAAGGGGAGGATCGGGTTGACGTCGTGCGCGACCAGGAGAACGGTCACGCCTTGCCTCTCGCAGATCGAGCGAATCAGGTCCGATATCGCCTGCTGGTTGTTGAGGTCGAGGCTCTCGAGGGGCTCATCCAGCATCAGCATTCGGGCCCCGGTGACCAGCGCCTGGGCGATCAGGATGCGCTGCTGCTCGCCGCCAGACAGCTCGCCGATCGGCCGTTCGGCGTAGGCGGAGGCGCCCACCAGCTCGATCATCCGCCGGACCCTGTCTTCCTTGGTCCGCGAGGGGAGCGGCACCCCAAGCCGATCGCCGTCGAGTCCCAGGCGCACCAGGTCGAGGGCGCGAATGCGCAGGTCGGGGTCGAACCTGCGGCGCTGGGGCAGGTAACCGACCTCGTCGTTGCCGCGGCGGACCGGGCGTCCGAAGACGCGCACCGTGCCGGCGCTGAGCGGGACGACGCCCAACAGCGCCTTGAGCAGGGTGGATTTCCCCGCGCCGTTGGGTCCGAGGACCGCCACGAACTCGCCGGCCGCCACCTCGAGGTCGGCATCGCGCCACACGAGGTGGCCGCCGAGCGAAACGCTTGCCCCCTCCAGCGCGACCGCGCTCGAATTGCCCACCGCAACGCTCCCCCACAAGATGCGCAAGATTATTGCACAAGCCGTATGCGCAAGCCGAATGCGCAACCCGCCTATACTTGGCGCAGATGCCCCGACCGAGCCCGGTGACCGACGAGGTGCGCCGCCTTTTCGAGATCCGGGAACGCCACGCGTGGTCGATCGAGGAGCTGCACGACACGGTCCGAACCTCGCTCGGATCCGCGGACTACTCGTCAGTCTTCAGGGCGGTGAGCCTGCTCGAGAGGCAGGGTCTCATCGACCGCATCGACCTCGGCGAAGGCCACGCGCGCTTCGAGCTCCGCGACGATCACCACGAGCACATCCGCTGCGAGAGCTGCGGGCGCGTGGCGGAGGTCCCGGTCTGCGTCCTGGACGACGCGGCGGCTCAGGTGCAGAGCCTCACGGGCTATCGGGTTCTCAGCCACCAGGTGGTGTTCGGCGGCCTTTGCCGGGAGTGCGCGGCCAGCGCCTGACTACGCTTGTGGCGACACCTGTACTTTGAGGCCCGACCCGGCCAGGAACGCATCGATCGCCCTGGGGTACTGGTCGAGCGGGAATCGATCGGTGATCATCGCGTCGGAGTCGATCACGCCCCTGGCGAACAGCGCCAGCGCGCGCTCGAAGCTGTGCAGGACGGCCATAGAGCCCACGATCTTGATCTCGTCGTTGTAGACCCGGAAGGGCGAGAACCGCGCGCTCGCGTCGGTCTTGGCCACGCCGAACATCAGGAACGTCCCTCCGCGCGCCACTCTTGTCAGCCCGTCCTCGATGGCCGGCACGACGCCGGTCGCATCGATGACGACGTCCCAGCCCTGCGGCATATCCAGCTCGTCCGCGGACCTGGCGATGCGGTCCGCGGCCAGCCGGCGGGCGAGCTCGTGGCGCCTGGGGTTCGTTTCGACCATGTCGAGACGGCTCGCGCCGCTGTCTTTCGCGAGCTGGGCGAGCAGCAGTCCCATGGTCCCCGCGCCGTAGATCAGGTAGTCGCCCGCGACTTTTGCGTCCACCATGTCGAGCCCATGCACCGCGCAGGAGAGCGGCTTGACCAGGGTGCCCCAGTTGCGCGGCAGGTCGGGCGGCAGGCGAAACGCGTTGGTGGCCGGGACTGCGACGAACTCGGCGCACGCCCCGTCGGTCCTCCCCACGCCGATCCCGTTCCAGTTCTCGCAGAGGTTGAAATGGCCGGCGCGGCACTGCCGGCAGGTGCCGTCGTACAGCGAAGGATCGACCGCCACGAAATCGCCTACCTTGAGATTGCGCACGCCGTCGCCGATCGCGACGACCTCGCCGCAGAACTCGTGGCCGGGGATGATCGGGTAGCGGGTCGGCGCGAACTCGCCTCGGATCACGTGGATGTCCGTGCCGCAGATGCCTTCACCGCGCCCATGGTCAGGCCGCGGATCAGCTGCTTTTGCGCGATCCAGCCGGCCAGCAGGACCGGCAGGCTCGACACGGTGGCGGCGGCGGCAAGCTTCGCGTAGAACAGGCCGCGGCCGCTGATGAAGCCGACCAGGAAGATCGGGGTCGTGGCGGCGACCGAAGAGGTGAAGTTGACCGCGTAGAAGAACTCGTTCCAGCTGAAGATCAGGCAGATCAGCGATGTCGCCGCAATACCAGGCGCGATCAAGGGCACCACGATCCGGAGTATCTCGTGCCGGAACGCGGCACCGTCGACCCGGGCCGCCTCGAACAGGTCGTTGGGGATCTCGAGGAGAAACGAGCGCAGGAGCCATACGCCGAGCGGGAGGTTGATCGTCGTGTAGATGAGGGTCAGCGCAAAGATGTTGTCCAGCAGCTGCAGGTCGCGAGCCAGCAGGTAGAGGGGGACGAGGCTGGCGGCAAACGGCAGGAAGCGGGTCGAGATGAAGAAGAAAAGCGCGTCTTGAGTCCTCTTGATCGGCCTGATGGCCAGCGCATACGCGGCGGGCAGGCCCAGCACCAGGACGAGGATCGTGGACCCGATGCTTGCGATGGCGGAGTTGATGAAGAACGGCGGGAAGTCGCCGGAAAGCACTTCCTGAAACGAGGCCAGGGTCGGCATGAAAAAGATCGTCGGCGGCGAGCTCGCGGCCTGAGTCTCCGTCTTGAGCGCTTCCATCCACATCCACAGGACGGGGAAAAAGAAGATGAACACGACCAGCCAACCGACCACGGAGAGCAGGATCTTGGAGCGCAGGCTGGTTTGCGCCGAGATCATCGCCTGGCCTCCACCTGGAAGATCGAGAACAGGGTGCGCAGCGCAAAGGTGGCGACGATGATCGTGATGATCACCGCCACTACACCGATCGCCGACGCCTGTCCGATGCTGTAACCCTGAAATGCCACGAGGTAGAGCAGGAACGGGATGTTGGTCGTATCCTCGCCCGGGCCACCGTAGGTCAGCATGTAGATCGAGTCGTAGGTCTGGACGACGAAGAGCGACCCCAGCAAAGCGCCCAACTCGATGAACGGCCGCACCAGTGGGAGCGTGATCCGGCGAAAGGCCTGCAGGGCGTTTGCGCCATCGACCTTTGCCGCCTCCAGGACCTCAGGGTTCTGCGACTGCAGGCCGGCCAGGATGATCAACATCATGAACGGCGTCCAGCGCCAGACCTCGACGGTCACGACGGTGACCATGGGGGCCTGACCCACCCAGTCGACCCGGCCGAGACCGATCGGCTTCAACAGATATGGGATCAGGCCGTAGAGCGGGTTGAGGAGCGTGTGCTTCCAGATCAGAGCACCCGCTGTCGGCATGATGAGGAAGGGCG
>VBHX01000066.1 GCA_005879945.1 Chloroflexota bacterium | reverse complement strand
GCCCTTGCGGGCCCTCCCTTGATTGTCGGACCCTCCCCCACCGACCGAACCGGCCCGGAATCTACTTCGCGATTGAAGTCCGGACAACCCTGCTTGTTAAGGCGGCCGGCTACTTGGCGCGGGTCGGGTTCTTGGTCTTTCGCCGAACTGCCACCGGGGCGAGCACAGCCTTTTTGCGGCCCAGCGACATCAGCTCATCCATCGCGAGACGCGCCGCATGAATCGCCCGCGCATAGGCTGCCTTGCTCGGCTTCGCCGAGCGACCTAGGCTCGCCCTCGCCTTGAGGGTGCCATCGATGTATTCCTTCGCAAGCTGCAATGAATCCTTAGCCATTCCCTATCCTCCTGTCAGCTCGGCCCAGTAACGATCGACGATCAGCTCGGCAAACCACTGGTACCAGTATTTCTGGGTCAGCTTCCTTTTGGCCAGATACGCCCTGAACTCCGGCGCAACCTCGAGCTCAGCCACTAACAGGCTGACCATGTCGTCCGGCCGGATCTCCTTGATAAAGCCACGAGTTGCGTTATACGCGTGCTTGGCCTTCGCGCGAAAAAGCGCCTGGTCGCCCTCAAAGAAGGCCACCAGCCCAGCGTCTGTGAGGTCTTGCAGCTTCTTCTGGGTCAGCGCCATCGCTAGGGCCAGAGCACCATCCGGGTAGCCCAGCCTGCTGCGAGAAACACCGCGACCAGCTGAAGGACGAAGAGCGCCAGTGTCCAGCCATAGAGCCAGGCCGGGCCGCCCAGCGCCAGCCATACGATGCAGAGCGTGATTGTCACGAGGCCGAGGCCGAACGTACTGAATAGAGCGGCGCCTGCAATCCTGTATGGCCGGATCACCGAAGCTGGGGCGTTGCCCGCGTATGACTGGTAGGACGCGATGATGATGCCCAGAAAAACGAGCACCAGGCCGGTCAACGCTGCGGACGCACCCAGGGCGCCAACAACCACGTCTTTCGACTCAATCACCTCCCTGGCGGGAGTGCAATCGTGGTCGGACATCGGAGGTCTTGTCAAGCCAAAGTCGTGCGGTAGAGACCGGTGCTGACGGCCGACCTATCCGGGAGCGCCTGGTCCGCCGTCGGTACCTCGGCTACGCCACCCGCTGCGCTGGGAGCGACCCGACCGGGAGGGCCTCGAGGTTGATGACGCTGGAGCCAGGCCGATCGGTCGTACCCCAGAGCACGCGGAACGTCCAGCATCCTGGCGTGGGCACATCCACGATGCTCGGGCCGCCCGCCACGCTCACCACCGGCTCCGTCTTACCCAAAGGCGTCCCCTGAACCACAAAGCTCATGGGGCTGTCCTTGACCATCCACAGGACCTTGTTGTTGGAACCGTTGACCCGCGGGCTGCCTCCGGCAACGAGCTCATCGGCGAACAAAAAAGCCACGGCGTTGCCCTGGGCCCCGATCGCCCACGGCACCGGCCAAGGTGATCCTTTCGCGACTGTCCAGCCTCCTTGCGACCACTGCGGAGGCTCGGCGTCGGTGAGGACGGTGCCGGCGCAGCCGCCCGCGAAGGTGTGCACCGGAGCGCCGGGCCGAGCCTTGGCCAGGGGCGTTTGCGATGAGCTGCAGCCAGCCGTCAGAAGCAGGCACAACGCTGCAACTCCAACCGCGGCCTCGCGGTTCATACCACCTCTACACCGCCCGCCCGGCGAAAGTTCCCCCGCTATGCGTCGTGAGAACCCGCATCATGCCATCAAGAGCAAGGTGTACATGCTATGAAGCTCTACAGCGAGCTGGCCGAGTGGTATCCGATCTTCTCGGCCCCCGAGGAGCACCGGGAAGAAGCAGCTTTCCTCGGTCGTGCGCTCGCCAAGGCTTGTAAGCCCGCACCGCGCCACGTACTCGAGCTCGGGTCGGGCGTAGGCAACAACGCCTCCCACCTCAAGGCGCGCTTCGCAATGACCCTGGTGGATGAGTCCTCGCGCATGCTTGCCGTCAGTCAGGCGCTCAACCCCGACTGCGAGCACATCAAGGGCGATATACGCACCGTCCGGCTTGGCCGGATTTTCGATGCTGTCTTCGTTCACGACGCCATCTGCCACATGACGACCGACGCAGAGCTACGCGCCGTGATGGAGACCGCATTCGAGCACCTGCGACCGGGTGGTGTGGCGATGATCGTCCCAGACGAGGTGCGAGAGACTTTTGTCGCGGACACGGACCATGGAGGAAATGACGCGGCCCAGGGGAGCGTGCGTTACCTGCAGTGGATCACCGATCCTGATTCACGCGACACCACGTATTTCGTTGACTTCGCGATTCTGATTCGCGACGAACGTGGTCAAACCCGCCTGGTCCACGATCGCCACACTTACGGCCTTTTCCCACGCGCGATATGGCGCTCGCTGATGCGAGAGGTCGGCTTCCAGCTCAATACGTTCGATATAGACCTTGACGGTTTTGGACGAGACATCTTCTTGGGTCGCCGGCCGCTGACGAAGCGCGCGCGCCGGAAGCGCGCCTAATTTGCCGGTGTGTACTCGAGGATCAGGATGCCCGTGCTGAGCTTCTTGGTATCGGTCAATGTGAGGGGTCGCTGAGCGCCCTCGCCGGCGAACAGGCGTCTGCCCTCCCCGAGCACGACTGGGTGCACCATGAACCGATACACATCGATCAGGTTCTTCTGCATCAGCGCGTTGAAAAGCTGCCCGCTTCCTGCGAGCAGCAGGTCTTTCCCGGGCGCCTTCTTCAGCTTGCGAATCTCCCCCATCACGTCACCAGTGATCAGCTTCGAGCCGGGCCACTCGACCTTGTCAAGGGTTGAAGAGACCACGTACTTGGGCATCGTGTTCATCCGCATGCCGAACTCGCCGGTGCCCTCCATCGTGGGCCAGGCTGCGGCAAAGCCTTCGTAGGTCTTGCGGCCCAGCAGCTGAGCGTCGCTCGCCTGGAGCTCGTCCCACTTGAACTGACCCGCGTCTTCTTTGAACCATGGGCCGGACCAGTGGCCCGGCTCTTCGAAGACTCCATCCAGCGATAGGTACTCGGTCGCGACCAGCCTCATGTACGCCTCCTATCACCTCTTCGTGGGCAAATGCCGGTCACCGAGCATCCCACATTTACTGGGACACCAGAGAGGAGGCGATGGATGCGCACGCCCGCGTGATCCGATCGCTCGGTCTCAAGTTGGTCTAATAGCCGGTGACTTTCCAGATGTGGCCGTCCGGGTCGCTGAAATGGCCCGAATATCCACCCCACTGAGCCTTCTGTGCCGGCTTCACGATGGCTCCCCCAGCACGCTTCGCCTGGGCGAGCACCTCACCGATCCGCTCCTCCGTGCCCGATCCCTCGACGATGTAGTTGAGTACGACGCCGCGGAAACCGCTGCCGCCTTCGGCGGGCATCCCCGCATCGTCGGCAAGGGCGTCTGTCGTGTACAGGCCAAGGCTGACCTTGCTGTCGCCGACCTTGAGCGAGACGAACCCAGCGTGATCCTGGTCGACTGCGCAACCAAGACCCTCGTTGTAGAACTTCTTGGCCCGGTTGATGTCTTTGACCCCGAGCGTAACTGCGCTCAACTGCAGGCTCATCCTCATGCCTCCTCGCAAGACCGGATTTGATTACGTCCGACGATACCGATGACGTAGGGCGAAGCGAGAATGTGACAGGCCGGTTCAGCTGAGGTTGCGCCACACCCGGTTCAGCAGTTCGACGAGGGCCGTTCGCTCGCCAGGCTCCAGCGACGCCAATGCGCGCTCACTCAGGCGATCCATCTCACGGCCGATCACCTTTTCGAGAGCCTCTCCCCGCTTGGTCAGCAATATCCGTACCAGCCTCCCATCGAGTTTGTCAGGCACTCGGCGCAGGAGTCCAACCGCCTCCATCCGCGCAGTCGCTCGGGTCACGGTAGGCGTGGCCAAGCCCAGCCGCCGGGCGAGCTCGCCTGGAGTCAGGCCGTCGGTCCTCCACAGCATCAGCAGGATGTACTGCTGACCTTCGTGAACGCCATGACGCTCGAACGCCTTGGCGTTTGCCTGGGCCAGGGCACGCTTGGTTGACCAGAAGACCGATTGGAAATCCTGGATCGGGTTCTTGGCCAACGCGAGATGAGCATAGCGCGATCGCTAGCCGGCTACTGATATAGTCGTTGTCCGGCTATCGATTTGGGTTCACGCATATGGGTCTGGAGGGGGATCTATGAGTACTTCCCGCACGAGGGTCAGCTTCGGCATCAAAACCAGTCAGTCGAATGTCACCTACGACCAGATTCTCAAACTCTGGCTCGAAGCGGAACAAATACCCGTCTTCGAGCACGCCTGGCTCTGGGACCACTTCATCCCGCTCCGCGGACCCACGAACGGCGCGGCGCTCGAGTCCTGGACGCTGCTCGCGGCCCTGGCCGCCCAGACCAGGCGGCTGCGTCTTGGCGTCATCGTCACCAGCAATCGGATCCGCCCTCCGGCGGTCCTCGCCAAGATGGCGGCGACTGTGGACGTGATCGCGGAGGGGAGGCTTGTGTTCGGCATCGGCGCGGGTGGGAGCGCGCTCAGCGATCCTGCCCTTCTGCAGATGGTTCATCGCGAATACGACGCGTACGGGATCCCAGTGGTCCCGACAACGGAGGCGGTGGGTGCGCTTGGCGAGGCGTGCACGATCATCGAGCGGATGTGGACCGAGGACGAGCCATTCGATTTTGAGGGCCGCTTCTACCGGCTGAAGGGTGCCATCTGCGAGCCCAAGCCGGTGCAGCGGCCGCGACCGCCGATCATGATCGGCGCCGCGGGCGAGAAGCTCGCCCTTCGCGTGGTCGCTGAGCATGCTGACATCTGGAATTGTCCAACCCGCGGCGACGTCGATGAGTTCCGCCGCAAGAGCGTTGTTCTGGACGATCACTGCGTCGCGATTGGTCGCGACCCGTCGGAAATCCGGCGATCGGTCCAGCTACTGATCGGCGCCGGCCAATCAGCCGGCGCAGCGACCTCAGGCGCAAACAACCTGCCACCCGTACTCGATCCCGCGGCAACACGTGACCTGCTCGTCAACTTCATCGAGGCGGGCGCCAACCATCTTGTCCTGGCGCCGATCGGCGTGTCGCCGGGATGGCTGGCTGACGAGGTCGTTGAACCTGTGCTGGCCGCCGTCGGGCAGCCGCTTTAGGCCGCCAGACGAAGCTACGCCCGCGAAGGGATCTGCTGAACCGACCAGGTGTTTCCGTCGGGGTCGCTGAAGTAAATGAACGATCCCCACGGAAGCACTTGCACCTCGCTTGTTTCGACCCCACGTTCGGTCAGCGCCCGCCGGCTTGCCTCGACGTCTTCGACGACGACCTGCAGTCCTTTCTGGGACCCGGGTGCCATCTCTGTGATGCCTGTTCCAATCACGATCGAGCAGGCTGATCCAGGCGGTGTGAGTTGCACGAAGCGAAGGTTGTCGTTGACCTGATGGTCATGGTCGGCATGAAAGCCGACCTGGTCGACATAGAACGCCTTGGCGCGGTCGACGTCGGTGACCGGAACGGCAACGAGCTCGAGTTTCATGTTCAAGGGCAAAGTGTACCGCCGAGTTTCTGCTGGCCTTGCGATACCCTCTGGAAGACGCCGGCGTAGCTCAATTGGCAGAGCAGCTGTTTTGTAAACAGCAGGTTGCGGGTTCGATTCCTGTCGCCGGCTCCGGTCCGGGATACCCTTTCCATGGAGGGTGACGATGTGGACAAAGAAGAAAGGGCTGTACTGATAACGAGATATAAGGAAGGGCATCGCGCCGTTGTCGAAGCCTTCCGCGGCATCACCGACGACGAGCTCGATCGATCTGCCGGCAGCGAGTGGACGCCACGCCAGATCGCACACCACCTCGCGGACAGTGAGATGATGTCGGCGATCCGAATCCGGCGCCTCCTGGCCGAGGACAATCCCGTCATCCACGGCTACGACGAAGCCGAGTTCGCCAAGCGCCTCACGTCCGACCGACCCATCACGCCATCGCTCGAGGCCATGCGGTACGCCCGGGAATCGACGGCACAGCTGCTCGAACGGCTATCGGACGACGACTGGGTGCGTACCGGCACTCACAGCGAGAGCGGTCCGTACTCCGTCGAAACGTGGCTGAAGATCTACGCCGCTCACGGGCACGACCACGCCGCCCAGGTCAAGCGCTCGCGCGGAATCAAATAACCATGGCGACGACACAGGTTCTGCTCGAGGCGGCTCTGGCCAGGGCAGCCGCCGCCAAGGATGCGGACCTCGCCGATCTTTTCGAAGAGCTGCGAATTCCGTCTGTCAGCACGCTGCCCGAGCGGCGCGATGATTGCATCCGCAACGCCAACTGGCTGAAGGCGCGCCTCGACCGCCTAGGAATGAAAACCGAGGTCGTCGACGTGATGGAGGGCGGCCTGCCCGTTGTGGTCAGCGATTGGAATGGGCGGCCTGCCAAGCCGCACCTCACGATCTACGGCCACTACGATGTGCAGCCCCCAGATCCCCTCGATGAATGGGAGTCGCCACCATTCGAGCCCGAAGTCCGCAAGGGCCGCATCTACGCTCGCGGTTGCGCCGACAACAAGGGCAATCATCTGGCGACGGTCAAGGCTGTCGAGCACCTCTTCGCCGCGGGCGAGCCTCCGATCAACATCCGATTCATATTCGAGGGTGAAGAGGAGATCACCGGCGAATCCCTCCCGCGCTACCTGCGTGCGAACGGCGCCAAGCTCAAGACCGACGCGGTCCTCGTTTGGGATGGGGGGTTCGACGAAGACGAAAACCCCACACTCGCCACCGCGCTTCGGGGCCTCCTGTATCTAGAGTTGCACGCGAGCGGGGCCGCGGTCGACCTTCACTCAGGGATATTCGGCGGCGTCGCCCCGAATCCCATCAACACCCTCGCCCGCATCATCGGCGAGCTCAAGGATCGCAACGGCCACATCACGATCCCCGGCTTCTACGACGCCGTCCGGCCGCCGAGCGCCGAAGAGCTGGCCGACTGGAAGAAGAAAGACAAGCGGCGCGCCGAGGCCATCCTGAGGTTTTCGGGTGCCAAGGCGCTCGAGATCGAGCCGGGCTTCATGGCCATCGAGGCCACGGGCAGCCGCCCAACGCTCGACGCGAACGGGTTCGTCGGCGGGTTCACGGGCGACGGCAAGAAGACGGTCATCCCCGCGCGTGCCTCGGCCAAGGTCAGCTTGAGGCTCGTGCCGGACCAGGATCCCGCGGCGATTCAGGCCGCGATAACGAAGCAGATCCAATCGCTGACCACGCCCGGCGTCGAGATCAAGATCGACGTCCTGGGCTCCGCGCCCCCGGTGACCTGCAGCGTCGACAATGCAGCCGCCCGAGCGCTCAGGTCGGCCTTCTCCGAGGTTTTCGGCCGCGACACCGCCTTGGAAAGTATCGGCGGCTCAATCCCGGTCTCGGTCGACTTCCAGAAGGCTGTCGGCGCCCCCTTGCTGATCAGCGGGATCGCCCAGGCCGACGCGGCCGCGCACTCCCCCAACGAGCGCCTCGACGTCGACCACTATCTCCGCGGGATCGAGACTGTAATCCGTTTCATCTGCCGGCTGGGCAACTAGACCTCAGCAGTAACCGGCGCAGGTATACGAGATTGCGGGCTCGGGCGCCCACTATTGTCGACAACCCTCCCCGACCTCGAGGGAAGGCCCCAAGCGGGGCCTCCCCTCCCCCTCATTCAGCCTCCCGCTGTGTCGCCCTCATCCGCCGGCAGCAGCTCGAACGTCGTTTGCTCGCCGAGGGTTAGCGGCTGATTCGGTTTCGAAGCACGCACGAACGGCCCGTATTTTCGACGGTAGACCGCGGATACGGCTCGGGCCTCATCCGGATCCGTGACGAGCCGCGGCTTGACCTTGACCGCGGTCTTTCCGAGGTGGATTACGCCTTCGCCGCGGGCGAGCAGATTTTGGGGCCAATGCCTGCGCATTCCCTGGCCAGAGCGGATGTAGAGCCGGCTGCCATCGGTGACGATCCAGATCGTCACGCGATGCGGCTTGCCCGTTTTGCGGCCGTAGGTGGTCAGTTGGACCTCGCGTTCGCGCTTGGCCGCGTCAAGCACCTCGACAGCGAACTGGCTCACCCCGCACCCATCATGAGCCGTTGTCGTTTTCTGTCTAGCGGTTGGGCACGCTCCAGTCGAACGAGCTGGGAGCAAACGCTGGGTAGTGGAGCCGAACCGTCACACCGAGGAAGCTGGTCGTGTCGGCAAAACACCACATCGGAACGAGCCACGCCTGAGGTTCCCCGGAGTCGCCTCGCGATAGCACAGCTCGACTGAGTCCGCCTCGAACGCCGGCAGATCGAGGCCGCTGGTCATGAAGCCATCCGCGACATACCAGTGCCCACGAGTCACCCGAGCCCATGCGTTGGCAAGCAAAGAACCAAGGCCGCGCTGGAGCTCCCTCGCGCAGTAGGAGTCAAGGGGTCGGCAGGGCTACCCAGATTGAAGCCGGCGACTACCTATTTTGGACGGCAGCCCGCTTCCTTAGGCGAACATGGTGCGCCGAATGCTGTCTGGGTTCAAGCACCCCTTGGTGATCGGAGTACTGGCGGCCTTGAGCCTCAGTTCGTGTACAGCGACGCAACATCCAGTTGCGAGCGGTTCCCCGTCCGCTTCCCCATCGGCGAACCCAAACCCACTCGCCGACTCGCCCTCACCGTCACCATCCGCGCCGGAAATTCAGCGCGGGGAGAGGTCCTTACCGGTGGCCCTCGAAGAATCTGGGGCCGCCGCGGCGGGCGGAAAGCTGTACGTGATGGGTGGTTTCGATGCGATCGGAACCAGCCTGCGGAATGTTTGGGTCTTCGACGGCAGCGCCTGGAGCGCCGGTCCGCGTCTACCGCTGGGCCTCGACCACACGTCCGCCGCCACCCTGGACGATCGCGTGTACCTGGCAGGTGGTCACACCTTCGGCCGCGACTCCGCGCGCTTGTTCCGTCTGGATGGCTCGTCGTGGATCGAGCTCGCTTCAATGCATCACCCGCGCGGCGGTCACGCACTGATCGCAGCGGCGGGCAAGCTTTATGCGATCGGCGGCAACAACGCTTCCGCGAACGTCGGGCCGGCCGAGGTCTTCGACCCGAACGCCGGCGCCTGGACCGACCTGCCCCCGCTGCCTTCGCCGCGCAACCACGTCTCCGGATTTGTTTTCGGCGCCAATGTTTGCGTGGCGGGTGGACGTTCGCCAGCGACAACCAGAGTCGACTGCTTCAACTTCGAGAGCTCGAGCTGGGTCCGATTCCCCAACCTGCCGCGTGCCACCAGCGGTGCGGGGGCGGCGACCCTGGATAACGGCAGCGCTGTGATCCTCGGCGGCCAGAACGCGCAGGAGACGACGATCAACGACCAGTTCGCGCAGCTGCCAGACCCGACCGCCTGGACCGCGTCGGGCTCGATGCTCGTGCCCCGCCACGGATTCGAGCTGGCCGTGTTCGAGGGACGCGCATGGGCATGCGGCGGCGGCTCGCTGCCGGGCCTTCACCCGGTGGCGACGTGCACCTCGGTGCTCTGACGCGCAGCCACGAACATCGCGATGAGGATGATCAGCGCAGGGACTCCGTAGTTGAACTCCGGCGTGGTGAGGAGTGCCAGGTCGAAGTCGAACTGCCTTTCGAGCAGCAGGTCGCCCGCTTCAATCAGCGCGTAGAAGGCAAGGATCGCGATGTTGGCCCACAGCGCGAGGCGCACCACCGGCTCGCGCACATACGCCAGTAGAAAAGCCAGCGGTACCGCCGCCAGCGCCGGGCCGAGGAAGTTCACGAGCAGCTGCTGCACGATGCCGAGTGGCTGGTCGGGCTGCGCGTGCAGCGCATATATGGTGCCGTCGAACACGCCCGTGTGCCAGGGCCGCACGATGATCGACCCATGACCGCCGACCGCATAGATGACGAGGAGATGCATCACCTCGTGTGTGCCGAATCCGCCGACGAACAACAGCACGCTGAGCAGAAGCGTCCGCAATGGCTTCATCACGTCGCCCCAGGGCCAACCGATTCGCCGACTACGAATTCGGTGGTCGGTCCGGGCGCGTACAGGCGAAGGCCGTCGGCGCTGACCACCCTCACCGTCAGCTGGTGCGGGCCGCGCGTGAGCCTGGTGGTATCGAGGATCGCGTCGAATCCGCAGCCCGCATAGCGTGCGCTGCCGAGAGCCGAGACGGCATCGGGGCTGTCGTCGCCGAAAACAGCCTCCTGGAACGGCTGGCCGTCAATGTCGATGAACACCGTCTTGGCCGGCGACGCGGCGGCTTGGTCGATCGCCCAGCCGACAACGCCAAAACGATCCGGCGCGAGCCTGCCCACGCCAAGCGTCGCCTCAGGCAACCGAACCTGCGTGATCTCATAGCGACCGGTCTGGGGATCTGATGCGAGCGATTCACGAGCGACGGGGACCAGGTCCCGACCGTTGGCGTAGTAGCGGGCGGCCAGCGTAGGAAAAGCGAACACCGCGCCTGCCACCGTGTAGACGATCAGGCCGGCCACCTGCATGCGGAACAGCGCGGGTCCGAACTTTCCTGGCAGCGCTCGCGGCGCGTATTTGAGCGCAACCCAGAAGACCGCCGGCAGGAGCGGAAAGTAGTAGCGCCCTTGTATGCCGGGATAGCCTTCGACCGTGAACAGAAACGCGCCGAGCAGGAAGTAGGACATGACGACCGGGTTCGAGAACGCGATTCGAAGCGCGCGGCGAACACGGCCGCGTCGTGCCACGCGCAGGAGCCTGAGGTTTATCTGGACAACGCGCACCAAAGTGCATGCAAGCAGGCCGATCGACAGGCCGGAGATCAGCAGCCACACCACCACTGTGACGACCGGCGATCCGAGCACCAACGGAGTGTCGACCCAGCCGAACACCCCCCAGAAGCTGCCGAACTCGCGCCCGAACGTGTGGTCGAGGAACGTGAAGCTTGTAATGTGCGCGATGTACGAGGCGACCGCACCCGGCCCTCCCGTGAGCGCAGTTCGGTAGTTGGGCAGCTCGCCGAGCTGGCCCGCCGAGATGAGTGCCGGCGCTCCCCACTGCGTCCACACCTGGATCGACTCCATTACCGCCGAGGGCAACACGACCAGCGCCGTCTCGAGCGGCCAGCGTCGAGCGTCGCGTGCGTCGAGGCGCTGAGTCAGGAGCATGGCGAGGATGGCGGTGGTCACCACTGCAAAGAAGTGCACCTTGGTGACGAGCAAAAGACCGAGCGCGACACCGAGCACTGTGATCCAGCGCAAGTCGTGCGGCCGGCTGCGGAGCTCGAGCGCCGCCAGCAGCGCGAGCGTCGCCAGCGTGAAGCTGAGACTGTCGGACTGGACTGACGAGCTCATCATCGAGCTCATCGGAAACAGGCCGATCACTCCGGTGAGCGTCAGCGCCAGCGCGCGCCCACAGCGGAGGCGGCGCAGCAGCATATAAGTAAGGACGAGGCTGATCGCCAGCAGTGCCGCTGAGACGGCGCGCGCTGCGAAGAAGAGCGCGACGGGGCTGGACGTGACCAGCGCGGTCACGCCCATCAACGCGGCGTCGAGCAGGTAGTAGCCGAAGGGGTAGTAGCGCACCAGCGGCGGATCTACAAACTGGGTGGCTGTTGTGGGCGCGGGTGCTCCTTTGTCGACCGCTGCGTAGTAAGCGCTGCTGCCGTATGCGGCGGGAGCCTTTTGCGCCGGCTTCTCGGCGATGACGGCGACGGCGGATTGGTCCTCGAAGTACGTGGGATTGGGAAACGGCCGTCCCGCAGGCACTGTGAATCGGTTGCCGTCCCTCGGCCCGATCAGGCCGCCCGCGCCGTACAACGCCGCCGAGTACTCGAAGTGAACGGTCTCGTCCGGCGCCTCGAGGATGGGGATGTAGAAGACCCAGGTCAAGGCGACGGTCGTGGCCGCGACCACGATGACGCCGAGCAGAACCGCGGACACCCGCTCGGATGGCTCTGTCAGCCGGAGGCGCTTCACTCGGACTTGATGGCGGCCAGGTATTGGTCAGCGGTGGCGCCGACGTCAAAGATGCCCAACAGTCCGGCGCGTGCCTTCTCGTACGCGCGAAGTTGAGCGTCTTTGGCGTTGATGAACGCGCTCATCGCCGCAGCCAGCGCCGCGACGTCGGCCGGCGGCACTGGGGCTGCGAGGCCATGCTGGCGGGCGAGCTCCCCCATGTCGCCGACATCGGTGACCAGCAGGGGCAAGCCGGCCTGCAGCGCCTCAGAGAAGACGATCGGGATGCTTTCGTTGCGCGAGGGGATGACGAGACAGTCGCAGAGGGACATGTATGCGGCGACGATGTCGCCAGGCTGGCTAGAGAGAAAAGTGATCCGGTCGCTCGCGCCCGCGGCGCCGACCTGTGCTTTCAGTGCGGGCCCCATGGAGCCGGTGCCGCAGATCGTGAGCCTCGCATCGGCGCCAGTGCCGATCACCCGCAGCATCGCATCAACGATGACGTCGGCACCCTTGACCGCCTCGAGCCGGCCGACGAAGAGGAAGTTGGTGCCGCCTTTCATAGGCTGAGCTAGCGCGGCCGGCGATGGCAGGCGTCGTGAGGTGGGCATGAACGCACACTCGCGGCCCGAGATGCGCTGGACCTCGGCGGCGAGCTCGATTCCGTCGGCAAATCGATGAGCGGCGCCACGCAGCACTCGGCGGACCAATCCGCCGACCACGGGGCGGCGCGCCCAGGTGTGGATGTCCGAGCCCAGCGCCCAGACCGAGTAATGGACGCCCGGCGGGCATGCGCGCCAGGCCAGGTATCCTGCGGGCAGTGCCCACAAGGCGAGCACGGATTCGATTCGCTCCTCAGCGATCAACGCCCGCAGCGCTTTTTCCCCTGAACGCAGCAGAGAAGCGATCAGCCTGAGGTCGGAGGGCGAACGCAGGCTGAAGTCGACGAGGGCTTTGTGGCTTCCCGCCCACGGGAACCAGCGCACCGTGTGGGTCGAGGACGCATCTTTGGGTCTGGACTTGTCGGGAGTGAGCACCGTGACCTCGCCACCGCGCTCGCTCAATGCCGCCGCAAAACCCGGCACAAACGCTCCTGAGTAGTCGGAGCTGTTGGCGGGGTAGGAGCTCGTGACGATGGCAATCCGCGGAATGCGGGCTATCGTCGCAAAAAGGCCGGCCCGATGCGTGTCTCTGGAATGCCGCGGTTCTGACGCCAAACGAGCCGAATGCGTGAGTTTTGCGAGGCGCTTGGCTCCAAACGTGCTGAATTGACCGTTAGGACGTGGCGTCTAGTGATTGGTCGGCGTTGAGTCGTACTTCCCTTTGAGGGCGGCGCGGATCTCCTCGTCCGATCTGCCGGCGGCAAGGGCGTCGCCGAGCTCCACAAAGAAGCCCTCGAGACCGGCGGGGGCGATGATCAGTAGGGCTTCCGAATCGGGCTGAGGTTTGAAGCCGTGACGAGTTCCCCGAGGGACGAATACCGTCCCGCCCTGCTCAACGTCGAATTCGCGAGTCCCCAAGACGAAGGTGAAGCGACCTTTGATCATGTAAAAGAGCTCGTCGCGATCGCGGTGGACGTGCGGCGGAGGCCCCATAAGCGCGGGCCCCGCTTGTAAAACGATGACCTCTAGCGAGCCGCCGCTCTGCTCAGCCGACACCTGCAGTGTCCCCACGAACAGTTTCTTGCCCTCGCCGCGAGCGGCGACGTGGCCACCGCCGCTGTCTTGCTCAGTCATCCGAACTTCCGCATCGCGCCAGTATGCCCGCAACTCTGGTGAGGGTGGCGGAGAGGGAGAGATTTGAACTCTCGATGGGCCAGTGACCCATAACGGTTTTCGAGACCGTCGCCTTCAACCGGACTCGGCCACCTCTCCAGCGAGCCGCCTCTGCTTGGGGGTTTGGATGGCGGTCCCGACCGGATTCGAACCGGCGTTCTCGGCCTTGACAGGGCCGCGTGTTTGGCCAGGCTACACCACGGGACCGACGGCGGCTAAGTCTAAAGCCCCCACGAACTCGGAGGCTTCGCCCCGAGTTCGCGGGGTCCCCTTTAATCTACCAGCGACCTGATCTGAGCCAAGTTCGGCGCCAGGGTAGGCGGGCCTCCGGAACCCCACTCCTATAATTCCTTCGGCGTGAGCGACAGCCACCAGATGGGCGGGGCACCGCCCGACGAACTCAGAAAGCGTTTTCAGATCCTGGAACGCGTGGCGATCTTCTTCACGCTGCCCGATAACGTCCTCCACGCCCTGGCTCGCCGCCTGGCGCCGGCCTCCGCCGCCAAGGGCTCGGTCATCGTCCACCAGGGCGACCCCGGCGACACGATGTTCGTGGTCGAGTCGGGCCGCTGTGAGGTATATGTCGAGGAGTCGCCGGGGCACACGATCACGATCGCCCTCATGGGCCCGGACGACTTCTTCGGCGAGATGGCCCTCATCTCCGCGGAAACCCGGACCGCGAGCGTGCGGGCGCTCGAGGACTGCAGGCTGCTGACCCTCGACCGTAAGACGCTCTACGAGACACTGCCACCCGACTCCGACGCAATCATCGAGCTGACCAAGCTGGTCGAGCAGCGCAAGGACACCCTGCCGAACCTCATCGCCCGCGCGCGCATGGTCGCCCCAGAGCAGGCCGCATCGACGGTCGCCGTCTACTCGCCCAAGGGCGGATCAGGACGCACGACGATGGCGGTCAATCTCGCGGCCGCGCTGGGCAAGCGCTTCCCGGGCGAGGTTCTGCTCGTCGACCTGGCCCTCCCATACAACCACGCCGCGCTGATCTCGTACCTCACCCCGACGGGGTGCCTGGCTGCGGCAAGCCAGGTGCCCCCAGCGAATTTCGAGGAGGCCGTCCTGGGGGCCATCCTCCACCACCCGGGCGGCATGATGCTGCTGCCGGGCGTGCTCCGCGCGGAACAGGCCGACCTGATCACGGTCGACCTCGTCAACCGGGCGATGGGCATTCTGGTCAACGCCTTCCGGTACATCGTCTTCGACCTCGGCGTCGCTTTCACCGACATCGTCATCAGCGTCCTCGATCACTCACAGCGGGTGCTGGTGCTGGTGACGCCCGAGCTGTCGTCGCTGAAGGACGTCGGCGAGCTCCTCCAGATCTTTACCAACGTGCTGAACATCGTCCCAGGCCGCGTCATCCTCGCTCTCAACAACAAGGTGCCCAAGTCGGTGGTGAGCAAGGAAGACGTCGTGCGGACGCTGAAGCAGGACCTCGCGGTCGAGATCGACTTTGACGGCACCAAGCCCGATGAGGCGGCGGTCCGCGGCGAGATCCTGGTCCTGACGGATCCGAAGAGCGCCATCTCCCGAGGCGCCGAGCAGCTCGCACAGTTGATCGCCGGTACAACCGCTGCCGAGGGGAAGAAAGAAGCCAGGAAGGGGTTCAAGCTAGGCCGGGGCTGACCGTTCAATCCTCCGGAAGGAACGGTTCATGCAGCTCGGGGCGCACCTCCTGCGCGCTGTTTGTCGGCGGTCGGCCAAGAAGCGTCTCCGCCTCATCGACCAGCTGCGCCACGATTTCCGCCGCGGGCTGGACACTCTTTACCTCGCCGACCGACTGGCCGGCGTAGCAAGCCATCGCTTCAATATGGCCGTGAAAGCCATTGAAAGGAGGGGTGCCTCGGAAGCGCGCGATCCGCGTGCGCTCGCCGTCGAGCTCGATCTCGGCTACGTACTCGCCCTCGAAGGCGTCGGCGGCCTCGAGTGCTTGCCTCAACACGCCATGTGTCGAGGGGCATAGAGCGCACTCAACGTGGAATCGGTTGGTGCGGACGCTGTCCTCGGCTCGCGCCGCGATTACTGCCTTCACGTAATCCGGATGCGCATTCGATTCCTCGGCAGCGATGAAGCGGGTTCCCATTCGGACTCCCGCTGCGCCCATGCTCAGCAGCCCGGCGATGCTTCGACCGCTGCCGATGCCACCTGCCGCAAGCACCGGCACCGAGATTTCATCCAGTACCGAGCTCAGGAGGGGGAGTAGCCCAAGCGTGCCCCTGATATGGCCGCCGGCCTCGAAGCCCTGGGCGATGATGAAGTCACAGCCGGCTCGTTGAGCGGCGATCGCCTCCGCGGTCGAGCCTACCTGCCAGGACGCCAGCGCGCCGGCCTCGTGAACGAAGCTGACCAGCCCCCGGTCCGGGTCGCCCCAAAAGAAGTCGATCACCCGTGCCCTCGTGGCCGCCAACTCAACGATTTCCATGTCCAGGTATGGGATCAGCACATTGACGCCGAACGGGTTGGAGGTCAGCTGGGACAGGCGGTTCAGCCGGCGCCTCGCGTCCTCTAGCTCAATGCCGGCGAACGTGATCTGCCCCAGCGCCCCGGCGTTAGACACCGCCGCCGCGAGCTCGGGCGAGAGGATGCTGCCCATCCCGGCCAGCTGGATCGGGACTGTACAACCGACGAGCCGCGTAAACGCGGTCTCCAGCATGTCTTCGCTCCCCAGACGCATTTTGACCTAACTCAAGCCCCTCCCCCAAATACTCTCCCAACCCGCTTCCCGATGGTCAGACGGCGCGCCCGTGGTAACATCCAAAACGTGATCGAACAAGCTGTCGTCTCACTAACCCCGGACGCCCAGATCCGCCTAAAGGAGCTCCTCGCCAAGGAGGGCAACCCACAGCTGGCGCTCCGCGTCTTCGTAAGCGGCGGCGGCTGCTCGGGCATGCAGTACGGCATGGCCTTCGATGACATGCGCCGCCCCGAGGACGTAACAATCGACCAGGACGGCGTGCAGATCGTGATCGACGACTTCAGCGCCCCCTACATCCGTGGCTCGGAGATCGATTACGTCGACAGCCTTATGGGAGCCGGCTTCACGGTCCACAACCCGAACGCGGTGCACTCGTGCTCGTGCGGCCACTCGTTTGACACCGGCGACGATGCCGGCGGCGCACAAGCCTGCGGCTGCGGCCACTAACCAGCGTTCTCGCCGCTTTCGTGAATACGTACTTCTAACACTGGGCGTTCTGACGCCCATCGGCATCCTCGCCGTCAACGCATCCGCCTTCGTCATGGTCCACCTCGACGCCTTCCGAATCGTCATCGCCGGCTGCGCTCTGCTGAGCGGACTGGTACTCAACGGGCTCACCGCCTGGTGGCTCCTCCGACTCGCCAGCCTCCATGCCCCTCCGCTGTTCCGCGAATATCGAATGTGGGTGATCTGGGCGGCGGTGATCATCTTGCTGCTCACCGCGGCCGGTGGTGGCTATCTCACCTATCTCGGCTTGCGCGATCCGCGCCGGCTGCCTGATTCGCTGTCCATGGTGGTGGCCGCGTTCATGCTCCTGCTGCCGTTTGCAGTCACGTTCGCCGGCAGGCGGATGGCCGGGATCGGAGGGATCATCCCGGTCGACGAACCGGCTGGAAAAGAGAAGAGCCCCTCGCACCGAGGGGCTCTCCACCGCCGAGCCTGAGGGGTCTCCCCACCCGGCCTGCGGCCACCCTCCCCGCCAGTGGGGAGGAGACTTTACTGGTCTATTTACATCATGTCGGGGGACATGCCGCCCGGCATGCCGCCGCCACCACGATTCTTCTCCTCGGGGACCTCGGTCACCATCGCCTCGGTGGTGAGCACCATCGCGGCGATCGACGCGGCGTTCTGCAGCGCCGAGCGCGTGACCTTGGCCGGGTCCACGATGCCGGCCTCGAACATGTTCACGAACTTGTCGTTGAGGGCGTCGTAGCCGTAGCCCGGCTTGCCCTTGCGGACTTCCTCGACGATGACGGAGCCTTCCTTGCCGGCGTTCGCGCCGATCTGGCGCAGCGGCTCCTCGAGCGCCTTGCGGACGATGTTGACACCGGTCGCCTGGTCGTCCTTCAGGCCAAGCCCGCCGTCGAGCTTCTTCTGCGCGTTCAGCAGCACGGTGCCACCGCCCGCGACGATGCCCTCTTCCACCGCGGCCTTGGTCGCGCTCAGCGCGTCCTCGATGCGGTGCTTCTTCTCCTTCTGCTCCACCTCGGTGGGAGCGCCGACCTTGATCACGGCGACGCCGCCGGCCAGCTTCGCGAGCCGCTCCTGCAGCTTCTCCTTGTCGAAGTCGGAGGTGGTCTCCTCGACCTGGGCCTTGATCGACTTGATCCGGGCCTGGATGGCCTCGGGCTTGCCGGCGCCTTCCACGATGGTGGTGTCGTCCTTGGTGACCGTCACCCGGCGCGCCTTGCCGAGCTGCTCGACCTTGGTCTGGTCGAGCTTGAGGCCGAGGTCTTCGCTGATGACCTGACCACCGGTGAGGATGGCCATGTCCTCGAGCATCGCCTTGCGGCGGTCACCGAAGCCTGGCGCCTTGACGGCGACGGCGGTGAACGTTCCGCGCAGCTTGTTGACGATGAGCGTCGCGAGCGCTTCGCCCTCGACGTCCTCTGCCACGATCAGCAGCGGCTTGCCCTGCTGGACCACGCGCTCCAACACCGGGAGCAGGTCCTGGATCGCGGAGATCTTGCGGTCGGTGATGAGGATGTACGGCTCCTCGAGAACCGCTTCCATTCGGTCTGGGTTGGTGACCATGTACGCGGCCACGTAGCCGCGGTCGAACTGCATGCCCTCGACCACTTCGAGCTCGGTCGCGATGGCCTGGTTGTCTTCGACGGTGATG
>VBHX01000065.1 GCA_005879945.1 Chloroflexota bacterium | reverse complement strand
AAGTCGCTATCGGCGTGGAGCAGGGACGCATCGGCATTGATGGCGACAGTCGCGATCAGGCAGTCCACGAGTCGCCGAACGGCGAGTCCCGCTTGTCTCTACACCGTACTACACCGAAGCCCGCCCTGGACGCGACATCGCGGGTCGAGACGTTACGTGCAGCCCCTCTTCACGTCGCGTGTTGCTCTAGAAGGCCATCACCTGCGGAGGACGACGTCACCTTGATGAAGCGTTGATGTGACTCTGTCCCCGGAATCCGCGATGCGGCGCAGGTGCGCCGACAATCAAGATACTTTCGTCGGGGTCGTGCCCGATTCACTGATCCAATTGCCCTATTGACCCCTTCGACGGGGCGGGTCCATAGTCAAGCAACGTCAGCGTCCGTTCAGGGTCCCGAGAACCGGGAAAGGAAAGGAGAGAAGACATGACCCGACGTTTGCTCGTGCTCGCCGCCGCCATTCTTGCGAGCCTGGTCTTGGCATCGCCGGCTTCCGCGAACGGACCGTCCAGCCCGAGTTGCTTGCCGGGACCGAACGCTTGTAGCCAGACCGTTCACTTCACCAGCAACCCACCGTTCGCCGTTCCCTTTCCATGTTCGTCATTGGCCGGGTTGGATGTGATCTCAGAGTCCAACGGCAACGGTGTCCTTCATTTCAACGTCAACGGAGCAGGCGACTTCTGGGTGACAGGCACCTACACGGGTGCCATCTCGATCCAACCGGCGCTGAGCGTGGTCCTTGACTCGAATGGGAACGTGGTCAGCTTCGTGCCGGACCCCAGCCGTCCCTCAGCCAGCGGCCGAGTAACAGACTGGTTTGGCTTCGAGCAAAACCACAGCAACGCGGTCGGTAGCAACACGGTCAACGCACAGGTAACCACCACCGACGGACAGAGCGTCGCCTTCCACTTGAATGGCCACATCCAGTTCTCGGCTACCGGAGTTCCCATCCGCATGTTCACCGACTTTCACTGCGCATAAGCGGAGTCGTAACAGGGCCCGGGGGCTCGACCCCCGGGCCTCCACACTCTCGACGCATCGTCAATATCGAGGCGAACATTGCGTCCTACGGAAAGCCTCTTCTAGACGGATGATGACGGGCTGGGTTCCTTGGGAACGTTTGGCGGGAAGGTGACGTTTACAACTTCATCACGCCAATCCGACATCCGGATGACGGGATGGTGATGTATTGATGGTATGGCCCCATTGAGCTTCAAGGTCCTGGTCGTCGACGACGAGGCACACATTGTTGAACTGGCCCGCCTCTACCTGGCCCGCGAGGGCTATGAGGTGGAGGGAGTGGGGGATGGCACGCAGGCGCTGGCCCGATTCGGCCAGGTCAAGCCAGACCTCGTGATCCTGGACATCATGCTGCCCGGCACCGACGGGCTCAGCATCTGCAAGGAAATCCGCAAGCAGAGCCAGGTGCCGATCATCATGCTCACCGCCCGCGACGAGGTCACCGACAAGGTCGTCGGACTCGAGGTCGGCGCCGACGACTACCTGACCAAGCCGTTCCATCCCCAGGAGCTGGTGGCGCGCGCGAAGGCCCTCCTCCGTCGCGCGCGGCTCGAGACCGACCAGCCCAAGCTGATCAGGGCGGGCAGGCTGGAGGTCGACCTCGAGCGACACGAGGTGCGCCTGGGCGCCGCGCGGGTTCAGCTCCGGCCGAAGGAGTTCGACCTCCTGGCGCTGCTGGCCCGCCATCCCGGCCGGGTTTTCCAGCGGAGCGAGCTGCTCGACCTCGTCTGGGGCTACGACTTCCCCGGCTACACGCGGACGGTGGACGTCCACGTGCAGCAGGTGCGCGAGAAGCTGGCCGCCGCAAAGATCGTGGACCCGAGCATCCAGACCGTTTGGGGCGTCGGTTACCGGCTGGAGTTGGCGGCGAGCTGAGTCTCCGCCTCCGGCTTCTCGCCGCTGCCGCCGGTATCGTGGCCGTGAGCCTGCTGCTTAGCGGCGCCCTCACCTGGGTGTTGGTGCGCGACCTCGAGCTGCAGGCGGCCCAGGACCAGCTCGACCGCTCGGCGCAGATCGACGGCGTGTTGGTCCGGCACGAAGAGTGTGCGGTGCGTCCGCTGATCCGCACTAACGCGGGCACATGCACCGCGGGCCGCGGGCTCGACGACGCGAACGAGTTCGTTTTGAGACTCGGCAACCTTGGGCAGACGCTCAGCGGCGATCGGCTGATCCTGCTGAACAAGCAGCGCGTGGTCGTGTTCGACAGCGGCAGCCAGGACACGGTCGGCCTGACGATCCCCGTGGTTGCGTCGAAACGGATCACCGGTGTGGGCGAGGCGCGCACGGTACTGGGCGACCAGACGTACATGGCTGCGGCTCTGGGGATCACTCCCACGCGTGACCCGCTCGGCGCGAGCTACGTGCTCGTCGCCCGGCCGCAGGCTTCGGTCACCGGCGCCGCCGCTGTCGAGCTCGTACCGCGATTGCTCGAAGCCGGTGGTGCCGCGCTTTTGCTCGCGCTGCTTCTTGCGCTGATCGTGAGCCTCTCGCTGACCCGGCCGCTGGGCAAGCTGGCCGCTGCCGCTGAGGACATCGCCGCGGGCCACTACTCGCGCCGCGTCGGCATTCGCGGGACCGATGAGATCGGCATGCTCGGTACGGCATTCGATCGCATGGCCGAAGCCGTCGAGAAAGCGCGCGTCGCGCAGCGGGAGTTTCTGGCCAACGTCTCGCACGAATTGAAGACGCCGCTGACGAGCCTCATCGGCTTCAGCCAGGCGCTTGTCGACGGGTCGCTGATGTCCAACGTCGAGCGGACGCGGGCGGCCACTGTCGTGCACGAGGAATCAGAGCGACTGCTGCGGATGGCCCAGGAGCTGCTCGACCTTGCCCGCGTCGAGGCTGGGTCGATCGCCATTCACATCACGGCCGTCGACCTCGGCGGGCATCTCGATCAGCAGCTGGTTATCGTGCGTCCGCGTGCCGACGCGCGCCAGCTCAAGCTCGAGCTGGACGTGCCGGTCGACACGCCTCCGGTCGCCGCGGACCCCGAGCGCCTGCACCAGATCCTCGACAACCTCTTGGACAATGCGGTCAAGTACGCGCCCGCCGGTTCGACCATCACGGCGAGCGCCCGAATGTCGGGCGGGTCGGTGGAGGCGGTCGTCTCCAATCCGGCCGGACCGGATCGCCCGGACCCTGACCGGATGTTCGACCGCTTCTATCGCGCCGACGCGTCGCGCTCGGCCGCGGCGGGCGGCGTGGGGCTGGGGCTGGCGATATCGCGAGAGCTGGCGTCGGCGATGGCGGGGCGGCTGTGGGCTGACATCGACGGCGCCGGGGACCTCCGCCTTCATCTCATACTGCCGGCGGCTCAGTATCAGGGGGGCCGAACGGTGATTGACAAATCCCTTATCGAGTGATTCATTGCAACTGACTTAGGCAGCGGTCTACTCGTATGGGAGGGGATGGCGATGTCGCATAAGCTCGCACGGACACTCGTACTCGCGGTTGCCTTCGCTACTCTTGCAGTCCTCGCCAACGCTCCATCAGCGCTGGCGTACGGAAATACAGCCCAATGGCAGGTCGGCTTCTCAGGGACCTGCAGCAGCAATGCTTCTTCTTGCCTCTTCCTCCCGCCGGGTGTGACAGGGGTGCGCACCGGTTTTTGGGGCTGGTGCGAATTCGGGAGCAGTAATGGAGGCTCGACGGTAGGCACCACCGGGACCACAGGAGACTGTCAGATCACTACCTACTTTGGGGCGACTACCGGCCAGCCAACGAATCCTTTTCACATCGCCTACGACATCACGGGCTGGGTGATCCAGGCGAACAGCCCATTCGTCATTCCAGCGGGCTTTCCGGACTTTCTTCTGACGAGTGCAACGGTTACGCTGTCCGGTCCGGGCGCCGCCACCACCGGATTCCCGAGCCACGTCCCGATTCCATTTCCGTTTGGGCCTCCCATAAACGGTTGTCCGCCGATGGTCTGTGACACCGGCATCCCAGCGGTTCCGGGTCACTTCTCGCTCCACTCTCCCGGCTTTGAGTTCAACGTCCAGGTGACGAAGCTCCCTTAACCATCATTTCGCGTCGGGGACGCCGCATCGTCCCCGACGCCGTCTACATATCGGGGCGGGAGAAGCGGCGGGCGTTGCCCATATGCGGCCACACGTAGGCCTGCACGTTGCCAAGCGCCTGTCGCAGATGGTTGCCGTCGTGGTGCACCCACTCGTGCAGCAGCTCGTCGATCGTCAGCCTTCCCACCTCCGGATGCATGCCGCCGCGCTGCATCTGTTCCGGCTTCAGCGAGCGGACGAGCTTCACGCTCACGTCGCGAAGCTCTGTGAGCTCGTCCTTCAGCTCTTGCGGCGGCCGCGCGCAGTCGTTCCGCTCTTTGGCGACCGCGATGTTATCCCATGTCTCCAGCTCCGGCTCGGGCTCGTGGAGGATGTGCCGGATTCTGCCCGCGAACCCGCGCTTCTCGGCTTCGATCACGTGCCCGACCACCTCGTTGACGCACCACTCGTCTGGGGCCGGCCGCCACGACGCCACCTCTGGCGAGAGAGCTTGGAGCGTAGAGGCGAACCCGCGGCCTGACATCTCGAGCAGGTCGGCGACCTCGCTCGGCGTCACTGCGGCTGAGGTACCAGGAGGGTCACGGGATTTTCGATCAGCCGCTTGACCTCGGCCATGAACTGGGCCGCAGTCGCGCCATAGAACACGCGGTGGTCGACCGACAATGTCATGCGCATCACCTTGCCGGGGACGATGCGGCCCTCGTCGACCACAGGCACATCCTTGATCGCGCCCACAGCCAGGATCGCCGCTTCTGGCGGGTTGATGATGGCGACGAACTCGTCGACGCCGAACATTCCGAGGTTCGAGATCGAGAACGTCGCGCCGCTGAGGTCGCCCTCGGCGGGACGGCCCGAGCGCGCGCGCTCGATCACCTGGCGCGACTCGATGGAGATCTGGATCAGGTCTTTCATGTCCGCGTCATGCACGACGGGAACGAGGAGGCCCATGCCCTGCGACGGCGCCACCGCGAGCCCGATGCTGATCTGCCGCTTGCGCTGGAACTTGCCGTCGACCCACGATGAATTGATCTCAGGGAACTTTCGCAGCGCGAGCGCGCAGGCGCGGACGAGGAGGTCGGTCATGGTCACCTTTTCTGCGCCGGGCACTGAATCCTTGAGCTGCTGGCGCATGCTCACCGCGAGGTCGACCCGCGCCTCGACCGTGACTGTGAACTCGGGCACCGTCGTCTTGGACTCGGCCATGCGACGCGCGATGGTCGCCTGCATCCGGGTTGGCTCGACGACTTCCAGGTCTGGTCCTGTCCTCCCCGCCATGCGGGGAGGTACCCGCGAAGCGGGGGGTGGGGAGCCCGACTTGCTCGCAGCGGCTTGAACGTCCTCCTTGACGATACGGCCCTCAGGACCGCTGCCCTGGATGGTCGCCAGGTTGACGCCGAGCTCGGCCGCGAGACGCCGCGCGAGCGGCGAGGCTTTGACATCGGTCGCCGCAGCTCCTGTGCTCCCCGCCTCGCGAGGAGTTCCGTCCGCGCCGCTAGGCGCGGGCGGTGTGGGGAGGGCCGCCCTTTCAGGAGCAGGCGTCGGCTTATCGGCTTTGGGCGCCTCTTTCGGCGCTTCTTTCGGCGCTTCTTTCGGGGCTTCCTTCGGAGTGGGCTTCGCGGCGGGTGCGTCCGACCCGATGCGGGCGATGGGGGCGCCGATCTTGGCCGGCACTCCCTGCTGAACAATGATGTCGAGCACGCCGTCCGCCTCAGACTCGAGGTCGAACGTTGCCTTGTCCGACTCGACCTCGGCGATCACCTCGCCTTTCTTGACCGCCTCACCGCTCTTCTTCTTCCACTCGACGACCGTGCCCTCCTCCATCGTGTCGGAGAGCTTCGGCATGTTGACGTCAGGCATCGATTCGCCTTCGACCAACCACCTCGCGCGCGAGCTTCTTGATGTCCTCGCTGGTCGGGATCGACGCTTTCTCGAGCGGCAGGCTGTAGGGCATCGGCACCTGCGCGCCGCCCAGCCTGCGGATCGGCGCATCCAGGTGGTCGAAGCACCGCTCCTGCACGCCGGCGGCGATCTCTGCCGTGACCCCATACGTCGCCCACCCTTCTTCGACGACGAGGCACCGGGTTGTGCGCTGGACCGACTCGACGATCGGCTGCCAGTCGATGGGGCGGATCGAGCGGAGGTCGATGACCTCGGCGTCGATGTCTTCCTCCTCGAGCTGCTTGGCCGCCTCGTTGGCGAGGACCGCCATTCGCGAGACCCCGACGATCGTGAGGTCCGACCCCTGGCGCCGCACCGCCGCCTTGCCGATGGGTGTGGTGTAGTCGCCGTCGGGGACCATGCCGCGGACGTTGTAGAGGCTCATGGACTCCAGGAACATCACCGGGTTGTCGGTGCGGATCGCCGACTTGAGCATCCCTTTCGCATCTTCGGGTGTGGTGGGCGCGACGACCAGCAGTCCCGGTATCAGCCCATATAGCACCTCGAAGCTGTGCGAGTGTTGGGCCGAAAGCTGATGCCCGGCGCCGCCCGGCATGCGGATGACCATCGGCACCTTCGCTTCGCCGCCGAACATGTAGCGGATCTTCGCGGCGTTGTTGACGATCTGGTCGTAGGCGACCAGCGAGAAGTTGATGGTCATCATCTCGACCACGGGGCGCAGCCCGAGCATCGCGGAACCGATGGCGGTGCCAACTATCGCCTCCTCGGCGATGGGCGCGTCGACGACGCGCTGCGCGCCGAACTTTTCGAGCAGGCCTTCCGTCACTCGATAGGCGCCGCCGAACTTGCCGATGTCCTCTCCGACCAGGTAGACAGAGTCGTCGCGCTCCATCTCCTCGGCGAGCGCTTCGCGCAGCGCGACGCGATAGAGCTTCTCTTCCGCAGCCATCAGAGCGGGTCCCCTCGCAGCTCCGGCCGCTCTTCCCACTCGCCGGCATACACGTACTTGTAGAGGTCCTCGACCTTCGGGTCGGGGCTCTCGTCGGCGAACTTGATGATGTCCTGGACCTCGGATTCGACCTCCTGGCGCACGGACTTGAAGTACTCCTCGTCGGCCAGGCCGCTCTGCTCGAGCTCGTGCTCGAAGAAGACGATCGGGTCCGCCTTGCGGAACTTCTCCTTGTCCTCAGCGGAGCGGTACTTGTCCGGGTCGACGACCGAGTGGCCCTTGAACCGGTAGCACAGGGCCTCGATGAACCGCGGCTGTGAGTCCGCGCGGACCTTTTCGACGATCTCGGATGTCTTGAGCAGGACCTCGCGCACGTTCATGCCGTCGACCTGAATCGACTCCATGTCATACGCGCACGCCTTCTTGTAGATCTCCGCGACCGCCGATGCCTTCTCGACCGGCGTGCCCATTCCGTATCGGTTGTTCACGCAGTACCAGACCACCGGCAGCTCGAACACCTTCGAATAGTTCAGGGACTCGTGGAAGGCCCCGATGTTGGTCGCGCCATCCCCGAAGAGACACTCCACTACGTCCTTTTCCTTGCGGTACTTCACGGCCCACGCGCCACCGGCAGCCAGCGGAAGGTGGCCGCCGACGATTCCGTAGCCGCCCATGAAGCGCAGCCTGGCGTCGAACATGTGCATCGACCCGCCGCGTCCGTGCGACGTGCCGGTCTCCTTGCCGAAGAGCTCGGCCATGACAGATTTCGGGTCGATGCCACGTGCGATCGCGTGGCCGTGCTCGCGGTAGCTGGTGAAAATGTAGTCGCTCAGCTTGAGCGGCAGGATGCCGCCGACGACCGCCGCCTCTTCGCCGATGTTGAGGTGGCAGTAGCCGCCGATCTTCGCCTTCGTGTACTGCTCCTGGGCGCGTTCCTCGAAGCGTCGGATCAGCTGCATCGTCCGGTGGATCCCAAGCAGTAAGTCGCGGTTTTCCTTGGTGAGCTCGAGCTTCTTCGCGGTGATGGCGGTGGCAACGGGCATGGTGGGCGGTTTGACTGGGGCAACCATCTGCTGCTGACGATTGTGCAACGGAAGGGTCGCCGTGGTGGGGGATGGGGTAGGGGATGGGGTCTCCTCCCCGCCCTGCGGGGAGGTCCGGGCGCTTGCGCCCGGGGTGGGGAGACTCGAGCGCCTATTGGCGATATGAATCGCCCGGCCCTGCGCCGCCAGCGCCGCCTCCATGATCGACTCGGGCAGCGTCGGGTGAGCGTGGATGGTGAGATCGAGCTGGTCGAGCGTGAGGCCGTTCTGAACCGCAAGCGTCGCCTCGGCGATGAGGTCGGTGGCGCGTGGCCCGATGATGTGCACGCCCAGCAGCCGGCCTGAAGGCGCATCGGCCACGACCTTGACGAACCCCTCGCTCTGACCGAGCGTCAGCGCCCGGCCTGACGCCGCGAACGGGAAGCGGCCGATCTTCACCTCGAGGCCGCGCTCCTTCGCCTCCTTCTCGCCGAGTCCGACATGAGCAATCTCGGGGTCGGTGTAGACGCAGTTCGGCGCGGCGTGGTAGTCCGGAACTCGCGCGTGGCCCGCGATGTTTTCGACCGTGCAGATACCTTCATATGAGGCGACGTGGGCAAGCATGATGCCGCCGATCACGTCCCCGATCGCCCACACGCCCTGGGCGGTGCTGCGCAGGTGATCGTCGACGACGACGCGGCCTCGCTCGAGCTTGACGCCGGCAGCCTCCGCGCCAAGACCCTCGGTGTACGGCGAGCGACCGACCGCGAGCAGCACCTGGTCGGCGTCCACCGCGCCGCCGCCCTCGCCGCCGCTCGAAAACCTCACCTGCAGCGCGCCGCCCACCTTCGCGACCTCGGCGACCTTGCTGCTGGTGTGGATCTCGCCGCCCAGGCCGGCGAGGTGCTTCGCGTACACGTTGACGAGATCGGCTTCGACCATGGGGAGGATCTGCGGCAGCATCTCGAGCACAGTGACTTTGCTGCCCAGCGCGGCGAACATGGCTGCGAACTCCATGCCGACGACGCCGCCGCCAATCACGGCCAGCCGCTTCGGTACTTCCGTCAGTTCCAGAATCGAGTCCGAGTCGATGGTCAGCTCGGCGCCCTTCAGCGGGATTCGCGACACGGCCGAGCCGGTTGCGATGACGATGTCCTTCGCCTGTACGCGCTGGCCATCGACGTCGATCGCGCCGCCGCCGGCGAGCTTGCCTGAGCCGCGGATGATGGTCACCCCGCCCGCCTTGAGAAGCCCCTCGACGCCCTTGACCAGCTGGTCGACGACCGCCGTCTTCCGCTTCTGCGCGGCGGCCCAGTCGAAGGCGATGTTGTCGGCGACTAGCCCGAAGGCAGCTCCGCCCTTGGCCAGCGTGTACAGCTCTGAGGACTGGAGCAGCGCCTTGGTCGGGATGCAGCCGCGGACCAGGCAGGTGCCGCCCAGCCGATCCTTCTCGATGATCGCCGTCTTCGCGCCCAGCTGCGCGGCTCTGATGGCGGCCACGTAACCGCCAGGCCCACCACCTACCACCGCGACATCGAAGGAATCGGCCATATAGCTCCTATCTATACCTGCTATCAGTATTGATTATGCCCAGCGGGACCACTAAAGCGCCGGGCGAGCGCCGTTGGGGGCGTAGCGGTTGGTGATCGGCATGCGCCGGTCGCGGCCGAAGGCACGCGGGGTGATCTTCACGCCTGGGGGCGACTGGCGTCGCTTGTACTCGCTGCGGTCGACCAGCTGGATTACGCGCGCCACGATCTCTGGGCGGTGGCCGGCACCGACAAGCTCTTCGGGGGTGAGGTCCTCTTCGACGTAACCCTGCAGGATCGGGTCGAGCTCCTCGTACGGGGGCAGGCTGTCCTGGTCCTTCTGTCCGGGCTTCAGCTCGGCGGAAGGCGGCTTGGTCAGGATGCGCTCGGGGATCGCGGGGCCCAGCGAGTTGCGATAGCGGCAGAGATCGTAGACGGTCGTTTTCATGATGTCCTTGAGCACGGCGAAACCACCGGCCATGTCGCCATAGAGGGTGCAGTAGCCGGTGGCGATCTCGGACTTGTTGCCGGTGGTCAGCACGATGTAGCCGAACTTGTTCGACAGCGCGTGCAGGATGACCATCCGGATTCGCGGCTGCAGGTTCTCCTCCGCGACGCCGAGCTTGGTGCCTTCGAACGCGCCGGCGAGGATTTCCTCGAATGCGCGATGCGCGGGCTCGATGGGGAAGTCGAGCAGCTGCGTGCCGAGCGACTCCGCGACGAGCCCGGCGTCCTCGAGGCTTTCGGGAGAGCTGTAGCGGGAGGGCATGCGCACGCAGATGACGTTGTCGGGTCCGATGGCGTCGGCCGCCACCGCCGCGGTGAGGGCCGAGTCGACGCCGCCTGAGAGGCCGACAACGACCTTGTGGAACTGCTGCTTGCGTATGTAGTCACCGGTGCCGAGCACAACCGCCGCATAGACCTCGGCCGCGCCCTCGAGCGGGGTCTCGATTCGCGGTTCGATTTTCGGCCTGGGCCGGTCCGCGGGAGGCGCCGGCAGCTGCAGCTCGCTCATCACGAGCTCCAACCGCTCCGCGCCCTCGGCCTCGTGGTGGATCTTTTCGTGCGGCCGGTGATACGCGGTTGCGTTCAGGTCGACGTCGTAGACGAGCATGTCCTCGCGGAACGAGGCCGCGTGGGCGAGCAGCTCGCCGCGCGGACCGAAGATGACGCTGTTGCCGTCGAAGACGAGCTCATCCTGGCCGCCGACCTGATTGACGTAAGCGACGTACGCGCCGTAGTCCGCGGCGCGCCCGGCCACCATCTCCTCGCGAGGCGCCCGCTTGCCGGCGTGATAGGGCGAGCCGTTGATGTTGATCAGCAGCTCGGCGCCGTGATGCGCCTCCAGCGCCATCGGGCCGGAGGGATACCAGCAGTCCTCGCAAACCGACACGCCAACCTTCACGCCGAGGAGTTCGAAGATCGGGAGGCGGTGGCCGGGGGCGAAGTAGCGTTGCTCGTCGAACACGCCGTAATTGGGCAGGAACACCTTGTGATAGACGGCCTTGACCTCGCCGTCGTTCATGTAGGCGGCGGCGTTATACAGGTCGCCGTCCTCGTCGACGAAGCCGACTACTGCCGAGATTCCCTTGGTCGCGCGAGCCACGACGTCCAGCTGCTTGAGGTTGTCGCGCACGAATCCCGGCTTGAGGACCAGGTCCTCGGGCGGGTAGCCGGTGAGCGCAAGCTCTGGGAACGCGACGATGTCTGCGCCCTGGTCGCGCGCGCGTCCGATCCAGTCCGTGATGAGCCGAGCGTTGCCTTCCAGGTCGCCGACGATGGTGTTGACCTGCGCGAGCGCGATCCTCACCAACCTTTGCACGTATTCATGCTAGTTAGGATTCAGGGTGCCTGTGAGCTACTTCGACCGCCTGCGCGAGCTCGCCAAGGATCGCCGGACGCTGCTTTGCGTCGGCCTCGACCCCGACCCCGAACGCATCGAGGGCGGCGCCGCCGGAGCGTTGAGGCACTGCCGCGAGGTCGTGCGCCAGACCGAGGAGCACGTTTGCTGCTACAAGCCCAACAGCGCGTTCTGGGAGCAGTACGGCCCCGACGGCTGGGCGGCGCTGCTCGAGCTGCGCGATGAGGCGCCGGAGACGCCGTTCCTCTTCGACGCCAAGCGCGGCGACATGGGCAACACGATGAAGGCGTACGCGACCACCGTCTTCGCCACGCTGGCGATGGACGCGGCCACTGTCAATCCATACCTCGGCGCGGACTCGATCGAAGAGTTCACGCGCTATGAAGTCCGCGGCGTGTACGTCATCTGCCGGTCTTCGAACCCTGGTGCAACGGACCTGCAGCACCTGGAGGCAAAGGGCCGGCCGCTTTACATGCACGTTGCGGAGCTCGCCGAAAGCCTCAACAAGCATCAGAACGTGGGCCTGGTTGTCGGCGCCACCGCGCCCACGCAGGTCGCGGAGGTGCGCCGCGCGTCGGCACTGCCGTTCCTCATCCCCGGCATCGGCGCGCAGGGGGGAGACCTGGAAGGCTCGGTGCGCGCGGCGTGGAATGGCGATGCTGCATCCTGCCTCGTGTCCGCGAGCCGCAGCGTCCTGTTCGCGGACCGACCGTCGCGCGAGGCGGCAAAGCTTCAGGAAGAGATCAACGCGGTCGTGGGTGCGCTGCGCTGATGGCTGCCGAGCGATACACGGCTCGCCTCGTCCTGAAGGGTCACATCATCGACTCGATGATGCTGCCCCAGATCATGGATCTGGTCATGGACATCGGCGGGAACTTCAACATCGAAGAGCTGACGGTCGGACAGCACAAGACGGACACGTCGCTGTGCCGCATGGAGGTGGTCGCGAGCTCGCCCGACATGCTCGACCGTATCGTCCGCCAGGCGCGAGCGCTGGGCGCGACCGTCGAGTCCGAGCAGCCGGCGCATCTCGAGAAGGTCATCCAGGAAGGCGTGTTCCCCGAGGGCTTCTACTCGACCAGCAACCTGCCGACCGAGGTCCTGCTCGACGGGCGCTGGGTGCAGGTCGAGAACATCGAGATGGATTGCGCGATCGCCGTAAATACAAAAGAGGGGCGCGCGCGATGCATCGTCTTCCAGGGCGCCAAGCCCGGGATGGACATCGTCGTCGGCCACCAGGGAGTCCGGGTCACGCCGCTGGAGCGCTCGCGTCAGACGGAGATTTTCACCTTCATGGCGAGCGAGGTGTCGGCCGAGAAACCGAAGAAGGTGCTGATCGGCGCGATCGCGGCGGAGATGAAGCAGATCCGCAAGGCGGGCGGGCGCATCGTCGTGGTCGCCGGGCCTGCGGTCGTGCACACAGGCGCCGGCCGATATCTGTCACGCCTCATCGAGCTGGGTTACGTACAAGTCCTGTTCGCGGGCAACGCGCTGGCGGTGCACGACGTGGAGTCCGCATTGTTCGGCACTGCGCTCGGAGTCAACGTCGAGAGCGGGCTCGCCATCGAGCACGGCCATGAGCACCACATGCGGGCGATCAACCGCGTGCGCGCGGCGGGCGGGCTGCGGCAGATGGTCGAGAGCGGCCAGCTCACCAGCGGGGTCATGAAGTCGGCCATCGACCACGGGGTGGAGATCGTGCTCGCGGGCTCTGTGCGCGACGACGGGCCGCTGCCGGACGTGATCACCGACATGGTTGAAGCCCAGCAGCGCATGCGCGCCTCGCTTCACGGGGTGCGCATGGCGATCATGCTCTCGACGATGCTGCACTCGATTGCGACCGGGAACATGCTCCCGGCGGGGGTGCGCACTGTCTGCGTGGACATCAACCCCGCCGTCGTCACCAAGCTCGCCGACCGGGGCAGCTGGCAGTCGATCGGACTGGTCACGGATGTCGAGTCCTTCTTGCGCGAACTGGCCCTGGTCATAGAAACTGGGGCCCATGGCTAAAGGACGAAACAAACAAGGGCGCGAGGTCAAAAAGAAGAAGAAGGCCAAAGGTGCGGGCCAGCCGGTCGTCGACGTTGCGTTCCGGCACCATTCGGTGGTGACGAGCCAGCCCGAGGCCCCGGTCAAGCCTGAGTAAGGGCACCCACCACACCGCCCCGCGCCTAGCGGCGCAGGCGGAGCTCCCCGCGTGGCGGGGAGCCCAGGGGCCAGGTTCGAACCGCGGCCACGAGCAGGAAGAGTCCGAACAGGCCCAGCAGGGTTCGCTGGGGCACGACCAGCGCGAGCAGCGAACCGATGATCGCGGTCGGTACGCCGCCGGCAGCGATTGCGGCGGCAGCCCGGACATCGACCTCGCCGTTGGCCTCGTGGATGATCGCGCCGATCGCGGCGGTGGGGAGGACCGCGATCAGCGAGGTGCCCTGCGCGATCCTCTGCGAGATCCCGAAGCCGGTGACCAGCAGGGGCACGATGAACACCCCGCCGCCCAGACCGGCAAGGCCGCTGAGGATGCCGATGCCGAGCCCGCAAAGTCCCAAGAGAAGGTACTGCTCGGTGCCGAGCCCGACCGACGACGTGGCCTGCAGGGCGGCAGCGCCCAAGGCGGCGTCGCGGACATCTTTCAGACCCACGACGAAGAGAAGGATCGCGACGAAACCGCGCAGCACGCGTTCGGAGATCTTTTGGGCGGCGAACGCTCCGCCAATCACGCCCACCGCACCGCCGACGACCAGCGCCGCGGCGAGGGGCAGGTCCGTCTGGGGCGTGCGCGAACCGAAGTAGTACGTGGCCGCGGCGACCATGGAGATGGGCAGTATTGCCGCCAGCGAGGTCCCGGTCGCCCGGCGCTGGTCGGCGCCCGCCCACAGGGTCAGAAGGGGCACGATCAGGAAACCGCCGCCGACTCCGAGCAGGCCGCTGGCGAGCCCGGCCAGCGCGCCGATCGCGGCGTTGATCCGCAAATCTGACGGTTGTTGTCTGTCTACCAAGCGATCACGAGAGGCGGCCGACGTAGAGGTTGATGACCTCCTCCGTTCTGGATCACAAACGACATGCCGAGCGTCGCGATGAAGACGACCGTGGGGCTCGCCCCAAAGCGGATGAAGGGACCGATCACGGTCGAGTGCATCGCCAGGGCTGCACCTGGTTCGGCGCGAGATTAGTCCGTGCCTGACAGGTTGTCAATGGTTGGACCACTGGACCTGTACGCCTGATAGACTCGGCCGCGTCACGCCCATGACCACTGCAGCGCTTCGCCCCCTCGAACGCAGCCGCCTTTACGAGGACGTCGGCCAGAGGCTCGGCGAGTTCGTGCGCGAGTCGCGCATGGAGCCTGGGGACCAGTTCCCGGCCGAGCGAGACCTGGCCAGACAGCTGCAGGTGAGCCGCACCTCTGTGCGCCAGTCGTTTGTCGTGCTCCAGGCGCTGGGCTTCGTCGACGTCCGCCATGGCGAGGGCGTTTTTCTCCGGCGCACGCGTGGCTTTGGCGAGTCGCTCGGGAAGCTGCTCGAGCGCCGGCGCCGTCTGCCCGACGTGCTCGAAGCGCGCGAGGCCCTCGAGGCGAAGCTGGCGGAGCTCGCCGCCGGCCGATGGCGCGACCATGACCTCGAAGCCATGAAAACGGCGGTGGATGTGATGCAGTCCGAGATCGCCGACGGTGGTCTCGGCATCGAGGGTGATGCCGCCTTTCATCACGCGATCGCGCTCGCAGCCCGCAACGAAATCCTCGTGCACATGATCGACGCGATGGCCGACGTGATCCAGGAGAGCCGCATCGAGTCGCTCAGCGAACCGGGACGGCCGCCCCGCTCGTTGGAAGCCCACCGGAAGATCCTTGCCGCCATCGAGGCGCGAAGCGCTGAGCTCGCGGGCGAAGCGATGCGGCAGCACCTGAGGGTCGTCGCCGACATCTCGCTGCTCAGGTGGCAGCCGGAAACCCCCGAAGATGCCGACGTTCGACAGTAGCGCTCCGCTTCCGCTGGCTGGAATTCGTGTCCTCGACCTCACCCACGCGCTCGCGGGGCCCTACTGCACGATGCTGCTCGGCGACCTCGGCGCGGACGTGGTGAAGGTCGAGCCTCCCGCGGGCGATCACTCGAGGCAGTGGGGACCGCCGTTCATCAACGGCGAGTCGTCGTACTTCCTATCTGTGAACCGCAACAAGCGAAGCGTCATCCTCGACCTCAAGAAGAAGGAATCTCTCGCGATCGGTGAGTCGCTGGCGATGGCGAGCGATATCGTCGTGGAGAACTTCAAACCCGGCACGATGGAACGCCTTGGTCTTGGAGCCAAGGGGCTGCAGGCCTTGAAGCCATCTCTCGTCTTCGCGTCGATCAGCGGCTTCGGCCAGAACCAGCCCACCCTCGCGGGCTACGACCAGATCGCCCAGGGGACGTCGGGAATGATGAGCGTCAACGCGACGCCCGACGGTCCGCCAACCAAGGTGGGAATTCCAATCGGCGACATCGCCGCTGGGATGTTCGCGTCCAATGCGATCCTCGCCGCGCTCGTCGAGCGTGGCACCACGGGCAAAGGCCGCTACATCGACATCGCCCTCAACGATTCGCTGCTTGCGCTCTTTACGTATCAGGCCGGCCGATATTTCGCGACCGGCCGGGTGCCAATCCAGGAAGGCAACCATCACGCGACGATCGCGCCGTACGGCACGTTTGCGGTGAGCGATGGATTTCTCAACGTTGCAGTCGCGACCGACGCCCAGTACCAGCGATTCTGCGAAGCGATCCACGCGCCCGAGCTTGCGGCCGACTCGAGGTTTGCGACCAATCCTCTGCGCCAGGCCGCCAAGCACGAGCTGGCCCACCTGATCGAGACATACCTGCGTCGAGGCACGCGCGACGAGTGGCTCGCGCGCTTCGAACAATTCGGGATTCCTGCCGGTCCGATCCTCGACATCGAGGAGGCGTTCGCGAGTCCGCTTGCGACCGGGCGGCAGATGCGGCTCGAGATCGAGCATCCGAGCGCGGGCCGGATCAGCCAGGTGGGAGCACCGTGGAAGCTCGATGGTAGCTCGAGCCCGATCCGATTGCCGCCACCGCGCCTCGGCGAGCACACCGATGAGGTTGTGCACGCGTGGCTTGGTTCGAAGGCGAAGGCGGCCGGCGGTGAGCGATAGCCCGGCGCCGCTCACCGGCATCCGTGTCCTCGAGGTAGGCAACTATATGGCGGCGCCGTTCTGCGGCATGCAGCTGGCCGACCTTGGAGCCGAGGTGATCAAGGTCGAAAACCCGGACGGCGGCGACCAGGTGCGCATGTCGGCGCCTCTGATCGATGGCGAGGGCTCCGCATTCATGCGCCTCAATCGCAACAAGCGGTCGATCGCGATCGACCTGAAGACAGATCGGGGCAAGGAGATCTTTCGCAAGCTGGTCGCGACCGCCGACGTCGTCGTCGAGAACCTGCGCCCGGGCACCATGGCCGACCTCGAGCTCGACTACGAGAAGCTTCGCGTTATCAACCCAGGGCTCGTTTATGTGGCCGCATCGGGTTGGGGCCAGGACGGCCCGCTGCGAGACCAGCCGGGAATGGACATCATGGCCCAGGCTCGCTCTGGCCTCATGAGCATCACCGGGACGCAGGGCGGCGATCCGATCAAGGTCGGCGTGCCGGTATGCGACCTCGTCTGCGCCCTGTATGGCGCTCTGGCCGCGGTGTCCGCGCTGCATGCACGGACCGCCACGGGCGCGGGCCAGTACATCGATGTCTCTTTGGTCGAGGCGGGCGTGTCGCTTGCGATCTGGGAGGCGGGCATCTTCTTCGCCACCGGTGAGATCCCGAAGCCGTCAGGATCCGCGCATCAGAGCGCGGCGCCGTGCCAGGCGTTTCGGGCTGCGGACGGATGGCTGACGATCGGCGCCACCACGAAATTCAACTGGGAGGCACTGTGCCGGGCGCTCCGGCTAGAGGAGCTGTTGAAGGACGAACGCTACACGGACGCCAGCCTTCGCCATCGCAATCGCGAAACCCTGGCGGCGACGATCGAATCGGTGACCGTCACCGCGCCCGCGGCGCACTGGCTCCGGGTGCTCGGGGAGGCGGGAGTGCCGTGCGCGCCGATCCAGAATTTCGGCCAGGTCTTCTCGGACCCCCACCTGCTCGCCAGGGAGTATTTCTGGGACGCGCCACACACAAAAGTCGGCTCGGTGCGGCAGCTGGGGTCGCCGATGCGCTTCTCAAAGACGCCCGTGCGTCGAGATAAGGCCGCGCCCCTTCTGGGCGAGGACACAGCTGACCTGCTGGCTGAGCTGGGTATTGCATGAGCGCCGCCGAAGAGCTGCTCGTAGATCAGAAAGGCCCGGTGAGGTGGATAACCTTCAACCGGCCGGAGGCCCGCAACGCGCTGACGTGGAACATGTACGAACTGTTGGTCGAGGCCTGCGCCGCGATCAACGCGGATCGCTCGGTGCGCGCGGTCGTGTTCACGGGAGCCGGCGGCAAGGCGTTCGTGGCGGGGACCGACATCTCGCAGTTTCGTGCGTTCAAGACTGACCAGGATGCGCTCGACTACGAGGCCAAGGGCAATGTGGTCATGAACGCGATCGAATCGATCCGGATTCCCGATCGCCCGCACGCTGGGCAACTGCCTGTCGATGGCCAACTACGCGAGGCTGTCAGCGCTGCTGGGAGTCGCGCGCCTCAAAGACATGATCATGCGGGCGCGCTTGATGGAGTCGGGCGAGATGCTCGCGGTTGGGCTTCTCGCGGAGATCACAACCGACGAGGCCTCGCTGCAGCCCAGGGCTCAGGCGCTGGCCGAGGAGATGGCGGACCTCGCGCCGCTGACGCTGTGGGCGACCAAGGAAGCGCTGCGGCGGCTGCGCGAACGCACGGTGCCCGAGGGCGCCGACAAGGACCTCATCATCGCGTGCTACATGTCCGCGGACTTTCGCGAGGGAGTCGACGCGTTCCTGTCCAAACGCAAGCCCCAGTGGAAGGGCGAGTAGTAGGCGTTCGTCAAGACGCGACCAGCTTGATGAAGGCCGCGAGCCCGCCGATCACGATCAGCGCCCGCAGGATGTTCGGGTGGAGCCGCCGGCCGATCGCCGCTCCGAGAAGTCCACCGACGATGCTCGAGACCGCGATGAGCGCCGCGGCGACCCAGGCCACGTGGGCCGCGAACACGAACACGACCGCGGCGACGAAGTTGATCACCAAAGACATCACGTTCTTGAGGGCGTTGATCCGCTGCAGGTCGTCCTTCAGAAAGACCGACAGCACGCCGATGAGCAGGACGCCCATAGCGGCGCCGAAGTAGCCGCCGTACACGGCCGTCAGGGCCACCCCGATGCGGAGCGCCCATGAGCTCGCGGGGCGGTCGCGGTAGCGCGCAAGCCGCTCGGTGAGCCGCGGCTGGACGATGACCAGGATCACCGCGAGCAGGACGAGCACCGGCACGACCCGGTGGAAGACCGACTCCGGCAGCGCCAGCAGGAGGACGGCGCCAACCAGCGAGCCGACGGCGGCGGGGATCGCCAGCCATGCCGCTCGCCGCTCCTGGCCCGCGAGCTCGCGCCGGTAGCCGACCACGCCGCTGAAGTTGCCAAGCACCAGCCCGACGGAGTTGCTGACGTTGGCCACGACGGGCGAGTAGCCCGCGGCCAGCATGGCGGGGAAGGTGAGGAGGGACCCGCTGCCGACGATCGTGTTGACGGCGCCCGCGATAAGGCCGGCGCCGAGAATCGTGAGGACCTGGAGGGCAGTCAAGCCGCAGCCGATTCAAACCTATTGACACGATGACGCATTGCGGCGTAGCGTTCGTGTCTCCAATCGGTACGCACCAGTACCAGAGCGTTGTAAAGACAATCGAAGCCGGCAGGGCGTAGTTGCGACAGGAGAAGGTTGTGGTTTCCTTCGAGCTGACCGACGAGCAGCGTGAGATTCGGGATTGGGTCCATAGCTTCGCGGAGAAGGAGATCCGCCCGGTCGCCGCGCAGTACGACGAATCCGAGGAGTTCCCGTGGCCGGTGGTCAAGAAGGCCGCCGAGGTGGGGCTCTACGGCGTCGATTTCCTCCAGCAGACCTACGCCGACACGACGGGCATCATGCCCGCGCTTGTCTCGGAGGAGCTGACGTGGGGCTGCGCCGGCATCGCGCTCGCGATCCAGGGCACGGGATTACCGATCGCGGCCATCTTCTCGCAGGGGACCCCTGAGCAGATCGCGACCTGGATCCCGGCATGCTTCGGCACTGTCGAGAAGCCCGCCCTGGGCGCATTCGCGGTCACGGAGCCCGAAGCGGGCTCGGACGTGTCGTCGATGA
>VBHX01000064.1 GCA_005879945.1 Chloroflexota bacterium | reverse complement strand
CCGGGGTGGTGGTTGTACCAGTACAGGCGAGGGCACTTCAGATAGTCGTTGAGGGTGGTGGGGCTGAAATGGTCGATCTCCACGTGGTCTGGGTTGCGATCACCCCCGTACGGCTCGAAGGGCTCGCCCGCCTCGCGATCGGCGATGAAGCTCACATCGAGACCCAGCGCTGCCGCCCGCGCTGACATTTCGTAGGTGACGTTCTCTCGGTGCACGGCCATGAGCACCTCCGCCTCGCGGGGAAGCAGGACGTCAGCCGGAGCCAATCGAGCCGACGCACGCGTGAGCTCCTTCATCTCGGCGTCGGGCGCGGCCATGCCAAGGAAGACCGACGGACCCGCCTGGCGCAGATACGCGTCCGCGTACGTGAGATACACCCGCGTGGCGCGCGTCATGGCCACGAACGCGAGGCGTGCTTCCTCGGCCATATGGCCATCGGGGTCTGAGGGCCACGACGGCATGAATCCAACCTTGAATCGCTCGAGCCACGAGCGGTCCTCTAAATCGAGCAGGGGATGCGGCCGGGCCTCTGATGGGAACAGTCCGTGAGCGAAACCAGACGCGAAAACGAATTGAAACTCGAGGCCCTTGGCCTGGTGAACCGTCATTACCTGCACCGCGTCGCGACGAGCTGTCGCGGGCTCGGTGTCATCGGCCGCGCCCGTGAGCAGACCATCGAGCGATCCGCTGATGTCAGACAGCAGCGGTCTCGAGCCGTGGAGCCTCTCGTACACGTCCTCGAGGGCCTCGAGCCCATCGATGGTCGAGCGAAGGTCGGCCATCGCCTCGGTGCGCTCGCCGGCGTCGAGCCCGAGCTCGAGTAGCTTGCCCATGGCCCCATCCTCGATGAGCACCGAGTAAGCAAGGCTCGCCAGCGACAATCGTTTGGCGCGATCGAGCAGCTGGTAGCGCGCGGTCATCGCGGCGTGAAGCGCGTCGTGCTCGGGGTCGATGAGATACTCGTAGTAATCCGGTGGGGTGGGCGGATCCGCCGGCGGCTCGCCACCCCAGGGCAGCGGGTACCTTTGCGGATCCTTGGCTGCAAGCACGTACATGAGCCGCCGCATGACGCGCGTTAGAGGTCGCGCCTGCTCGAACGCATGAGCGCGTAGCCGGCTGAGCGTCCGCGAGCCGACGCCGCCAAGGCTCGAGGCCAGCGCGCTTTCGAATGCATCTGGGTCGTCCGGCTTGCGCAAAGATTCGAGGTAACCGACAAGAAACCTGACTACCTCGTTGCGCGCTGTCGCCCCGGAGCCGCGCACCTCATAAGGAAGATCGAGGGCGCGCAGCGCCTCTTCGAATGGAGCGCCCAGGGCGGTGGTGCTGCGGAGGAGGATCGCGAAGTCGTCATGACGCAGGCGTGGGAAGGCCGCGTGGATGCGCTTGATCTCGCGAGCGACGAAAAACGCCTCGTCGATGGCGTCGACCTCGTGGTCGACGACCACGGTCGGCGGCCTGACTGCGGCCACCGATCGAAGAGTGCGGTGGCCACGGCCGGGCTGGGTGGCGCGGAGCAGGCGCTCGCCGGCGTCGATCACCTCCTGCGAGCACCGCCAGCACTCCTCGAGCTCGAGCGTGTCGGCGCCGTATGCCGCCGCGAAGTCGACGCCGAGCAGCCGCGGGACCGTGCCGCGAAAGCCGTAGATGGACTGGTCGGGGTCACCGACAACCACGAGGTGCGGACGCGATTCGGGCGGGGCGAGCAGGTGGAGGAGCTGAAACTGCGCGGGATCGACGTCCTGGAACTCGTCCACAAGGATGAGCCGGAATTTGGAACGCAGCTCTTCACGCAGCTCGTGCTTCGACTGCAGCAGCTCGATTGCGCCGATGATCAGGTCGCGGAAGTCGACCATGCCCGCGCCGCTGAGGCGCTGCTGGTAGGTCTGATATGCGGCCGCGAGGGCGCGAAGTCGCTCGCTCCCTCCGGCCTCGGTCGCCAACACCAGGGCCGCGGGATGGACGAGGTTCTGCTTCATCAGCGCCACGAACCCGAGGAGGTCGCGTGCAAACGCGTCCGACCGCCGCACTCCGTCGAGGGCGCCGAGAGCATCGGGATCGACCTCCGCCAGCACTTGCCGCATCACAAACGATTCCTGGAAGCTGTTGAGGAGCAGCCGCCGCGGGTCGGGCGCGTGATCACGCAGCACTCGCCAGCAAAAGCTGTGGAATGTCGAGATCCACGATTCCCCGTAGTCGTCTTTCAGCCGCTCGTCGATGCGCCGCGCGATCTCATCTGCGGCCCCCGTCGAGAACGTGAGCGCGAGGATCTGGTCGCGTCCGGCGACACGTTCGAGCACGGCCTGCTCGTAGAGGTCGACCAGCGCGCGTGTCTTTCCCGTGCCCGGCCCGGCGAGCACTCTGAGCGGGCCCTGGATGTTGTGGATGTCGATTGGCAAGGCGTGCACCTCTGGCTGGTGGGCTCTTGGATTATGCGGGGGCCCTGGTCCTCAATTCAGCATCGCCTGTTAAGGCGGCGGCGGTCACGATTCGACCGTACAGCAATATAGACGGACCTCATGTCGGCAGCCGTGATGACACGTCGGGTTCCCAACCTGACCGCGTTAGGAGCGCTGGTCGCGATCCCGGTCCTCCTCGCTCATCTGCCCTCCTTCTTTCACCGCCTACTGGACGGCGACGAGGCCGTATATGGATCTATCGCCGCCCTGATGAACCTGGGTGGCGCTCTTTACGCGGACGGCGGCGTCGACAACAAGCCGCCTGGAATCTTCTGGGTGTATTCGGTGACCTTCCGGATGTTCGGCATTTACCAGATGACCGCGATCCACGCGGTCGCGCTGCTTGTCATCGCCGCAACCTGCGTGCTGCTGTTTGTGATCGGCCGGCCGGTAGCGGGCACGAGGGCGGCCCTGCTTGCGGCGCTCTTTTACGGCGTGTTGACCGGAGCCGGCAACCCGCGCCTCCTTGCCGCCAACACCGAGGCCTTCATGATGCTGCCGCTCACGGCCTCATTCCTTCTGATGCTGCGGCGGCGCTGGCTGTGGTCGGGACTCCTGCTCACGGCGGCAGGAGCGTTCCGTCAGTCGGCCGCGATCGACGTGCTGCTGGTCCCGATGGCGGTCTATTACCTCGAACCGCGAGAGTCGCGCCGGCGAGCCCTGGCGCTGTTCGCTGGCGGCGTTGTCGCGGGGCTGCTGGCAGGAGCCGGATTGCTGGCGCTGACCGGTTCATTGACCGGGTTCTGGCAATGGACCATCGGCATCCTCGGCGGGTACGCCGGCGCGAACTGGACCGCCGACCTCATATGGAGTCGAGCGAAGGACAGCCTGATCCCGTTCCTGCTCGACATGGCTGTGCTTTGGGTGGCCGCCATCGCATGGGCCGCGCGCTGGGTGCGACTCGATTCAGTACAGCGATTGATCGTCGCATGGCTGGTCGTGTCCGCGGTTGGCTCACTTGCCGGCGGCCACCTCTCCTGGCATTACTTCATCCAGGTCATGGGACCGCTCGCCCTTCTATCCGCGTTCGCAATCGACAGCGCGCTGCGCACTCGCTACGTGAAGCAGGTCGCCGCAATCGCGGCCATCGGCGTGGCCGTGCCTGCGCTTGCATGGGGCGCTTACGACATCTCCGCGGACCCGCTCACCTACGACTGGAGCCCACCGATCGCGCAGCACCAGCTGGTCGCCGACTACGTCCGCGCGCACACCAAGTCGACCGACCGCGTCTTCGTGTGGGGAGACTGGCCCGCGCTCTACGTGGAGTCCGACCGGGTCATGGCGAGCCGGTTCCCGGGATTCCTACGCGGATTCGCGCGCGGCTCCGGTCTACCTCCGAACAACTGGGACACGGCGCCCGAGGTCTGGCCCGAGCTGCAGGCCGACCTCGAGCGGGATCGTCCTGCCCTCATCGTCGACACGTCGAGCGCGGGCTGGAGCGACTTCGCAATGTATCCGATGCAGAACTACCCAGTGCTGCAGGGCCTGGTCGATGCGAGCTACCACCAGATCGCGGTGGTAGATGGGGTGGCGATCTACGCGCGCACCAGCGGTTAGCGGGTTAGACGTTCAGGCGCTTCGGGATGGGGACGCCGTTGACGGATGGTGTCGGCAAAGGCGACGGATCCTTGATCTTGACCCGCCCGATCACCGGCAGCGTGATGCCCTTGGTCGCGTCGGGGACGGTGGTCGACGTGCCCGGCAGTGACGTCGGCACCGGCACAGCCGGAACCGCGGGCACGGCCGGCTTCCCACCCTGAGCGGCGCTTGACCCAGCCGGTGCGGACACGTGGGTTCCGGCTCCGGCAGGTGTTGGGTGCTGGCCTGGCAGGGACACCGGGTGCGCGACCAGGACGGCCGCCGCCACGACGCCGACTGTCACCGCCGCCGCGGTCTGCACGATCGGATCGACGAGCGGACCCGAGCGGTGGGCGCTGCCGAAGATCGACCGTGCCGTCAGCCAGCCGGTGATTGCGTAGACCACCCGGCGGCCCGCCATCTGCCCGCGCTCTACATAGTCGCTGACCGCCGCGAGAGCCTGGCGAAGGCAGCGCCGAACGCCGCCGACCGGAATCCCCAGACGACTCGCGATCTCGCGGTTGGACAGGCCACCGAAGTAGGCGAGCTTGACAGCCTGCTTCTGCTCATCCGGCAGCGAATTGACCGCGTGGTCGACCGACTGGCGGATCATCGCGCTCGAGAAGTCCTGCCACGGGTGCTTGTGCTCGCCACCATTCAGGCCTTCCACGAGCATCTTCTTGAGGCCGCGATGGGCGCCGCGCACGCGCCGGTGGTCGGTGGGGCCCTTGCGCGCTCCGGTCATCACCCACGTGCGCCACGAGTCCGACATGGCCGACGGCAGCGGATGCACCTTGTCGTCTTCGTCACTCGAAGACGAGGCTTCCGAATGCGGCCCGAAAAACCAGCGGCTAGACATAGCGGCTTCTAACCCCCAACAGCAGAACGTCAGTCTCCAGCCTAGTACTCGCGCCGGTAAAACGCCGTAAAGGTTGTTTCAGTCCGGAGAGGGCTTCACGGGGCGCTTGATCTCGAGGATGCCGGGCTCGTCGGCCGCCACCGCGACCAGGCTGTCGAACACGCGCAACGCTTCGGCCCCGTTGGGGGCATCCGCTAGACGTATGTACGCTGAGGCGCCATTGGAGAACACGAAGGTGGGGGTCCCGAACACGCCATACGCCGCGACCGCATGCTGATGGTCGCGGGCGAGCGCCTCGAGGATGGTCGCGTCATTCAGGTCCCGGCGAAATCGATCGATGTCGAGCCCGGAGTCGACCGCCACTTGCTCGACCACATTGACCTCGTCGATGTCGAGTCGGTCGATGTGCCTTGCGTGCAGCAGAGCGGAGTGGAATGCGTCAAAGCGGTCCTGCCTGCGCGCGGCTTCCGCGGACTTGAAGGCAAGGCGGCCGCGAACGCGCTCTGTCGAGGAAGCGTCCCAAACCGTCCAGCCCGGCTCTCTCGAGTTCACCTGCGTCAGCGAGAAATAGCGCCACCCCACCTTCGGTTTCCGTTCCGCGGCAACGTTGGCGAGCAGAAGCGAGGCTCGATAGACGAAGGGACAGTGATAGTCGTAAAAGAGCTCGAACTCCATGGGTCCTAAAGCTTTAATGCGGGTGGTACTCACCCATATTCCCGACAGTTGGGCGTGGATGCGTTCCGATCTGCTCATCCGCATTCTGCCTTTCACGATCGTGGCCGCCGGCGTGGAAGTCGTCTGGCGCCCATCGTGGCTCGGGGTGTCGCCGGGTCGCCTCGGCGTTCAGCTCGGGTTCGTGGCCGTTGCCGCGCCCGTGCTTTTCGTGGCGGCGAGCATGGTCCAGCTCTGGCTCACTCGGCGAAGGGGTGCGATCAGCGTCCCCGCAGATGGAGGCGACGCCTGGTTCCAGGCGGGCTATTACGCGGTCAACGGTCCTGCAGAGGAGGCCTTCTTCCGCGGCCTGGTACAGGGCGGCCTCGGCGCGGCGTTCGGCGCGCCCGTAGGATTCCTCGCGGCCACGGTGGTCTACGTCCTTTATCACCGGCTCGGCTGGGCCTGGGCCGACACGCTCGCGACGGCGCTCGCGGGGATCCCGCTCGGGCTCGCCTTCTGGCTCCTCCCTGGTCCCGCGTCGCTGCTGGGAGTGTCCATCGTCCACGTCGCCGCCACCTGCGGCTTTCTCGGCCCGGGTCCCTATCTGCTCAAGAGGTTCGGTTTCGTTTAGTTGGTGCAGCTGGATTCGCTGCAGCGCCGCACCCTCATCTGGGCCGGCCTGGCCGTGGTCCTCACCGCCTTCGACGGGTCGGTCCTGGTCCTGGCGCTACCAGCAATCGCCGGCGACTTCCACGCGCGCGTTCCCGCCTTGAGCAACCTCGGCTCAGTGCTCGCCCTCGGCGGCCTGGGCGCCCTGCCGCTGGCCACGCTGGCGGATCGCTTCGGCCGGCGGCGGTTGATCGCGGTGGGGGTGGGTGGATTCTCGATCGCCAACTTCGCCAGCGCGTTCGCGCCTTCGCTCGAGGCGCTCGCCGTCCTGCGCCTGATCGCGGTGTGCTTTGAGGCACTCGTCGGTGGCGTCGCAACCGCCCTCATCGTCGAGGAGGCCCCGCCGGGCCGCCGCGGCCTGGCGGTGAGCGTGCTCGCGGTGCTCAGCGGCGCCGGCACGGCGGTCACCGTGGTCGGCTATCCGCTGGTCGCGCCGCATTGGCGCTGGCTGTTCCTGGCCGGAGGCATCGGGGTGCTGGTCGCGCCGTTCATCTGGAGGTGGCTGCCTGAGGGCCGCGTGTGGCAGCGGGCGCGTTTGACCGGCTCAGTTCTGCGGCTGCTGATCGGCCCGCAGTGGCGACGCCGGCTGATCGTCATCGCGGCGACCACAGCTCTCGTCGCGGTTCTCCTCGAGCCTGCCGGACTCCTGTTTACGCTCTTCGCGAGCCAGGTCCTGCATCTGAGCCCGGTGGCGATCAGTGCGCTGATCGTTGTCTCCGGAATCGCCGGCGTCGCCTCGTACCTGGTGGGCGGTTACCTGACGGACCGCTTCGGGCGCAGGGGCCCGGCGACCGCGCTCACCGGAGCGACGGCCATCGCCGCCAGCCTCAGCTTCGGCAGCGGAACCTCAGGATTCTGGATCGGCAACGTGCTGTGGAGCTCGTTTGCGAGCGCCGACACTCCCGTGCTCGGTGCATGGTCGGCCGAGCTCTTTCCGACCCGTGCGCGTGCGACCGCCGAGGCGATGGGCTCGGTGGCGGCGGCAGCCGGCAGCGTCGTCGGGCTGCAGGCGGTCGGGGCGCTGTCGCAATCGATCGGCCTCGGCCCAGCCATCGAGCTCGCAGGCGTGGCCGCCATGGCTGGGGCTGCGCTGCTGCTCCTTCTCCCGGAGACCCGCGGCGCACCCTTGCCCGATTAGACGGACAATTTGACGGCTATCGAGGGCGGTGCTACGTTTGCCACCGGTATATCGGCCGCATATCGGTCGGTCACCGTTGGGGAGGGTCACAAGAGGGGATGGCTTCTCAGGCTCGGGCACTGACGGCGAGGCGCGCCCACGGCTCGACCTCGGAGACCGTCCGCTCCCAGAGTGAGGAGGCCTACCTTCGCATTCGAGACCGCATCGTCTGCCTCGACATGCCTCCCGGGTCGGTTGTCGAGGAGGGCCGTCTGCGCGACGAGCTCGAGATCGGCCGGACTCCGATCCGCGAGGCGCTGCAACGCCTGGCGTGGGAGAACCTGGTCCGCAGCGTCCCACATCGCGGCACGTTCGTCACCGACGTCAACATCACGGACCTCGCCCGGATCACGGAGGTCCGAGTCGTCCTCGAAGGCCACGCGGCGAGGCTTGCCGCCGAACGCAGCTCGACCGTCGACCGCGACGGCATCAACGAGCTGCTCGAGCGCCTCGAAGGGGTCGAGCTCATCAACGCCCGCGAGCTCATGCAGCTCGACCAGGAGATCCACCGCCACATCTACCGCTCGGCGCGCAACGCGTTTCTGGAAAGCACGCTGGAGAGGTACTTCAACCTCAGCCTGCGCCTGTGGTACCTCGTGCTCGACCACGGGGTGCGGCTGCGGGAAGCGGTCGCGGAGCACGTCCAGCTCCTACGCGCGGTGCTTGCCGGCGATGGGCAGGGTGCCGAGGAATGCATGAAGCGACACGTTGTCGGCTTCGAGCGCGAGATCCGGAAAGTTTTAGTGGAGAGGTGAGGTAGGCGATGCCAAGAGTCTTTTTCGCCACCGACCTGCACGGCTCCGAGATGTGCTGGCGGAAATTTCTGAACGCCGCCAAGTTCTATGAGGCCGACGTGCTCATCTGCGGCGGCGACATGACCGGTAAAGCGATGATCCCGATTGTCGAAGAGAACGGCCACTACACGGTGACCATCGCGGCCGACCGGCAAGTGGTCAGCGTCGACCAGGTCGCCGACATCGAGGCCCAGATCCGACGGCGGGGGTACTACCCGCTGCACGTCACGCCCGAGCGTCTGCACCAGCTGGACCAGGACGCGGAAGTGCGGAAGGTGACTTTCCAACAAATCATGCTGGACGGTGTCCGGCGCTGGATGGACATGGCCGCGGAGAAGCTGCGCGGATCCGGCGTGCGCGTCTTCGTGTGCCCGGGCAACGACGACGAGATGGAGGTTGACGACGTCGTCCGGGAATCAGACATGGTCGAGCTGGGCGAGGGTCGCATGGTCGAGATCGACGGATTCACGATGATCTCCACGGGCTGGTCCAACCACACCCCGTGGAACACCCATCGTGAGGAAACGGAGGAGAAGCTTGGAGAACGGCTCGAGGCGATGGCCCGGCAGGTGCCCGACCCGTCCCATGCCATCTTCAACCTCCACTGTCCGCCCTATCGATCAGGCCTCGATGAGGCGCCCGCCATCGACGCGGATCTCAAGCTGATGCACGGTGGGCGCGCGCTGCGCCCGGTCGGCTCGACCGCCGTTCGCGAGCTGATCGACAAGTACCAGCCGCTTCTCTCGCTTCACGGTCACATCCACGAGAGTAAGGGCGCGGTGAAGCTCGGCAAGACGCTGTCGATAAACCCAGGAAGCTCCTATGAGGAAGGAATCCTCATGTCGGCGATCGTCAACCTCGACGCCAAGAAAGGGATCAAGAGCTACCAACTGGTCAACGGATAAGCGGATAAGGAGAATGGGAAAACATGGCTGAAGCAACGATGGGGTCGAGACCGACCCTATTTCTGCGTAACGCGACCGGGCTGGTCAAAGCCTGGTCGACATTCGATGCGTTCGTCTACTCGTTCTGGTCCGTGAACCTGATCACGCTCGGCCTATACGGCATGTCGTACGTCTACACCGTCCCGGATGGGCAGCTGCTCGCAGCGATCCTGATCTTTGGGCTGCTCACAACTTTCCTTGTCATCACGTACGCGATGTTGGTCAGCGTCATGCCGCGAACCGGCGGCGACTACGCATGGCAGAGCCGTGTGCTCGGCGGCGGGCTGGGCTTTGTGCTCTCAATCACCGGATGGTGGTTCACACTGTTTCTCTGGGCGCCGATCTACGCCAACATCCTGGTCGTCCAGTTCTTCTCTCCACTCGCGTACACGCTCGGCTGGACGAGCGTCGCCACCTTCTTCACAAGCCAGACGGGCATCTTTGTCTCTTGCTTGATCGTGCTCGCATTCGTGAGCATCGTCGTCACGCTGGGCATGGAGACCTATGCGCGAATCCAGAAGGTATGTTTCTGGATTGGGCTTGTCGGCTTGGCCGTCGTCTGCGGGCTACTCCTGTTCGCCAGTCCGCAAGACTTTCAGAATGCATTCAACCGAGAGGCGACGAGCCTGTTCGGCGCGCCTGCCAATGCGTACCAGGGCACGATCGACGCAGCGAGCAAGACTTTCGCCGGCTCGAGCTTCAACACATTCACGTTCGGTCCACTGCTTCTTCTTCTCCCTTGGCTGGCTTTCTATCTGCTGTGGCCAAATTGGGGCGCGACTCTCTACGGAGAGGTGCGTGGATCCAAGGACCTCC
>VBHX01000234.1 GCA_005879945.1 Chloroflexota bacterium | reverse complement strand
TTCCTAATACACCATTCCGTCTATCGCCGCCGCCTGAGCCTCAAAAGAACGAACCAGACAAGTACGAACAAGCCGGCTGCCGCCAGGCAATGAGCGGGTATGGCCCTCCGGGAAGACACGACATGGCGGGCATCGGAGACGCGTTTGGAACTTTCGGCCATTGTTGTCCGCGTGCCTGATCCCATATTCGAGCACGCGCGGCTCGCCGCCATCTACGACGCGCTCGATTCCGACCGCAGCGACCTCGATGTGTACGTCGCCATCGCGGAAGAGCTCGGTGCGCGTCGGGTGCTGGATGTCGGATGCGGAACAGGCACGTTCGCGCTGCTTCTGGCCGATCGGGGTCTTGAGGTAACCGGCCTTGACCCGGCCAGAGGCTCGCTAGAGGTCGCGCGAACCAAGCCAGGCAGCGAGCGTGTGCGATGGATCTGCGGCGACGCGAAAGCCCTGCCCGCCATGCAGGTCGACCTCGCGACCATGACCGGCAATGTCGCGCAAGCGATAGTTGACCGGTCGGATTGGGATGAAACGCTGCGTCGGATCTATGACGCGTTGCGGCCCGGCGGGCATCTGGTGTTCGAGACGCGCGATCCGTCAAGACGGGCCTGGCGGGATTGGAATCGCGCGGCGTCGTACAAGATCACGGAAATCGAGGGTGTTGGCGCTGTCGAGAGCTGGGTAGAGGTGATCGAGGTCGTCGGTCCGCTGGTGACGTTCCGTTGGACGGGGGTGTTCGCTTCTGACGAGCAGGTGATGACGTCGGACTCGACGCTACGTTTCCGGGAGCGTGACGAGATCGAGACGGCGTTATTGGCACGTGGGTACGCAGTCAAAGAAGTCCGCGGTGCACCGGATCGGCCCGCACGAGAGCTCGTGTTCTTCGCGCAGCCGTCCGCATCATCACCGAGGACGGAGAACTGATCCGAGCTTTGACTCTCGACCCGACTCGCAACTACCAGCCTCTAGGCGGCCGGTGGCCAGTGCACAATGTCTTGCAACAGGCGTGCACGATGTCCTGAGACAGGACAGGAGCGGGAAGGGAGGGATTCGAACCCTCGAGGGAGCTTTACACCCCCTACCCGCTTAGCAGGCGGGTGCTTTCGACCACTCAGCCACCTCCCCGGGGAGTCCGGGCCGTCGCTCGATTCTATCCGCCACGCCCGACTTCCATAACTCGATGCCCGAGCAGCACCCCCTTTCATACTTAGCACCCGATGGAGGCCCCAGGAGGTCCGGGCGCGCCCCCGATGTGGGGGCCGGGCCGCAAGATGGCTTTTGGAGCGGCGCCTGGTCCGAGGAGCAAGCTCTGGTACACGCTCGCCGACGGCACGCTGAGCGAGGTCTTCTTTCCCACCCTCGACCGCGTTGCGCTGCACGAGTTGCGCTTCTTCGCCTCTGCGGGAGGAGCGCCGCCGGTCGACGACGCGGGCGACGGCCAGCATCGAATCACCTGGCTCGCGCCTGGAGTCCCCGCGTTCACCGTCGACAGCACCCACCATGAGTACCGCCTGACCAAGGAGATCTTTTCCGACCCCGACGAGAACGCGCTTCTCATCGCGGCCACGTTCACGCCTGAGCTCCCCGACGTCCGCCTCTACATGCAGTCTTCGGCGCACTGGCAGCCTGGCAGCGAGGGCAACTTCGGACAGGTGCTCGAAACTCATCCTCCGGCGCTGCTCATGCGCCAGCAGGACGTGTGGATCTGCATCGTCGGTCCGTTCGCTCGCGCCACTGTCGGCTATTACCGGACCTCCGACCTGCAGATCGACCTCCATGACGGCGACGGTTATCTGACGAACGCATATGAGCGGGCAGGCCCTGGCAACGTCGCGGTGGGCGCCGAGATCGGTATTCGCGCAGGTTCATTTCAGATTGCGATCGGATTCGCGCATACGCGAGCCGATGCCGAAGAGGTCGCGCGCGAGCTCCTCCAGAAAGGATCGAGCAACGTGCGTCACTCGTTCGAGCGCGCGTGGCGTTCACTGCCCGACCTGCCGCCGGCGCTGAGCAAGGTCAGCGGCGACGAGGGGATGCTCGCGCATGCGTCGCTTGCCGTTCTCCGCTGCCTCGAAGACAAATCGCACGCGGGCGCATTCGTCGCGTCACCTGCCGCGCCATGGGGCGAGTCGAATCACAACGGCAACCAGGTCTATCACCTCGTGTGGCCGCGTGATCTGTGCCGTATCGCGACCGCGCTGCTCGACGCCGGCGATCCTGCGGCGGCGCTGCGCGCATTCCGCCATCTGCAGTCGCGCCAGCGCGCCGACGGCGCCTGGTTTCAGAACTGGTTCATGGACGGCACACCGCACTGGACATCGACCGAGCTCGACCAGGTCGCACTGCCGATACTCCTGGCGTGGCGGCTCGGCGTCGCTGGCTGTCTCGACCACGACCCGTACCCGGTGATGGTCCGGCCCGCGGCGCAGTTCCTCATCCGCGAAGGGCCGCTCACCCAGCTCGACCGCTGGGAGGATCTCGGTGGTCTCTCGCCGTCAACGCTCGCGGCGTGCATTGCCGCGCTGATAGTCGCGGCCGAATTTGCGCACGAGGCCGGCGAGCACGTCGCCGCGAGCCATCTGCGCGCGGTCGCCGACTACTGGAACGATCGCGTCGAGACCTGGTGCTCCTTACCCACCGGTCAATACGTGAGACTCGCGGGCGACCCCGACCATCGGCCGACCACCGGCGCGGTCGCCCCGGAGTTCCTCGAGCTCGTCAGATACGGCCTGCGCCGGCCCAAGGACGAACGGATTCTTCGCAGCCTGCAGGGCGTGGATTCGACGCTTAAGGTCGGCCTCCCCGCCGGGCCGTCGTGGCGCCGCTACGTCGGCGACCTCTACGGCGAGCACGACGATGGCTCGCCCTGGGACGGCAGCGGACGTGGCCGGCCGTGGCCCGTGCTCACCGGCGAACGTGCGCGTCACTTCTTCTCGATGGGGCTACCCGCCGCGGAGCTGGTGCGGAGCCTGGAGGGATTCGCAGGACCTGGCCTCATGCTCCCGGAGCAGGTTTGGGACGGCCCCGACATCCCGAGCAGCGGGCTCTATTTCGGAAAGCCGACCGGTTCCGTTTCACCACTGGGCTGGGGCCACTCCGAGTACCTCGAGCTGTTGGTGACGATAGCGCTCGCCGGCTTCCCCGACATCGTTCTGCCAGCGCGGCGCCGCTACACCGAGGGCCCGCAGCATGAGCCGGCTTTCGTGTGGTCGCACAAGCACCAGATAACGCGACTCACAGCCGGGCGACGGCTGCGTGTGCAGCTGCCGCGCCCAGGCGCGGTTCACTACTCATTCGACGACTGGAAGACGTTCGCCGAGGCCGATGCCACTGACACGACCTTGGGGGTCTGGGTCGCGGAGGTGCCGACCAACAAGATGACGCCTGGTTCGGAGCTGGTGTGGACGGCCCACTACGTCACGGGCTGGGAGGGAAAGAACTACTCGATCACGGTGGAGTAGTCATTGCCAGCTCACGCCGTCCTCCCTGGCCCTCTCCCCTAGGGGGAGCGGGAGCTAGCGCTCCTCGGGAGGCTCCAGGTCGTCCAGCCTGAGCTCGTTGCCGGCGTCCTCGTCGAACTGGCTGTGCAGTTCGCCGCAGTCGGCGCAGCGGTAGTACTCGCCGACGAAGCCCTTGTGCCACACGGCGTAGCTCACGACCCCGGGCTCCTCGACAAGGATCTCCTGCTCGAGCCGGTAGATCACCTGCTCCCAACCGCCCACCTCGATGGCGTCGTCGAGAACCACGACG
>VBHX01000063.1 GCA_005879945.1 Chloroflexota bacterium | reverse complement strand
CCGCGACTAGGAGATCTCCAGCGGCGACCGGGTTGGTGGGCGCGAATTTCGTCTTGGTGGTCGAGGCCGCCATCTGCACAAACGCAGGCGTCGTAGAAGCCGCCGCCCCGGCGGGAGACGTCCCGACCACGATGGAAAGGACGACCAATATGGCGCCGGCGACGCTTCCTATCCGACGGCTCTGCACCGCGATGCGTACCGGGCTACGTGGCGCGAAAGTGTCGGCGGCCACAGCCGACTGAGCGTGCCGCACGAGGGCCTTAAACGCTATGGGCCAATTACCAGCGGTTTCGGGACATTTGACGGGCGCCGCAGGCCGGCTTGACGGTAGTGCCCAGGCGCGGGGTCGCTAGCTCCTGGTCAGTCCCATGCGGGCCGCCCACAGCACTGCTTCCGTTCGCCCGTGGAGCTCCAGCTTTCGATAGATCTTCGCCAGGTGGTTTCTGACCGTCTTGTTGCTGATGCCCCGGCTGGAGGCGATGGATGGCACCGACTGGGCGCGCCCGATCATCGCCAGGATCTCCAGCTCCGTCGGCGAGAGCTGGCTCGCCGAGCCGCGCGGCGACGTGGCTTGCTGCTGCCCCAGCCGGTCGAGCAGCTTGTCCATGAGGCTCGCCCCGATCGCCCGATGGCCCGCGAGCACGGCGTGCACGCCGACCAGGAACTCATCCAGCCCGGCGTCCTTGGTGAAGAACCCCGCCGCGCTCGTTTGCAGCGCGGCCGTCAGCTGAGGCTGGTCATCGTGGTCGCCGAGGAGGATCACGGGCACAGCAGGCTTCTCATCCGCCAGCGCTTTGGCAACCTGAATCCCTGGCACGGGTTCAGCGTGCAAATCGCAGAAGACGACGTTCACCGACCCCAAGCGCGCCAGCTCGAGTCCCTCATCCGATCTGCCGGCTGTCAGGACGCTGGCGAAGAGCGGGGGACCCGACAGCAGGCTGCCGAGGGCGGCGACGAAAAGCGGCTGGCGCGCGATCGTAATGGGATCGTAGTACTACGCCCGAGACACGGCTATCCCGGTTCGGGACTGCCCATCGGAACCCCCTCAACCGGTACTGGGCGCAATCTCGACCAATCCGCGGTGCCTGGACGGCTGAATTTCGCGCAAGGCAGGTCCTTGGTGTCTCGGCCCGAATCGGGACATGCTTTGAAAATCCGAGCAGTTTTGAGTCCAACCGCGTCCAATTCGACACGTTATCGAAAGATCAAAAGTTCCAGCCGAACTGTCAGGTGCGCCGAAATTCCAAGTCCAAGCCAATCTGCAGTCGAATCCGTGCCAGCTCCGACTGCATGATCATGGCGCGTCTGAGTTCATGCAAGCTGCCCATACGACGAACGCCCGTTTCGTTATAAACGGCTATAGACCGTTGACCAAGACCTAATCAGGGTCCCCCGGGACATTCGTCTCATTGGCTGGACCGAGCCCTTCGTGCGACCCTCGCCTCAATGGACAACGCCATGCGCTCGGCTGCGCGCAGGCCGCGGATCTCGCGGGCCAGATGGGAGTCGATTTTCTTCCGGGTCTTTCTTCCGGTCGGAGTGGTGGTCAACCTAGTTCTAGGCATCCTGATCCTGACAGGGCTCAGACCGCAGAACTGGTCGGATTGGCTGCAGGTGACCACCGGTGCGTTTTGCTGCCTCGTCGCGGGCTGGCTCGCGGCGGCGGCGTGGTCGAAAGCTTACTGGAGCCGGGCGATGAAGCGCCAGGTCACCGTCTGGCACAAGATCGCCGACACCTTCTTTGTGTGGCTCGAAGACGCACCACTGCCGCCTGAGGCGCTGACGCAGCTCAAGACTTCCCTGGACGAAGCGGTTCCCGTAGCCGACCGTCGCTAGAAAACCCGGGGCCTTGATTCGGATAGAACCGAAAGAGGCCGTCCGGCGTTGTATTTTCCAGCATGGTTTGGCGGGGGAGCGGTGAAACACGTTCTTTTCAGCCTTCCGAAACCGTGTATCGTAAAAACACAGTTTTGGGGCCCGCGAACAGAAAGCGCGGGAAAGTGTGACGGGGTCAGGGGTTCCGCCAATCACTGGAGGCCAGCCGATCCGCCTCGGTATCGTGGACGACCATCCGGTTTTCCGGTTGGGTCTTAAGCGCACTCTCGAGCACGAAACCGATCTGAAGGTTCTCTGGGAGCTCGGGACGGCAACCCAGGTCGTCCAGACGATGCGGAAATCCCCCGTGGACCTGATCTTGATGGACCTCAACCTCGGCCCTGGAGAGGACAGCCTCGCGGCGACCCGGGCCGTACTGCAGGGTCATCCACGAGTCAAGGTCATCGTGATCTCGGCGATCCTGGAGCCGGAGGCCGCATCCGCCGCGAAAGCCGCCGGCGCCAGCGGCTACATCCCGAAGGACCTGGCGGTGCCCGAGACCGTGGCCGCGATCAAGACCATCATGGCCAAGCGCAGGGGAGACATTGCCTTTGCCGACTTCTTCAGCACCCGAACCCCAGGCAACGGGAACCGGCCGGTGTCCGATCACGGGCTGACCAGGCGGGAACAAGAAGTGGTCGTCGAGCTGCGCCGGGGCCGGAGCAACCGCGAGATCGCGGCCAGGCTAGGGGTTTCGACCGCGACCGTTAACAAACATGTGCAGCACGTGCTGAAGAAGCTTCATGTGACCAGTCGCGGCCAGGCGATCGCTCGTCTTCACGCCGAGGCCGCGGGGCGCCCGTACACGTAAAACATCCCGTCGAGGCATCGGGACGTAGGCAATTCGTCCCGGATTCCATGAGCCGCCTGGGCAAGGATTCGTGAAGAAATGGTTAGTTCTGACCATTGACCCGGATCGATTGGGCGAATAGTCTCCCTTATTAGTCACAGCCCCGTTGCTGAAACGGACATAACTGGGACAAAGCCGTCACTTAAGAGGGGAGGACAGGGACGGGTGGCCTCGCCGCCTGCAGTTGCAGTTGTGCGCAAAGCGCGCGCGGATGCCAGGGCAATGGAAGAAAGCGCCAGGGAGTCCGCGGGAGAGTTACGGCGACTCGTGGCGCGTGAGCTCCACGATCGGGTGGCTCAAACCCTGACGGGCATGTTGGTCGACCTCGAAAACTTCAAGACCGAACCTGTTGGCTGGGACGACGTCAAGAAGCAGCTGGACACGGTCCAGGACTCGACGCGAGAAGTTCTAAAAAGCCTGCGCGAGCTCCTCCACGACCTTCGCGGCGAGGAGGCTGTTAGCGACACCTTCGTCGACGCGGTCGGCGACCTGGTGGCGCGGTTCGAGCAGAGAACGACGATCAAGGCCAACTTCGACGTGCTGCCCGGATGGCCGAAATACCTCACCACGCCGGCCTCGGTGAACCTGTACCGGATCATCGAGGAGGCCCTCACCAACGTTCGGCGGCACAGCGGCGCGCGGGCGGTCAGCATCGTGCTGCAGCCGTACCTCGACGATTACATGGCGGTGATTGTGGGCGACGACGGCCGCGGCGTCGACACCGATGAATCCTGGCTAGCGGGCATGGGGACCCTGGGGATGAAGGAAAGGGCGGTCATCCTCGGGGGCGAGCTTCGCATTGAAAGCCACACGGGCGACGGCACCACGGTGCGCGCCATCTTCCCGAAAGAACAGCTGATGCCCAAACCAGGTACGGATCAATAGGACAAGGAGCTCCATTCAAATGACGGTCGCCACCAAAGCAGTTCGCGTCGTAATCGCAGACGATCAAACCCTCTTCAGGGCGGGACTCGCCCGCCTTCTAAATGAGGACCCTCGAGTGGACGTGATTGGCCAGGCCATAGACGGCGCCGACGCCGCCAAGCTCGCGGCCAAACTGAAGCCGGACGTCGTCCTCATGGACCTCAAGATGCCGAACCTCGACGGGATCGAGGCGACTCGCCAGATCGTGGAGGCCGACCCCTCGGTCAAGGTCCTCATCCTCACCACCTTCGAGACTGACAATCACGTCATCCAGGCGCTGAAGGTCGGCGCGAGCGGGTACGTGCTCAAGGACTCTTCCGCCGAAGCCATCGTCAGCAGCATCGTGGCGGTCATGTCAGGTGAGAGGGTCATGGCCAGCGCGGTTGCGAACCGCGTGCTGGAGATGCTGACCGGCACCACGACCCCCAAGGAGTTCTACGACGGGCTCACCAACCGCGAGATCGAGATCCTGAAGCTTCTCGCCAACGGCATGGCCAACAAGCAGATTGCCTACCGGCTGAAGATCAGCGAGAAGACGGTCCGCAACCACGTGAGCAACACGTACGAGAAGCTCGGCATCTACGACCGGTCCCAGGCCGTCCTTTACGCGGTCAAGAAGGGCCTGGTCGAGGTCTGATCCGGCCGGCCGGTGCATCACCGGCCATGGGAGGCCGGTGGTGATCGGTAAGGGTCTGGGGTACGGGCTGGCCGCGGCATTGGTCGTGGCGCTGGCGGCGCCGGCGTGCATCTTCGGCTCGTCGCCGGCGCCAAATGACCAGAACTTCGTCGATGTCGGGCTGGTGGTCTCGCTGACGGGAGCGAACAGCGCGACGGCAGGCCTGGCGGTTCAGGGCGCGACGGTCGCCCTCGCCCGGGCGAACGCTGACCACCTGGCCGGCAGCCGGCAGCTCCGATTCGTCCGTGTAGACGACGGCAGCAGCCCAGAGATTGCAGCTAAGGCCTGCTCGGACCTGGTCTTGAAGAATCACGTGGCGGCGATCGTCGGATTCGAGCCGGCGGCGACGCTCGACGCCTGCAATCGGGCAGCGGCGCCAGCGAACGTCCCCTACTTCGCTGCGGTTCCATCGGGCACGGTGGTCTGCTATCCGACCGTCTTCGTCTTCGGTTTCACGCCCAACCAGCAGGTGGTGCCGTTGGTCGACTATCTCGCTCACAAGCAGTCTGCCAAGACCTTCTACATCGTCGCCACGGACGATCCGATGGCGCGCAGCTCGGCTGCCCAGGCGGCCACGAGCATCCGTGACGACGGTGGCCTTCTACTTGGGTCCGTGTACCGGCCCGCGCAGACGGCCGACTTTGGTCCGGACATCGCGAAAATCGCCACGGCCCGGCCCGATGTCGTCCTCGACGGCCTCATCGGCGCCGACCAGGTCGCCTATCACCGCCAGTTCGGGGCCAACCCCCGAGTCGCCGGCACCAAACAGGCGAGCCTCTGGCTGGACACGGCCGCAGCGAGGTCCATAGGGCCAACGGCGGTTGGAGTGGTGGTGTCCCAAGATTTCAACTCCGCCGACCCTTCGCCAACGACCAAGGCGTGGCTGGAGGCGTTGGTCGGAAAATTCGGCGACGGCGCCGTTCCGAGCTCGATCGGCGCCGAACTGTACGACGCGACGCTGTTCATGGCATCTGCCATTGATCGCGCCCAGAGCACGTCGGGCGTCGCCATCACCAGCGCGGTCGGCGGCGTGTCGATCGATGGGCCGAGAGGAAGGATCCAGATCGCGCAGGACGCTCACGGATACGCGACGGTCTCCGCTCACATCGGTCGGGTGAATGCAGCCCTCGCGATCGACGTGGTGGACGTAACCGGCGCGCTGCAGCCGATGGCGTGCGGCTGACGGGTCGGGGCTAGCTCGCGGCCCGGTCGCCGATCTCGAGCACCGAGTCGAGGATCTCGAAACCCTCGTCGAGCTCGGCCTCGGTGATGCACAGAGGCGGGTTGGTCATGATCACGTTCCAGCGCACGAAGGTGTGCATGCCCGCATCGACCAGCGCCTGAGCGATCGACTTCATCTCGGGCGACGTTCCGTTGAACGGCGCGAGCGGCTCGAGGGTCTTGCGGTCGCGGACGAGCTCGAGCGCTCCAAAAAGCCCGATCGAACGGGCCACACCGACACAGGGATGGCGTTCCTGAAGCCGGCGATGGTGCGTCGCGAGCACGGCGCCCATCCGCTTCGAGTTGCCGACCATGTCGTCCTCTTCATAGGCCTGGATCGCTCCGAGCGCCGCGGCGCAGCCCAGCGGATGGCTGTTGTATGTGAGCCCGCCGTAGAAGACGTGCTGGTCGAAGTACGACGCGACGTTTGGCCGCATGCCGACCGCGCCGAGTGGTGCGTAGCTGCTGGTCAGGCCCTTCGCCAGCGTGATCAGGTCGGGCACCACGCCCCAGTGGTCGACCGCAAACCAGCGACCCGTTCGCCCGAACCCGGTCATGACCTCGTCGCAGATGAGCAGGATCCCGAAGCTGTCGCAGATCTCGCGCACACCCTCGAGATAGCCGTCGGGCGGGATCAGGATGCCGTTGGTGCCGGTGATCGGCTCGAGGATGAAAGCGGCGATCGTCTCTGGACCCTCGAGCCGGATCACCTCCTCGAGGTGGGCGAGGGCAACGTCGGCGGGGTCGGTGCCGCGCTGCACGCCGTGATAGGGGTCGGTGACGTGGACGACCGCGCCTGCGTATTCGTTGGCCCACCGCCGCGGATCACCGGTCGCTTGTACGGCCGTGCCGGTGGAGCCGTGGTACGAGCGATAGCGGGCGAGGATTTTCGGCCGCCCGGTCACCGCGCGCGCCATCTTGATCGCGTTCTCGTTGGCGTCGGTCCCGCCGAGCGTGAAGAAGACCTTGTCGATGTCGCCGGGCAGCAGCTTCGCGAGCTTCCGCCCCAACCTCGCCCGTGGCTCATGCGCCATGAACGGGCTGATGTACGGCAGCTGGTCCGCCTGCAGCTTGATCGAGTCGATAATCCGGCGGTCGCCGTGCCCGGCGTTGACGCACATGAGCTGGCTGTTGAAGTCGATGAAGCGCCGGCCGTCGGCGGTGTGGAAGTACACGCCCTTGGCCGAGGTAACGGGCATTGGATGGAGTGCTGACTGGGCCGACCAGTCGTAGAGGGTGTGGCGCAGGCAGAGCTCGGTAATCTCGTCCGCGGTAAGGGCCTTGACCGTCTCGGTCGCCATCGCGACCGATCCTACTCTCCGTCTTCGGCGCTGTTCGGCTCCAGGGTCGCAAGCCACTTTTTCAGCAGGGCGGCGAGGGTGCGGCGCTCGGATGCGTTGAGGCCGGCTACGACGTCCCGCTCACGCGCCGTGTCGGCGCTAACGACTTCCTCGACCGCTTTGCGGCCGGCTTGCGTGAGCTCGACGAGGACGCCCCTCCGATCGCTCGGGTGTCGCGTCCGCTTGACATAGCCACGCTTCTCGAGCCGGTCGAGGCGGCTGGTGATGCCGGCCGAAGAAAGCATGAGCCCCTTGAATAGGGACGTTGGCGACAGCTGCTGCTTGGGTCCCGCGAATCGCAACGCGGCGAGAACGCCGACATCGCCACGTCCAAGCCCGAACCGGCCGAACGCCTCCTCCTGGCTGCGCGCGATGTGCAGGGCGATGCGCGAGATGCGGGCCGTCACCTGGAAGGGCTCGAGGTCTGGCCGGGGCCGTACTGCAGACAGACGATCGAGCAGCTCGTCCGTCCAATCCTTCTTCGGCACTGGCGCAAAGGATACGGAATAGCTTCCGCGGTTGCGAGATTCTCGCTTCCATGTATCTCGCTGGTGAGAGATCGACCCAGCCAGCCACAGAGATCGCACTCCTCGAGTTCGAGCACCTGTACTCCTACATCCACTCTCGTGTCGGCAACCGAGCCGATGCCGAGGACCTGACCCAACAGGTCGCCCTGAGGGCCTTACCGCGCCTGCGCAACGGGTACGCCGGGCCGGCCGTGCGCTCCTATCTCTACACCACGGCCCGCTCAGTGATGGCCTCGTTCTGGTGCCACCGAGCCCTGGTTCCGGAGGCCGAGCTCGCCGACGACGTGTGGATCGAAGGGCGCGGGGACGAGTTGGTCGCCCCGGCTCCAGCGGCGGAGTGGGTCGAGCAAACGCTGAGCAGCCTGTCCCCGAGATACCGCCTCGTCCTCGAGCTGCGCTTCCTTCGCGGCTACTCGCTGCTCGAGACCGCAATTGAGATGGGCAAGACCGTCGGCGGCATCAAGGTAATGCAGCTGCGGGCGCTGCGGGCTGCCGCGCGAGTCGGAGCCGAGGCTCCGCACGTCAGCCGCTCGGCTGTTCGCTCTCTCCAATCACGTCGCGGGCTCGAAGCCGCTCGAGGCTCTGCATTCGTGCCTGGGCGCGCGGCCCCAAGCGGTTGAGCACCGCCGCGATCATCGCCTCCACGACCGCCGTCGCACCTACGAGTGAGTCAAACGGCCCTACCGTCTCCACGCTTGTAACCAGCACCTGCCGTGCGAACGCGGATGCAGGGGAGAGCCACGGGTCGGTGAACAGGACCACGTGGCAACCCTGGGCCGCGGCGATGCGCGCGCTCTCGATCGTGTCCGCCTGGTAGCGGCGGTAGTCGAAGACGATCAGCACGTCCCCCTTGCGCACATCGATGAGCTGCTGAGCGGGGACGCTCCGCTCCACGTCGACGAGCGAGATGCCCGGCCGCAGCAGGTGAAGCTGGCCGGCCAGGTAGCGCGCGAGCTGGCCGCTGACCCTCCCGCCCAGGACGAGCACCCGCTTCCGGACGTCGGCCAGCAAGGCGATCGCCTCCTCGAAGTCGTGGGGCGAGAGTTGCTCGACGGTTGCCTGCAGATTGCGGCGCGAGACGTCCAAGGCATCGGCAAGCAGCGAGCCGGCGCCCCTGCCTGCCTCGTCGTCTCGGTACCGCTCCAACGGTGAGGACAGGCGCTCCTGAACCTCGTGCCGCAGCACCTCCTGGAACTCCGGGTAACCCCGAAAACCGAGCTTGGTGATGAAGCGCGTGACTGTCGGCGGGCTGACCCCGGCCCTCTCGGCGAAGCGGGCGACGCTCTCGAGGCCCGCGATCGGGTAGGAGGCCAGGAGCACCCTCGCCAGCTTCCTTTCCGCCGGGCTCAGGCTGGCCAGGCGCTGGCGGACGAGCTCGCCAACCCTTGAATCGGCCGGCGTTTCGTTTGTTACATCCTGGCCCAATTCATCCTATCTCGGCACATTCTTGACAAGAATCCTATCGCCTGTTAGCTTCCCAGCAAGCCTCGAGGGAGGGCGAAAGGGTGCCGTTTCCGGCGCGATACAGAGGATTGATGCATGAACGCTTCGGCCCACAGTGACGTAGAAGGCCTCCACCGCACGGGCTATGCGCAGAAGCTTCGGCGTCGGATGTCGACGTTCTCCAACTTTGCGGTCTCTTTCACCATCATTTCGGTCCTTTCCGGCTGTCTCACCCTCTACGCGTATTGGATGAACACCGGCGGCCCCATCGTCCTGAACATCGGCTGGCCGCTCGTGGGCATCTTCGTCACGCTAGTCGGCCTCGCTATGGCAGAAGTCTGCTCCAGCTATCCCACGGCCGGAGGACTCTATTACTGGGCGGCCAAGCTGGGCGGCCAGAACTCGGCGGCATGGAGCTGGTTCACAGGCTGGTTCAACCTCCTGGGCCAGGTCGCCGTCACCGCCGGCATCGACTCCGGCGGCGCGTTCGATCGTCGCAGTCGGCGTGGTGCTCCTCTATTCCGGAGGCTACTGGTTCGTATTGGCCAAGAACTGGTTTAAGGGGCCGAAAGTGCAAGGGTCGGCGGAAGAGCTCGCGAAGATCCAGGCCGAGCTTGAGGCGGTCGGCAGCTAACCTGCGCCCGAGGATCGGAATCACCGTCCACCCGCGGCGGGGCATGGAGTATTACGTGCCCTACCGCCGGGCGGTCGAGGCCGCCGGCGCCGAGCCGGTGGACCTGGTCCCTGGGACCAAGGGGCTCCCTGAGCTCGACGGCCTGCTGCTGCCAGGCGGCTGGGACGTCGATCCGTCCTTCTACGGGGAGCGACGGGACGAGAAGGTCGGGCAGACCGATCCGGAGCTCGACGAGACCGAGCTGTCGCTGTTCCGACAGGCGCGCGAGCGTGAGCTGCCGGTGCTCGGGATCTGCCGAGGTCAACAGGTGATCAATGTCGCGTTGGGCGGCTCGCTCGTGCAGCATCTCGATGACCACGACGCCCGCGCGATCGGCCGCAGCCACCTCGCGCACACCATCGAGGTCGATCCGTCGTCGGAGCTTGGACGCGCCGCGGGCGAGCACAGGATCCGCGTGAACAGCCTCCATCACCAGGCGGTGAAGACCCTTGCACCAGGCCTCCTGCAGACAGCCCGAGGCGACGACGGCACAGTCGAGGGAGTCGAGTCCGACGACGGCCTTATCGTTGCTGTGCAATGCCACCCCGAGGAGCTGACCACCGACCTGCCGTGGGCGCGACGACTCTTCGAGCGATTCGTGGCCAGAGCTCGCGGCCGCCACCGCAAGACCGGTCAGTGATCCATTGCTGACCAAGGACCAGCTCGCCGCTGGCGTGAAGAGCGGCGAGTTCGACACCGTCGTCGTCGCCTTCACCGACATGCAGGGCCGGCTGATGGGCAAGCGGGTCGACGCCGAGTACTTCGTTGAAACGTCCTACGAGGGCGAATCCACTGAGGGCTGCAATTACCTGCTGGCACTGGACATGGAGATGGATCCAGTCCCTGGCTATCAGATGGCCAACTGGGAGCAGGGCTACGGCGACTTCGACCTGGTGCCGGACTTCAAAACCCTTCGCCGGATACCGTGGCTCCCGTCGACGGCGCTCGTCCTGTGCGACGTGGCGTGGCACGACGGGAAACCGGTGCGCCCGTCGCCGCGACAGGTCCTGCGCGCGCAGATCGAGCGCGCTCGCAAGCTCGGTTTCGAGCCCATGTTCGGATCAGAGCTCGAGTTCTATCTGCTGAAGGAGACCTTCGCCGAAGCGCACGCCAGGAACTACACCGGCCTGACGCCATCGGTGCCGTACATCCTCGACTACCACATCCTGGCCACGACTTACGACGAGCCGTTCATCCGCGCGGTCCGCAACGGCATGAAGGGCGCGGGCATCCAGGTCGAGAGCTCCAAGGGCGAGGCCTGGCCCGGACAGCAGGAGATCAACTTCCGTTTCTCCGACGCGCTGACCATGGCGGACAACCACGTCATTTACAAGAACGGCGTCAAGGAGTTGGCGCACTTGAACGGCTGCGCCGTCACCTTCATGGCCAAGCCAGACCATCGTTGGATCGGCAGCTCGTGCCACGTCCACTCCAGCCTCTGGAAGGATAAGCGCAACGTCTTCGACGGAGAGTCGGAGACGTTCAAGCAGTACCTGGCGGGCCACATCGCGCACGCCTCCGAGCTCGCCATCTTCCTCGCGCCGACCATCAACTCCTACAAGCGATACGCGGCGGGCAGCTGGGCGCCGACGACGCTCGCCTGGGGTCATGACAACCGTACGTGCGGGTTCCGCATCGTCGGCCACGGCCAGCACCTGCGCGCCGAGTCGCGGATACCGGGCGCCGACGTCAACCCGTACCTGTGCTTCGCCGCTCTCCTGGCCGCCGGCCTGCACGGGATCGAAAAGAAGCTCGAGCTCCCGCCGGAGTTCAAGGGCAACGCGTACGAATCGGACGTCCAACGATTCCCACATGCGCTGCGTGACGCCATCACCGAGATGGAGGGCGGCACCATGGCCAGGCAGGCCTTCGGCGACGAAGGCTCGACCGCAAGGTCGCTGTCATCACGGGCGCGGCGAGCGGCATCGGCCGCGAGGCGGCGCTGCTGTTCTCGAGCGAAGGCGCGAGCGTGTGCGTCGCCGACATGGGCGTCGAGGCGGGCGAGAAGACCGCGTCAGAGTGCAGGGACGCGTTCTTCGTCAAGGCGGACGTCAGCGATCCAAAGAGCGTCCAGGCCATGTACGCCGAAACCGAGAAGCGCTACAGCCGGGTCGACATCCTCTACAACAACGCCGGCATCATGCCGCCGGACGACGATTCGATCCTGATCACCGAGCCAGAGGCATGGGACCGTGTCCAGGCGGTGAATGCCAAGGGTGTTTACCTCTGCTGCAAGTACGGGATCCCTTACCTGCTCAAGGCTGGCGGGGGCTCGGTCATCAACGTCGCCTCTTTCGTCGCTCTCATGGGCGCGGCTACCTCGCAGATCGCGTACACGGCGTCCAAGGGCGCGGTTCTGTCGATGAGCAGAGAGCTCGCGGTTCAGTTCGCTCGGCAGGGCGTGCGCGTCAACGCGCTCTGCCCGGGACCGGTGGAGACACCGCTGCTGATGCGGATCTTCAACGCCGACCCGGGTGCATACGAGCGTCGGCGCGCGCACCTGCCAATGGGCCGCCTCGCCAAGGCTCGTGAGATTGCCAACGCCGCGTTGTTCCTGGCGAGCGACGAATCGAGCTACGTGAACGGCGCGACGTTCCTGGTCGACGGCGGCATCACCGCAGCGTACGTGACGCCCGAGTAACCTGCCCGCGTATCTCCCGTCGTCAAAATGCGCAAGGCAATTCTGTCCCTCGCCGCGATAACGGCCGTCGCATGCGGAAATTCGACCGCGACGACATCTCCGTCAGGGGCCCCGCCGGCATCCGCCGCGACGATTGCCGTGGCCACCAACTCAAAGCTTGGCCAGATCCTGGTCGACGGAAGCGGGCGCACGCTCTACCTCTTTGAAGCGGACAAGGGCACGAGCTCGACCTGCTACAGCGGGTGCGCGCAGTACTGGCCGCCGCTGCTCACCAACGGCGCCCCGAAGGCGGGCGCCGGAGTCACTGCGTCGCTCCTTGGAACGACTATCCGGACCGATGGCACGACAGAGGTCACATATGGTGGTCACCCCCTCTACTACGTGGTGACCGATCACAATCCCGGGGATGCCACCGGGCAAGGGGTCAACAACTTCGGGGCCCCGTGGGACGTCGTCGGGCCAGACGGAAAGCAGATCGGCTGATACCCGTCGCGCGATAGTCCGCGACGCGCTTGGAATCGGGATCGCCTCGGGCGCGTACGCCCTGTCCTTCGGCGCCCTTGCGACCGTCGCCGGCCTGAGTCTCCTCCAGACCGTCGCTCTCTCGACCCTCATGTTCACCGGCGCATCGCAGTTCGCGCTGGTCGGGGTGATCGGAGCCGGTGGAAGCGTGTGGGCCGGCGCGGCCACGGCGGCGCTGCTGGGCACGCGCAACGCGCTGTACGGGGTAAGGCTGTCGTCCCTCCTCGGCGGACGTGGATTGAAGAGCGCGCTTGCCGCGCACTTCGTCCTCGACGAGAGCACCGCGATGGCGATCGCGCGCGACTCCGAGCCTGATTCCCGTTACGCGTTCTGGGCGACGGGCGTCGCGGTGTTCACGCTCTGGAACCTGGGCACAGCGATCGGCGCCCTCGCCACGCACGCGCTGTCGAACCCGAAGGTGCTCGGTTTGGACGCCGCGCCGCCGGCGGCCTTTCTCGCCCTGCTCGCCCCGCGCCTGAGAGCGCGTGAGCCGATGGCGATCGCCCTGCTCGCGGCGGTCGTCGCGATTGTCTTTCTGCCATTCGTGCCGGCGGGCATCCCGCTGCTGATCGTCGCCGCGATGGTGGTAGTCATCGGCCTTTCCCTCCCCGCCCCGCGGGTGGGGAGTCCGACTAAGTAGTGCTCTGGGCCGGACTGCTCGTCGCAGCGGCGAGCTGCTACGGCCTGAAGCTGGCGGGACTCTCGCTGCCGCAGGCCTGGCTCCAGGACCCGCGCATTCAGAGAACTGTGCAACTGCTTCCGGTCGCCCTGCTCGCGGCGCTGATCGCAACCCAGACCTTCTCCACCGGCCACCGGCTGGTGCTGGACGTGCGCGCCGCGGCACTCGGGGTCGCAGCGATTGCAGTGCTGCTGCGCGCCCCTTTCCTGGCGGTGGTCGCGGCCGGCGCCGCCACTGCAGCCCTGCTGCGCCTTCTCTAGACCGGTTCGCCGCGCACGCAGATGGCCGTCAGCTCCAGAGGTACGCCGACTTGGTCCACCGTGTCACATGATCGACGGTTATCTTCCTGTGTGGTGGCTGTACGAATTGAGATGCCGACCGAGGTTACGCCTGAGCTGGTGGAAGCGCTCGGGCGGCTGGTGCTGCAGCTCAATCCGAATCTGGCGACGCCGACAGCCGAGCACCTCAGGGTTTTATTGAAGGACCCTGGCGCCACGCTGCTGATCGCCCGTGACGGAAACGAGATCGTCGGCACCGCTATGGTGATCGTCTACCCGACCACATTGCGTTTCGAGTCGCGCATCGAAGACGTAGTGGTCGACGAGTCCGCGCGGGGACGAGGCGTCGGCGAGGCGCTCGTCAGGGAATGCATCGAGCTGGCTCGGAGGCGCGGCGCCAGCATCGTCGAGCTCCAGACCGCGCGGGTGCGGGTGGCGGCGAACCGCCTATATGAACGCATGGGTTTTGAACGCAGGGAGAGCAACCCATACCGAATGACACTTCGCTAGCGAGCGGCCAGCAGCTCCTCGAGGCGCGTGACTGTACGTGCCAGTGCGGCAAACGCCGACTCGACCGGCTCCGTCGACGCCATGTCCACGCCGGCCAGCTTCAATCCGTCGAGCGGATACATCGAGCCTCCGCTTTTGAGAAACGCGATATAAGAGTCGGCCGCGCCCTTGTCACCGGCTGAAACCCGAGTCGCGAGGTGTTGCGCGCCGGCGATTCCGGTCGCGTACTGGTAGACGTAGAAATTGCTGTAGAGGTGGGTGTGGAACTGCGCCCAGGTCGACCCGACCCGCTCGCGATCGCGGCCGCTGATGTCGACCTCGTCGCCATAGACCTCTGCCATCAGGTCGGCCATGAGGTCGTTCAGGTATGCGGCGGTGACCGGGCCTCCGCGCTCGACTCGCTCGTGCAGCTCGAGCTCGAGCCTCGCCAGCGTGGGCATGATGAAGAAGTAGCGATAGAAGTTCGCCATCGCCTCTTCCAGCACGGCGATCTGAAAGTTCGGGTCACGCTTTGTGTTCAGCAGGTACTGCCGCGTGAGCGCCTGGTGCATGTTCGAGGCGACCTCGGCCTGGAACAGCCCGTAGTTGGCATAGACGAATGGCTGCGTGCTGCGTGAATAGTGCGAATGCATCGAATGACCGAGCTCGTGCGCGAGCGTGCTCATGGCGAAGATGTCGTCGTTGTAGCTCATGAAGATGAACGGGAGCGTGTCGGTCACTCCGGTCGAGAACGCTCCCATCCGCTTGCCCTTGTTCGGATAGATGTCGACCCAGCGGTCCTCCAGAGCTCCTTTTCGCAGCGTCCCCACGTACTCCTCGCCGAGAGGTGCCACGCCGGCTGCCACCCACTCGACCGCCTGTTCATAGGGAACCTCCAGCCTGAGGTCCTGCAGAGGCGCGCGCGTGTCGTGCGCCCTCAGCGTTTCGACGCCGAGCGCCTTGCGGCGGAGCCGCCAGTACCGATGCCAGGTGCCGACGTTGTCGCGGAACGCCTGGATGATGTTGCGAAAGACCTCGATCGGGATGAAGGCGGGTTCCAGTGCCGCGTGGAGAGAAGACGCGTACCCCCGTGCGCGCGAGTAGAAGACATCGCGCTTGATGCCCGCCGCGAGACTCGTCGCCATCGTGTTCTGGAGAGCCAGGTGAGCGTCGGCGTAGCTCTCGTATGCGGTGCGCCTGATCGCAGGGTCGGGGCTCGAGAGCAGCGCGCTGATCGTGCCCTGAGCGACCTCTTCGGTGCCCCCGGCGCCGACCGCGGGTGGAAACTTCATGTCCGCGTTCGCAAGCACGCTGTGGGCCGAGATCGCGCTCGCCAGCGGGTCCGAGACCTGCGTCAGCACCTCCTCCACCTCTGGTGCGCGCACGTGGCTCTGTAATCCCTCGAGGCGATCGAAATAGTGGCCGAGGTGGGCCAGGCGCGGGGAGGTCGCGACCCAATTGCGCAGCTTCGGGAATCCGATGGCGATCATCTCGGGCAGGGCGAACGACATCGCGGCGCCCAGGCGCGCGGTCGCGGTGCGAGTGCGATCGGTCCGCGCGACGGCCTCCTGATCGGTCACGTCGACCGAGTACGACATGGTCGCGTAGACGGTCAGCTTCCCCAGTAGGCGCTGGACGCGTTCGCTGGCTTCGAACCAGTCGGCCAGCGTGTCAGGCGAGTCGCCAAGATGGCCTTTGAACTCAGCGAGGTCGGGCAGCCTGGCGATCACCGACTCGACCGCTGACTCCCACGCCGCCGCATCGGGAAAGACGCTTTCGGCGTTCCAGGTGAAGCGCTTGTCCACCTCAGCCCGGGTGGGCAGCGTCTTGGCCACGGCCGCTAAGGGTAGGTCATACGATTACGCGCATGCCCAGATTGCGGGCCAACGAAATCGACATCGAATACGAGACTTTCGGCGACCCTCAGTCTCCACCCCTCCTCCTGATCATGGGCCTCGGGGCCCAGATGATCAGCTGGGAGGATGAGTTCTGCTCGCAGCTGGCTGGACGCGGATTCCAGGTGATCCGCTTCGACAACCGCGACTCGGGCCTGTCCACGCGAATGGAGGCAGCGGGCCCACCCGACATGGCCGCCGCACTCAGTGGTAATCCTCAGCCCGCATACCGGCTCGACGACATGGCGGCCGACGCGGTCGGGCTGCTGGACGCGCTTGGCATCGAGGCGGCCCACGTCGTCGGTGCATCGATGGGCGGCTACATAGCGCAGCTGGTCGCGATCAACCACTCCAACCGCGTGCTCTCGCTGACGTCGATCATGTCCGGTCCCACAATGGCCGAGCGGATACCGCCCAAGCCCGAGGGGGCGGCCGTCTTGATGCTCAAACCGCCCGCAACCCGCGAGGAGCGCATCGAGCTGGCCATGTCTATCCGCCGCACGCTGCTCGGCTCGGCCGACCCCTTCGACGAAGCGTTCGAGCGTGGGCGGGCGACGCGCGCGGTCGATCGCGCCTACTACGCGGTGGGTACCGGAAGGCAGCTCGTTGCTGTCCTTGCCGCCGAACCACGACTCGAGCGGCTGAAGAAGGTGCTGGTGCCCACGCTCGTGATCCACGGCAGGGACGACGTGCTCGTGCCGGTCGAGAACGGGCGCATCATGGCGGCGGCGGTGCCCGGTGCGCGATTGCTCGAGTTCGAAGGCATGGGCCACGACCTGCCCCGGCGTGTGTGGCCACAGGTCCTGGACGCCATCGTCGCCAACGCTCGCGAGGCGAGCGTCCTGCAGCCGGGCTGACGTGCAGCTGCTGGCGGCCGGCAGCCTGGACGGTATCAGTCCGGCGCTGGCCCTCCTGGCTGGCCTAGTCTCGTTCGTGTCGCCGTGCGTGCTGCCGCTGGTGCCCGCGTACCTCGCGTATCTCGGCGCGCGCGCGGGAGAGCCGGCGGTCGTAGCGCCCGCTGCTGCCGGCGCTGGCGGAGCGGCCACCAGTGAACGAAGCTCGCCATCGCTGCCGCTGGCGACGGCCGGCCTCGGCTTCGTGGCGGGCCTGTCCGTCGTCTTCGTCCTCTTCTTTTATGTCTTCTCGCTGGCGGTCCAGCCCATCCGCGCTTTTGTGCCGGTGGTGGCGGGGCTGCTCGTCATTCTGTTTGCGCTGCATGTCGCCGGCGTGATCCGGATTCCTTTTATCGATCGCGAGTACCGCGTGATGGATCGAGCGCCATCGAGGGGCGGGGTCGCGGGCGGTTTCTTGCTCGGCATGGGCTTCGCTAGCGGATGGACGCCATGCATCGGCGTGACGCTGGGTGCGGTGCTCAGCTCAGCCGTGACCACTGGAGCAACGGGGCAGGGCCTCGTCCTGATGGTGGCCTACTGCCTGGGCCTCGGCCTCCCGTTCGTCGCGCTTGCCTTCGCGCTCGAGAGCGCGCGGCCGCTCGTTCGTGTCATCAACAGCCACCGGAGGGCAATCGACCTGGTTTCGGCCGGCGTGCTGCTGGTGATGGGCGTGCTGCTGCTGACGAACAAGCTCACGATTCTCGCGACGGGGATCACACAGCTGGTCCCATCATGGCCGTCGCCGGCGCTATAACCCCGGCTATAGCCCGAAGTAGCCGCGGCGGCTGAAGATCATCGGCGACACGCCCTCGCGCTGCTCACCCTCGACGACCTGACCGAGGAGGATCCAGTGGTCGCCGGCCTCGATCGTTTGCGTCAAGGTGCACACGGCGTAAGCCGCGGCGTCTACTTCGAGGATCGGTCCGCCCTGACCGGACTCCGGCCGCCGCCACGCGATTCCATCGAACTTGTCGCTCAGCTTCGAGGCCATGCGACGCGCCAGCTGCTCGCGTCCGGCGGCCAGGATGTTGGCGGTGAAGCTGCCGGCTTGCTGCACGGCCGGCAAAGTGTTCGAGGTCTTGTCGATGCACGCCAGCGCGAGCGGCGGCCCGAGCGAAACGGCGCAGAAGGCGCTGACCGTCAGGCCGCGGGGGAGGGAATCAAGGCCGAACGCGGTCAGGACGACGACGCCGCTCGGAAAGCTGGCCATGACCTCGCGGAAGCGCTGGGGGTCGATCATCCACGGCGATCATCGCCGAATGGCTCAGCCGAGCGAGTCCAGCCATTTCTGTCTGGCCTCATCGAGCTCTTTCTCCAGCTTGTTCTCCTCGTAACCAAGCCTGAGCGCGTGCTCGGTGTCTTTTGCCTCGACCGCGTGCTTCAACGCAAACCTGACCGAGGCCAACTTATCCTGCAGGGCCTGGATGTGCGGAGGCGGGTTGTCGAGCCGGCTCTTCGTTGCCTTGCCGGACCCGTGCGATAGCGCTGCAAGCTCGCGCTCCACCTCAGCCGCCACCCGTTCGACGCCAATCCCAAGGTCTTGGAGCACGAGACAGGCGATGCCTTCGCCCTCTTTGGCCAAACCAATCAGGAGATGGCCGCTTTCCACTTGTTGTGCCCGCATCCGCCGACTACCGTCAAATGCGATCTCAATTACACGCTTGACCCGCGCGGTCGGGACCACCTGCGGAGCCGCGGGGTGTTTCGCGTGGGCCAAAGCCGCGTCGATCATCTTGCGAACCGAGGCCGCCTCGACGTTTAGGTTGGCGAGCGCGCGATGGGCCGAACCCGATCCCAGGCGCAACATTCCCAGGAGCAGATGCTCGGTGCCGATGTAACCGCGCCGGGCAAGCTCAGCCTCCTCCTGGGCGAGCACGAGCGTGCGCTTGGCGTCTTCGCTCAA
>VBHX01000062.1 GCA_005879945.1 Chloroflexota bacterium | reverse complement strand
TCCAACCCCGCCTTGCGAGCGCAAGTACGCCGCGATCCACGAGTCGTAAGCCGCCGTATGCGCGTAGGCCTCAGCCGCGAGCCGCCGGCGGAGGGATTGATCAGCTCCACCGCCCTGAAGCACCGCCAGGATCTCGGTGTACCGCTCGGGCCGCACCACCACCAGCACCGACTCGTGGTTTTTCGCCGCTGCGCGGATCATGGCCGGGCCGCCGATGTCGATCTGCTCGATCGCGTCCTCGAATGCGACCGATGGCCTGCTGACCGTTTCGACGAACGGGTAGAGGTTGCAGCACACCAGGTCGATGGTC
>VBHX01000061.1 GCA_005879945.1 Chloroflexota bacterium | reverse complement strand
CCCGCGCGCGAACCCGGTCAGCCCGGACTTGTCACTGACCGACAGCAGGGCTCTCGGCAAGTCTCGCCTCCAGCAAACGGATGGCCGCGGGCAGGATCCGGTACTCGGCCTGGTGGATTCGCAGGCGAAGAGTGTCCACCGTATCGTCCTTCAATACAGGGACCGACTCCTGGGTGAGGATGGGGCCGGCATCGAGGTCCTCCGTGACGAGATGAACCGTCGCCCCGGTCTCGGTCGCACCGCTGCGCAGCGCCTGGTCGACCGCGTCCATGCTCCCGCCGAACTGGGGCAGCAGCGACGGGTGGACGTTGATGATCCGGCCTCGATAGGCATCGAGGAAGGGCCGCGTGTGGATGCGGTCGTATCCCGCGTCGACGATGAGCTCGACTCTGTGGCCCTTGAAGAAGTCGCGCATGGCCACATCACGATCTTCTTCTGAGGCGAAGGCCTTCAGCGATAGCTCTGCCAGCGGGATGTTCCGCTCGCGCGCGAACGCGGCCCCGCCGCACGATGGCCGGTTTGTGGCCACCGCCACCACGTCGAATCCGCGCTCGACGAGGTTGCGGAGGTTCGAGCCCTTGCCAGAGACGGCGATGCCAAGTCTCAGCTGATCACCACGCGCTCGGCGCCTTCGTGCTCGACCACCTCACCGATGACCTGGGCGCTGCGCGACACCTCTTCTTTGTCCACGACCAGGATCATGCCGAGTCCCGGATGCCGCCGCCGGTGATGTGCGCAGCTCCCTTCCACTGGATCGACCCGAGCTCCTGGAGGTACGAGCGATGGGGCTCGAGCAGCTCCTCACCCAACGGCCGGCCCAGCTCCTCGTACACCTGGCTGAGCGGCACTCCTTCGAACACCTTGCGCACCAGCGAGAACCCGTTGGTGTGGAGGCCGCTCGACGGCAGCCCGATCAGAACGTCTCCAACGCGAATCTCCTTCGGATCCCTGATCAGACTTGGCTCGACCATGCCGACTACGAAACCCGCGAGGTCGTAATCGCCGAGGGCATACACGCCCGGCATTTCCGCGGTCTCGCCGCCAAGAAGCGCGCAGCCGGCCTCGCGGCAGGCCGTGGTCAGGCCCTCGATGACCTGGGTGAACACCTCGGGATCGAGCTTGCCGGTTGCGAAGTAGTCGAGGAAGAACATGGGCCGCGCGCCGGCAGTCGCGATGTCGTTCACGCAGTGGTTGACAATGTCGATGCCGATGCCGCGGTGCGAAGACGCGGCGATCGCGACCTTGATCTTGGTCCCGACCCCATCGGCGCTGGCCGCGAGGTAACCCCCGCCGGGGAGCGTGTAGAGGCCTGCGAACGGACCCACACCGACGGCCACCTCTTCGCCGTGGGTGGCGGCGATCAACGGCTTGACTCGGGCGAGGACTCGCTCGTACGCCTCGATGAGGCCTGCGAACGGACCCACACCGACGGCCACGTCTTCGCCGTGGGTGGCGGCGATCAACGGCTTGACTCGGGCGAGGACTCGCTCGTAGGCCTCGATGTCGACGCCCGCCGCGGCGTAGGACATCCCTTCGCCGGCCATCAGGAGTTAGTCGTGTTCAGCAGGACCGGATCTGGAATCAGCTGCGGCTCGAATTGCATTTTGTCCATCTCCAGCTGCTGCGGGACGGGCACGGGGTACGAGCCGTCGAAGCACGCTCGGCAGAACTGCTCGGAGGTGCCGCGGCCGATGGCGCGCATGAGCCCTGGGATCGAGAGGTACGACAGGCTGTCGGCGCCGATGTGCTCACGCACCTGCTCGACCGTGCGGCCGGCCGCGATCAATTCTTTGGTCGAGCCAATATCCACGCCCATGAAGCACGGATAGCGCATCGGGGGACTCGAGATGCGCATGTGGATCTCACTGGCGCCCGCGGCGCGAAGCCGCTCGATGATCCGTCGCGACGTCGTGCCGCGCACGATCGAGTCGTCGACCGCGATCACGCGTTTGCCCTTGATCGAACGCGGCAGCGCGTTGAGCTTGAGCATGACGCCCGCCTCGCGCAGCGCCTGGTCAGGCTGGATGAAGGTGCGGTTGATGTAGCGGCTCTTCATCAGCGCCTCGCGGAACGGGATGCCGGCGGCCTCCGCATAACCGATCGCGGCAGGCGTGCCCGAGTCCGGGAACGCGATCACCATGTCCGCCTCGACCGGCGCTTCTTTCGCGAGCTCGTGGCCCATGCGGATGCGCGCCTCCTCCAGCTCGCAGTTCTTGAGGATGGAGTCGGGGCGGGCGAAGTAGATGAACTCGAATACGCACATCGCGTGCTTGTTCGAGGTCTGGAACATGAGGCTGTGGACGCCATGCTCGTCCATCACCACCATCTCGCCAGGCTGCACCTCGCGCACGAACGTGGCGTTGACGGTATCGAGCGCGCACGTCTCCGACGCGATGACGTGAGCCGGCTGGCCAGGCAGTGGGATGAACCCGATGCACAGCGGCCGAAACCCGTACGGGTCGCGCAGTGCGATGAGCTGGGTCGGCGTGATGATTCCGCAGGAGTACGCGCCGACGACACGCGCGAATGTCTTGCGGATGACCTCTTCCCACGTGCGCCCGTGCGTGTGCTCGATGAGCCGGGCCATGACTTCGGTGTCGAGCGCCGAGTCGAAGGTGGCGCCTTCTTCTTCGAGCTGCTTGCGGAGGGACTCGGCGTTGAGCAGGTTGCCGTTGTGCGCGATGGCGCCGGGGCCGAGCTGGGGGTGGCGGAATGGAAGCGGGTGCGCATTTTCGGCGCGGCTCGAGCCGGTCGTCGAGTATCGCGTGTGGCCGAGGGCGAGGATTGAGCCTTCGCCCATGTCCTTGACGATCGCGGGCGAGAACACCTGGGCGACCAGGCCCATGTCGCGGTGCACGCGCACGGATGAACCGTCCGACACCGCGATGCCGGCCGACTCCTGGCCGCGATGCTGGAGCGCGAACATCCCGAAGTACGTGATGTTGGCGACGTCGACGCCGCGCGCCGCGCAGATTCCAAAGACTCCACACATGGCTTAGACCAGCAACCCCGACTCCCAAGCTTGACGGATGTCCGCAAGCTGGACTCGGAACTGGCCCTCGAACTCGATCGTCGTCCCGCCGGCCATCCCAAGCAGGGAGATCTCGACGTGGTGGCGCCGCGAGAGCGTCTGCAGCTCGGGCATCGCACGCGACGCGGCGCTGATGATGAAACGGCCAGGCGTTTCGCCGAAGAATGCTGCGTCGAGGCGAAGCGGGGATTCGGGCCGTAGCGCCGGGCACCGCACGCCCATCCCGCCCAGGAGGCAGCACTCGGCGAGGGCAACCAGCATCCCGCCCTCGGCGCAGTCGTGCGCGGAGCGCAGCAGCCCTGCTTTGGCCGCAGCCAGGATGAGTCTGTTGACGGCCGCCTCGCGGGTGAGGTCCAGCGCCGGCGGGCGGCCGGCGACGGTTCCATGCTCGACCTTCAGATACTCACTGCCGCCCAGGTCGTTGTGGCTCGACCCGACGAGCAGCACGAAGTCGCCCTCATGCTTGAGGGCGGCTTCGAGCCGCTGCCCGTAATCCTCGATGAGGCCGACCATCCCGACGACGGGCGTCGGGAAAATTGGAGACGTGCCCTCCGAGTCGTTGTAGAGGCTCACGTTCCCGCTCACGATCGGCACCTCGAGCGCGCGGCACGCGTGGGCGAGGCCTTCGATGGTCTCCTCGAGCTCCCAGTAAACCTCCGGCCGGTCGGGGTTGGCGAGGTTCAGGCAGTCGGTGACAGCGAGCGGACGCGCGCCCGTGGCGACGATGTTGCGCGCGGCTTCGGCTACGGCGTGCTGGGCACCGAGGTTGGGGTCGAGGTGGCAGTAGCGTGCGTTGCAGTCGGTGGTCATCGCCAGGCCAAGACGCGTGCCCTTGATGCGCAGTACAGCCGCATCTCCACCGGGAGCGACCACGGTCGAGTCGCCGACCATGTGGTCGTAGCGTCGGAAGATCGGCCGCCGGCTGGACAGGTTGTGGCTCGCGAGCAAGCGGAGCAGCGACTCGCCGGCGTCGACCAGCGGCGGCAGCGAGTCCAGATGGAGCGGCGGCGCCGGCTCCGGCGCAGTGCTCGTCAAACGTCGCGGCGGGGCGCCGTCCGTCAATAGATTGATGGGGAGTCGAGCCACCATCTCCGTACGATCGAAAACCGTCAGGTGGCCGTCGTCGGTCACATCGCCGATCACCGCCGAGGTGAGGTCCCACGTCGCGAAGATGCGCTCGACCTCGGCCTCACGGCCGCGCTGGACCACCACGAGCATTCGCTCCTGCGACTCGGAGAGCATCACGTCGTATGGCGTCATGCGCCGCTCGCGCCTCGGCACCAGCGAGACGTCGATGCGCGCGCCGGCGCCGGGCACGCGACCGGCGCACTCGGCGACCGACGACGTGAGCCCCGCCGCGCCGAGATCCTGGACCGCGACCACCGCGTCGGTGTGCGCGAGGTCCATGCATGCCTCCAGGAGGCATTTCTCCAGAAACGGGTTGCCGACCTGGACCGCGGGCCGGCGCTCCGCGCTCGAGTCGTCGAGCTCGACCGACGCGAATGAGGCGCCGTGGATGCCGTCTCGGCCCGTGTCCGCGCCGACCAGCATGAGGCTGTTGCCAGTGCCCTCGGCCCGAGCACGCATCAAGCGATCCACGCGCACGAGACCGACACACATCGCGTTGACCAGTGGGTTGTTCGCGTAGCACTCGTCGAAATACACCTCGCCGCCTACGGTCGGGATGCCGATGCAGTTGCCGTAGCCGCCGATGCCGGCGACGACCCCTTCGAAGTGGTGTCGCGAGCCGGGAAGCGGGCCGAAGCGCAGGGAATCGAGCAGGGCGATCGGCCGCGCGCCCATCGCGATGACGTCGCGGATTATTCCGCCCACGCCTGTCGCCGCGCCCTGGTAGGGCTCGATCGCCGAGGGGTGGTTGTGCGACTCGATCTTGAACACGGCCGCCCAGCCCTGCCCGATCTCCACGGCGCCCGCGTTCTCGCCGGGGCCCTGGAGCACAGCCGATCCACTTGACGGCAGGCGGCGCAGCAGCGCCTTCGACGACTTGTATGAGCAGTGCTCCGACCACAGCACGCCGAGCATCCCGAGCTCGACCGCGTTTGGCGGCCGCCGGAGCTTCTCCACGATGACGCGATACTCCTCCGTCGTGAGGGCCACCTCCCTCAGCCGGCTGGAATCCACGGTATCCAGACTCAATTAACCAGTACCCTCACGGCGTTGCCGGCCACCGACTTGAAGAGCTTGAGGCCGTCGGCGCCGCCCAGCTCGGCCTCGGCGCAGCGCTCCGGGTGGGGCATCATCCCGAGGACGTTGCCGCGCTTGTTGATGATGCCGGCGATATTGTGCAGCGACCCATTCGGGTTGGCGCCGGGCACGACGCGGCCGTCCGCATCGCAGTAACGGAAGACGACCTGGCCGTTCTGCTCGAGCCGTGATAGCGCCGCCGGCTCGGCGAAGTAGCTGCCCTCGCCGTGCGAGATCGGCACTCGGATCACCTCGCGCTCCGCGCACTCAGACGTGTACGCGAGGTCGGTGCGCTCGACCGCGAGGTTCGTCCATTCGCAGCGAAACTCGAGGGAGGCATTTCGAATCAACGCGCCGGGCAGCAGGCCGGCTTCACAGAGGACCTGGAAACCGTTGCAGATACCCCAGACCAGACCGCCCCGGTCCGCGAACTCGCCGATCTCTTCCATCAACGGCGCAAAGCGCGCGATCGCGCCCGTGCGCAGGTAATCGCCGTATGCAAATCCGCCGGGGAGGATGACACAGTCACAGCTCTTCAGGTCGGTGTCCTTGTGCCACAGGTACTGGAGCTCAGCCCCGACCACCTGGTCGATCACCCAGCCGCAGTCACGATCCGACCAGGTTCCCGGAAACACCACGACCCCGAACTTCACTTGCGGTGCTGCCCTTCGTGATCGATCTCGAATCGGAAGTCCTCGATGACGTGGTTGGCGAGCAGCTGCCTGCACATCGCCTCGACGCGCTCGCGGGCCTCAGACATGTTTTCGGCCTCGAGGCTCACCTCTATGTACTTGCCGACCCGCACGTCTTCGACCTCGCGAAACCCGAGCGTGGCCAATCCCTGCTTGACCGTCAGCCCCTGGGGGTCATTGACTACCGGCTTCGGCGTCACGATCACCTTGGCCACGACCCTCTTCACTCGTTGCGCGCCTTGGGTGGGAATAGCGGTTTGCCGACGAGGCGGTGATATGCGGTGAGGTATCGCTCTCGCGTCTGCGCGACGATGTCGTCTGGCAGGCGCGGCGGGTCTGACTCCTTGTCCCAACCGGACCGCGTGAGCCAGTCGCGCACGAACTGCTTGTCATATGAATCCGGCGACGTGCCGAGCTGGTACGTGGCCGCCTCCCAGTAGCGCGAGCTGTCGGGCGTCAGCGCCTCATCGATCAGAACGAGGTCGTCACCGATGAGCCCGAACTCGAACTTCGTGTCGGCGAGGATGAGGCCGCGGCGCTCGGCGAGGTTGGAGGCGAAGTTGTACAGCCCCAGGCTCGAGTCGCGAAGCTTGGTGGCGAGCTCGTCGCCGAGCTCCTTCTTCAGCCGCGCGAAGGTGATGTTCTCGTCGTGGCCGGTTTCGGCCTTGGTCGCGGGGGAGAACGTCGGGTACGCGAGGCGCTCGCTCTCGCGAAGTCCTGGCGGCATCGTCTCTCCCGCGAGCGTGTGCGAGTCCTGGTATTCCTTCCAGGCACTGCCGGCGAGGTATCCGCGCACGACGCACTCGAAGTCGATGCGCTTGGCCTTGCGCACGATCATGAAACGCCCGGAAAGCTCGTCGCGGCGGTCGCGCAGCGATGCGGGCAGGTCGGGGACCATGCCCGAGACGAGGTGGTTCTCCTGGAACGCGTGCGTCTGTGAGAACCAATAGATGGAGAGTTGGGTCAGGACCTTGCCGCGATCCGGGATGCCGTTGGGCAGCACGTGGTCGAAGGCGGAAAGCCGGTCCGTGGCGACCATGAGCAGCCGGTCGGGGCTCAGCTCGTACGTGTCGCGCACCTTGCCGCGCGAGAAGAGCTTGAGCGGAAGGTCGGTCTGCATGACCGCGGGGCCGGCGATCAACGAGCTTTCACTCCCAGCTGGAGGCGTTCGTAAGCGAGGTCGGTGTGCTCGAGACCGGCCCACGGATCGAAGACGGCGTCGAGCTGCCCACCGATGCGCTTCATGACCTCGGCGTCGTTCTCGAGCTGCGCACGAAAACCGATTCCATCATCGTCCATCGCCTGCATCGCGGCTTTTTGCACCACCAGGTATGCATCGTCGCGGGACATGCCGCTATCGACAAGGGCGAGCAGGACCCGCTGTGAGAACACAACGCCGCCACCGAACTGCAGGTTGCGCAGCATCCGCGCCGGCCGGACCTCGAGGCCCGAAAGCACCTTCGTCATCTCCGTCGCCATGTAGTCGACCGTCGCGCACGCGTCAGGAAAGATGATGCGTTCGGCGGACGAGTGGCTGATGTCGCGCTCGTGCCAGAGCGCTGTGTTCTCGAGCGCGGTGACCAGGTGGCCGCGGACAACCCGCGCGAGCCCGCACACGCGCTCGGTCATCACCGGGTTCCGCTTGTGAGGCATCGCCGAGCTTCCTTTCTGCTCTTTGCCGAATGGCTCGAAGGCCTCGCCCACCTCGCTCCGCTGCAGATGGCGGATCTCGGTCGCGATCCTTTCCAGAGCGCCGGCGGCGAGGGCGAGCGCAGACATGAAGTTCGCGTGGCGATCCCGGGCGACGACCTGGGTCGATACGTCATCCGGTTTCAAGCCGAGCTCGGCGCAGACGTGCTCCTCGACGCGCGGATCAACGGTTGCATGCGTGCCCACCGCGCCGCTCACTCGACCGACCGCCGCTTCTTCGGTCGCCCGCGCCAAACGGGCCATCGCCCGGTCTAGCTCGGCTACCCACCCGGCGGCTTTGAACCCGAACGTGATGGGCTCCGCGACCACCCCGTGGGTCCGGCCGGCCATGAGCGTCTTGCGGTGGTGGACCGCGAGCTCTGCCGCCGCCTCGCGGACCCTTCCGAGGTCGCCCGCGATGATGCGCGACGACTCCGCCAGCTGCACGGCCATGGCCGTGTCGTTCAGGTCCTGGCTGGTCATGCCCAGGTGGACGTAACGCGCCTCCGGCTGGCCGATCGACTCGTTGACGACGGTCAAAAACGCGATGACGTCGTGACCGACGCGGGCCTCGACCTCGGCGATCTTGGCGGCGTCAAACGCTGCCTTGCGGATCTTGGGTAGCGCCGACTCGGGGATCCTGCCCAGCTCGGCCCAGCCCTCGCAGGCGAGGATCTCGATGCGCAGGAACAGCTCGAACCGGTGCTGGTCGGCCCAGACCGCCCGAATTGCAGGCGGAGAGTATCGCTCGATCAAGTGAGGCGCCGGCTCCCAATGAACACTGGGGACAGCCCGATTATACCGGCGCAAGGCTCAGAGCAGATATTGTGGCTGGCCCGTGTGAGGCCACAACATGCTGTGGGACTACGCCCACTGATGAGGCTGAATCACACCGACCCCGATAATCGTCAGCTAAATGCCCTCAGACCGTTCTTTGGAGCCCTGTAACCAGTTCGAGGGACCTCTCGTTTGAACTCGCACAGGCTGATCGGCCGGTGAGCGACCAGCAGCGCAACGACGAGCGTGAGCTCGTTGAGCGCGCCAGGCGGGATGCCCGAGAGTTCGGGGCGCTCTACGACCGGCACTTTCAGCAGATCTACAGGTTCGTGTATTCAAGAGTGAGGGAGCAAACCGCGGCAGAAGACGTCACTTCGGAGATCTTCATGAAGGCTCTGAAGGCTATGCCCCGATATCAGGACACGGGGCGACCGTTTGCTGCCTGGCTTTACCAGATCGCGGTCAACGCCATCGCCGACCGGTACCGGACCCTGCGACCCTCGTCGTCCCTCGAGGACTTTCACGACCTTTCCATCGCGGGGCCCGCGCTCGAAGAGGTGGCCGCGCACCGCGATGAGATCCGCCGGATCTGGGCCCTGGTCGAGGCGCTGCCGGCCCAGCAGAAGACGGCGCTGGTGCTCAAGTTCCAGGAAGACATGAAGATCGAGGACATCGCGGTCGCGATGGGAAAGACCCCGGGGGCCGTCAAGCTCCTCATCCATCGCGGCGTCAGCCGGCTGCGCGATGAAGCCGACTCCTTGAGGCCCGCGGAATGAGTACGCTCCACGACCCCGAGCTCGACGACATCCTGCAGGACACGGAGCTCATGCACGTGGCCGACCTGCTGCGCGCGGGGCGGATGACCGATCCTCCGCTCGACGACGCGTTCCGCTCCGCTCTGCGCCGGCAGCTGATGAACCGCGCGTGGGGCATGGACGACAGCGGCGGCGTGCACTGGTGGCAGAAGATATTCGGTCCGGTCGGCCTGGCCTGGGCCGGCGCGGCTGTGGGCGTGATCCTCATTGGCGCGGTCGTCGTGCTGAGCGCGCTCAACTCTTCGCCCGGCGGCCTCACGCGAGAGGTCCTGGTCACCAGCCCGATGTCGGACGACACGGCGGTCCGGCTTCAGCAGCCGATCCTGGTCAATTTCAACCAGGCGATGGATCATCCGTCCACGGAAGCCGCGGTTCAGATCGCGCCGGCGACCACGGTCGCATTCTCATGGAACGCGAACACGCTGGAGGTCCAGCCCACGAGCGGAAACCTGGCGCCGAACACCCAGTACCAGGTGACCATCGGCCCTACCGCCAAGACCGCCGCGGGCCAGGTGCTGACAGCACCGAAGACCATCACGTTTGTGACCCAGCCGCCTCCGCCGCCCGCACCGTCGCCGAGCCCGGTTACGCCGCCGTCACCGAAGGGGAACATCACCAGCCCACGCCAGCTTGCGGCCGGCCCCGGCATCACCAACGTCACGTGGTCGCCCGACTCCTCGACCGTCTTCTTCATCGGTGGCAAGGGCGTGCTGGAGTCGGTGACTGCCGCGGCTGGGAACGCCACCGTGCTCGTCGCCGACGGGGTGATCTCAGCCGCATTGAGTCCGGCAGGCGACCACATCGCCTACGTCCGCAACGGAAAGGTCGAGGTCCTCGCGCTGACATCGCCGGCCACGGTGGAGATCGTTCCGACGCCCGCTCCGGTGATCGCGGGCTGGACGAAGGACGGCGTGGAGTGGGCGGCTGCCGACGGCGTCTACCGGCAGGGTGCCGACGGGCCGTCCAAGGTCGCGGCGCTGCCGGCCACGGGCACCGTCAAGCCGATCTTGTTCTCGCCTGACGGGGCGCACCTGGCCTACACGCAGGACCAATCGCTGCAGGTGCTCGACGTGGCGACCGGCAAGAGCAGCGCGCTCGGGATCGCGGGCGCCCAGTTCCTCGGCTGGTCGCCGGATGGCACCGGCGTCATGTACTCGGGCGCGCAGGCCGTCGTCCTGGCGGACGTCGCCGGCAAGACGCTGGCGAACCTGCCGGCCGGCGAACCCAGCTGGTCGAGCCAGGACGAGGTCCTGCTGGGCAGCGACACCGACCTGTTTCAGGTCCGGCCGGACGGCTCGGGCCTGACCAAGCTGGCCGACGGCACGTTCCGCCTTCCGGTCTGGGCGCCGAACGGCACCTCGTTCACTTACTTCAGGAGCACCGCGCTGTTCTCGGCGACTGCACCCGCCTCTCCGGTCAAACCGCCTGCCCTCGACGCTGCGGCCGCGGTCGTCAAGACCTTCATGGACGCGCGCAAGGCAGGACAGTCCGACAGGGCGCTGGCGAGTCTCGACGACAACGGCAAGAACGCCTACTCGAGCTCAGGCAGCGGCCTGAATCTGTTCGTCACCGGCGACCCGAACTTCTCTCGCTCCTACGTTCTCACGCAGGAGATCACGGGCACGCAGCCGGACACCGCGCGGTTCGTCGTGCGCATCGTGCTCGCGCACGAGAAGCTCGACGTGAGCACCTACGAGGAGACCCTGACGCTGATTCGCACCCAGGGCAGCGGGCAGTTCCTCGTCGACCAGGCGGTGGCCGGCCCGCAGCTGGCCCTGGGCAAGAGCGCCTCAGTAGTGAGCGTCGACGTGTCGTCGGGCGCCGTGAAGATCACGTTCGACAGCGACCTGCAGCCCGGCACGGTGCGCGGCGGCGTGATCCTTCTCGACAGCAAGGGCAAGCAGGTAGGTGAGGCGCCCCAGTACGCGAGCAAGACTGTCACCTTCGGCGGCCTCGACCTCAAGCCCGGCGCGAACTACAAGCTGGTGGTGCTGCCGACGGTCAAGGACGTGAGTGGCAACAACATCGCCGCCGAGTACGACCTCACGTTCGTCGGCCCGGGCGACTCCCACGGCGATAAACACAACGGCCACGGATCCAACCCGAGCCCGCAAGCGACGCCGGTTTCTTCGCCCTCTTCTTAGAGCAGCTTCAGCGCGCGGGCCGCGCGCACCAGTGCCGTGATCGAACCCGAGTGCCCGATGCCGCCCTCGAGCGCCGCCTGCAGGGCGTCGGTGAACGGCAGCCGCAAGACTTCCATGTCCTGCTCGTAGGTCTCGGGATTGCGCTCTGAGGTGGTGATGCCCTCCGCTAGGAACATATGCGCGCGACCGGTCAGAAACGCGGCGCCGTGGACGACCCCAAGCAGGGTGTAGCGCGCGGCGACCAGTCCAGTCTCCTCCGCGAGCTCGCGGCGCGCGCACTTCAGCGCATCCTCGCCCGCATCGGTGGTGCCGGCCGGCACCTCCCACGACGACTCGTCCCATGCATGCCGCCACTGGCGCACGAGCATCGTGTCGGCGTTGTCGAAATAGGG
>VBHX01000060.1 GCA_005879945.1 Chloroflexota bacterium | reverse complement strand
CCCGACCGGGCTGGTCAACAATGACAGCCGCAGCGTGCTCGGAACAGGCGTGGTGGTCAGCGGTCCGGCCGCCGGCGCTCACGTCGGCCCCTACGTCCTCACCCCATCGGGGGCGGTCGACACCGACTACTTGATCACTTACAGTCCCGGCACGCTCGCGGTGACCCGCGCCAATACGACGGTCGTGGCGGCTTCGCAGACGAGCATCTACTCAGAGCAGGCGGTCTTGGTGACGCTGGCGGCCACTGTCACCAACTCGTCGACATCGCCTGTTGTGAACGAGGGCACCGTGACGTTCACGATTCAGGCGGCTGGTGGCGCAACGATCGGATCGCCTACCTCAGGTAACGTTGCCAACGGCGCGGCGAATGCCACCTACACCCTTCCGGCCGGGGTACCTGGAACACAGGCGGGCACGTACACGATCATCGCGAGCTTCCTAACCAGTCTCAACTTCAACAGCAGCAGCGAGAGTGGGCACAGTATGGTCATATCGGCTCGTACCACCAACACAGTGGCAAACGCGCAGAGCGCCACCTTCGGTGACAGTTCGGTGACGCTAAGCGCGACCGTTTCAGCCAACGGCTCGAGCATCAATCAGGGCACGATCACCTTCACCCTTCTCAATTCGTCGAGCACGGTCGTCGGGATCGCGACCACCAGCGCCGCGGTTTCAAGCGGATCCGCCAGCGTGAGCTACGTACTCCCGAACGCGACGCCCGCGAGTAGCTACACCATCCAGGCTCACTACGACGGCAATTCCAACCTCAACCCCAGTCAGAGCACCGCAATCTTGACGATCAACAAGAAACCGACGACCACGGTCGAGACGAATTCGCCAGGCAGCCTGCAGTACAGTGACCAGGTCGCTTTCAGCGCGACGGTGAGCCCCGCATCGGTGCCCGGCGTTCAGTTGACAGGTACGGTGCAATTCACCATCGGAACGACGAGCTACGGGTCCGCGTCAATCGACAACACAGGGCTGGCAAAACTCGCTCCCCAGCAGATCTTCCTGGCCCCGGCCACGTATTCGGTGAAGGCAACTTTCACCCCGACCGACACCGCGAACTTCTTGGGTTCAGCCGGCAGCTCGTCGCTGACCATCACTCAGGAGGACGCGCGTGCTTACTACACCGGTGCCCTGCTGGCATCGACGGGTTCCATCAACAGCACGAGCGCCAACGTGACGCTTGCCGCCACGATCAAAGACATCACTGCACTTGGGCCAACCGATTCCGCATACGATGCCTATCCGGGAGACATCCGCAACGCGACTGTGACTTTCGTCAACCGCGATGCGGGTGGCGCCGTTCTCTGCACCGCCTCGGTTGGTCTGGTTAGCTTGAGCGACCCTACCGTCGGCACCGCGACCTGCACCTCGACGCCACTTACTGCCAGCTCTACGGCGGGCGGAACGCCGTACAGGATCGGGATCATCGTCGGCGGCTACTACACTCGCAACTCGCCGATGTACGACGATATGGTGATCAACGTTTACATTCCGCAGAGCAACTTCATCACCGGTGGCGGCTACCTGATCAACAGCAGCTCGGCCGGCCAGTATCCCGGAGCTCCAGGCCAGCGAACGAACTTCGGATTCAACGTCAAGTACAACAAGTCTGGGACCAACCTTCAGGGCAACATCAACGTGATCATCAGAAACAACGGACGCGTCTATCAGATCAAGGGCAATTCGATGACGTCGCTCGTCATCAACTACTGCCCCAACAGCCCGACCCCATGCAGTGCGCCAGTCTCCCCATGCACCGGGACGGCGTCGGCGACGTGTCCAATCGTTGCGACGTTCAACGGCAAGGCGAGCATCCAGGACATCACGGATCCGTTGAATCCCATCTCGATCGACGGAAACGCGACACTCCAGGTGACAATGACCGACTACGGCTCGCCCGGTACTTCCGACACGATCGGCATCACGGTCTGGAACAAGTCAGGCGGGATGTGGTACGCGAGCAATTGGAACGGCACTAAGACGATGGAGCAGAAGCTCGACGGCGGTGCCCTCTCCGTTCACTAGCGCGCCTGTGTCGGCGCCGGGTCATCGAGATCATGGCGGTTTGCACTAATAAGAGGACGCGCGCGGGAGATCATGCCGACATCAACTCGCAGTCCAACTGGGCTGGGATTATTCATTCCCCAGGGCTGCGTTCGGCTGAGAGCCTCCAGGCCGAATCTAAAAAGGAGGGCGGGTATCGTCCTCCCTTCTGTTTAGTCCCTAGCCACTAGCTGCTCGACGCCCTTTCCGGCGCGAGGATGCGGCGCATGTTCTGGAGCATATCTCCGATCGTCTTTTCGTTGGTTCGCTCCAGAACCAGCGCATCGATCGCCTTGCCCAGCGCGCCACCCGCCAGTTCGTAGCGAACGTCCACGGTGGTCTTGGTCTGCTGACCCAGGGGTTCGAAGCTCCAGTCGAAGGTGCCCTTCATGCCACCCTCGAAACGACTCCCCGCTTTGTGGGGGGGCTGATGCTCGGTCACAGTGAACTTCTCGTCGAATGTGACACCCATGACCTTGTAGATGACACGGAACGAATCGCCGAGACGGCCTTCGCTTCGCTTGATATCTACAACCCGCTCCACGTTCGGTACATACTTGGCGAAGTTCTCCGGGTTGTCGACGAACTCGTAGACCTTTTCTACAGGCGCGTCGATAGTCACGCTTTTGTGAATCTCAGACATGGTCACGCCTCCATGACTCCGATTAGCCGACGGCGCCAAGCTAGCACCTGGTGGCAAAGATGTCCACCAGCCAGAGGCGAGGAGCACCTCGCGCGTGACCCCAGAGCCCGCACCCGCGGCGGCAAAGGCCAGTAGCCTACCTATGTAACTGCGGCTGCGCGAATGAACCGCCCAGGACTACCATCCCACTGGAGGTGATCTGGCATGAGCAAGTTCGCTCTGATCGGCGGCTACACGCAGCAGTCCATGGCAGCCATGGTCCAGAACCCTAGTGACCGGTCGGCCGCAGCTCGTGAGGTGATCGAGAGCGTCGGGGGCAAGCTGGAGTCGTTCTACTGGATGCTTGGTGAAGACGACTTCCTTGCCATTTTTGACGCTCCGGACGACGTTACCGCGGCAGCCGGCGCTGTCGCAGTGTCGAGCTCGGGGGCGCTCAGAAATGTGCGCACAATCAAGCTGATCACGATGGACGAGGTCCAGAAGCTGCTCCAAAAGGCCAAGGCTGCTACGTATCACCCACCCAGTTCGGTTCCCGCTGGGCGAAGATAGGCAGAGCCGCAGAGGGGGCGGGCGCGAGGGCCGGCCCCCTCTTTTTTAGGCGCGGTTGATTCGCGAGCGCGCCGATGTAATCGTTCATTTGCTCGGCAGATTCGCCGGGCAACGGCATCGACGATGTGTTCAAAATTGGCGCTGGCGGCGCCTTGCGGTTTTTCACCGCATGCATACGGGCTTAGGCAGGCTCGTGGGTCCTCTTTGAGTTGGCCGATGGGCCAGGTGACCCGTGGCGCACGCCGACGTTGCTGTCCCGTTGCTGTACAACTGCTGTACTCCGGGGGTGGCAGGCACCGCGTCAATGTCGATTTCAGATTTGACTCCGGAGCAGGGATTCGAACCCTGAACCTTGCGGTTAACAGCTCGCTGCACGCCGTTCAGAATCCTGGGCTCGAATTCCCAGTGCCGCTGAGTATCGCCATGTGCAACCGTTCATCACCTGCGTTGGTTTACGAATGCTCGCTGGGCGATTGGACTACGGTGCGAGACCTCACGATCTGAATGCACAGTGCGGCCGATTGCAAGAGTCGCTCGACACTCGCCGGTCTTTAGTTGCGCATGAACATCGCTTGAGGGTCTAGGTGGCCCGATTTGCAGTGGGCAGCTGCAATGAACTAGAGGTGGACTGTAATGTCCCCACCCGAGATGGCAACCTGGTTCGAGGCACTCCCGTTCGGTTGCGCATCCACCGCGTTCGACTGCCTGCGGAGTGGTGGCGTGAGAGAACGAATATCTTCGAGCTGGTGCCGGATCCAGCGAGCGACATCGTTCGTGGAGACGATCTGGTTGATCGCCTGCGATCTCTCAGCGCGCTCGGCAGGGCTCATCTCGAGCGCCCGATGTATTGCTTGTGCGGTTATCTCGACATCAAAAGGATTGACGCTGAGCCCGTGTATGCCCAGCTCCTCATGGGCGCCGGCTGACTCCGACAGCACCAGCACTCCAGAACGCTGATTGACGATAGGCCCCTCCTTTGCGACCAGGTTCATGCCATCAAGAATCGGATTCACCAGCAATACGTCGTAGGACCTGTAGGCGGCCAGCGCGCGATGAATGTCCTCGCCAAGGTCGAGCCGGATGGGTTCCCACGCTCCTGTTCGGAATCGCGAATTGATGCGGTCAACCGTAGAGCGGACAAGATCCAGGTACTGCCGGTAGGCGACGACATCCTGTCGCGAGGGCTGAAGAAAGGCCCAGAGCGTGAAACGACCCTGATATTCGGGGTGGTCTTCGAGCAGCCGCTCGCAGGCCAGAAAACCTCGGATCAGGTTCTTGGACGGGTCGGTTCGGTCCACGCGGACAATGAGCTTCTCCGGTCGCCAACTCGCCACCTCGGCTTCGAGTTCGCGAACTCTCGGCGATTCGCTGAGCTGCCTCATAGCGTCAACATCGATCGAGACCGGGTACGCTCGAACCCACACCAAACGACCGCCGTAGAGGACAACACCCTCAGCCTCGGCGACACGCACACCCATCAACTCAACGCAGCAGCGCAGGAAGTTGTGCACGTCCAGGCTTGTCTGCAGTCCGATGATGTCGTTGGCAAGGAGGCCCTTGAATATCGCCTCACGCATGGCTGCAGGGAGCACCTTCATGTACCTCGGCTCTGGCCACGGAACATGGATGAAATGCTGCATAGCTGCATCGGGGAGGGCTGATCGAATGAGCTCTGGAGCGAGGTACAGCTGATAGTCCTGGGTGAGGAACAGCGGTCGACGAGGGAGCTTGCGTGCTACCGACAGAGCACGCTCTGCAATCGCGGCATTGACCACCCGGTAGCCGTCGAACCAGGCCTTGTAAATGCCCTGGTCGACGACTGGCTCGACAGCGATGTTCCACAGGTAGTGGTGAGCGAACCAGAGCATTGGATTGCTGATAACCGCGTAATGAAGGTGATACGCATCCGCGTCGCTGTGCGCGAAGAAGATCGGGAATACCTGGTCAGGATCGATGTCCGAATTGAGGGGTCTGCCCGAAACCGCGAGCTCACGCTCGATATCTGTTCGCGCAGCGGACACCCAGGAGGCCTTCATAGCGTTCGCGAGTGAGGTCAGCGCCTTGACCAGGCCTCCGGCGCCCGGCACCAACCGGCCGTCGGACGTGGGCTCCACAGGAGCCCGGTTGCTGAGAATGATCGGCGAAAACTGACCTAAGAGCCTGGCCGCGTCGCGGCCGATCGCTTGCAGCGCAGGAGTCTGCTCCGCCGCGCTCATGCCCTGTGGCCATTCCGCGCAATCGGATATGCAGGCTCTGATTGAGAGACGTGCTTCGGTCTGACCATCACCACGGGACAGTCCAACTGCCGCACCATGCGCAGAAGCCCGCGCCCCACCAAGACATTAGGGTTCGATGGGCTGAGGCGCGATCCGATGATGACCAGGTCATGACCCGCAGCTTCCTCGAGAATCCCGCCCGCTGGGTTGTCGTGACGACGCACGTGGACCATCGTCGATGGCCGGTGCAGCTGCTCGACGATTTGCTCGAAAAACTCCAACTCCCTTCGTGAACGGTCAGGATGCTGCGAGTCTGTTTGTATGTGCACTAGGGTCAGTGCGCTGCCGTATGCATCCGCAAGCATTGCAGCGGTGGACGCGACGACCCGAGAGCTCGCCCCTCCGCGGATCGACGCCAGTATCGACCGTGGTGTGATCGCCTGATTCGGGTTTTTCGAGCGGACGAACACGATGTCGGTCACCCGGTCAGGCAACAGTTGACGGGTCAGGTCGCTCAATCCGTGGCGCCGCGGGCTTGCGGTCGTAGGCCATTCGAGCACCAAACTCGTAGCTTCGGTTTCGACAACCGCATCGCGAATGCTGCTCGCAAGGTTAGCGGTCATGCGCACAGTCACGCTCAGTCGGCGTCGCAGGTCACTCCCATACTCAAGGCCCGCCACCCAGCGGAGCATGTCTCGGCGGCACTGTTCCTGGGCGAACACTCCGTTGTCCCGTCCGGCACGGATTTCAACGAGTGCAAGCAGGTTGCCTGATCCGCCAGGGGCGGCCGCGAGTGCGTCGCCAATGCTGATAGTCGGTCGTGCCAACTGGCCCATCAGGACGGGCGCGATAACGCGTGGACGCGTACCGAGATGGTTGACGAAAACGCGACTTCTGGGAATCAAGCTTGATGGCCCTCCTACCCCTCGCCATCGACCTGAATCGCCACGGCGATCCCCGGTCGCAGGAGCAACTGTATAGATGTGGCAGGGCCTCTGCCAAGCGTTAACGAAATGGTCGCTGCCTGCCTCGTCCCGAATTCGAAATCAGGCTGGCTGTCCGGGAGGAAGTCGATCGTGTCCTGATCACGATCCGTGCGCGCCGGAACCTGACCTCAGACCAGAATTAGGGCCATGAGCGCGTCCGCTCGTTTCCCCATGCGGCTCTCCACCTTCATCGGACGCAATACCGTCATCGGTAACACGTTCCGCTAAACCATCGGATTCGATACTGGCGTGGCTGGCGAGCGCCCTTGTGGGAAGCTTTGTGCTGCAGATCAGCTCCACCTACCGTCTTCAACTCTCGAAACAGTTCAGGTTCGACGATGCCGTCGCGCGCGCCGGGTACTTCGCCTCGTTTGGTGTCGCACACCTTTACTGCTCGCCTGTCCTGCAAGCCGCTCCCGGCAGCAACCACGGGTACGACGTGGTCGACCCGACTCGGGTCGCCGAGGAGCTCGGGGGCGAGGTGGCACTGCGACGGCTGGTCGCCGCTCTGCACGAGCACGAGCACGAGCTTGCCCTTCTGGTGGACATCGTGCCCAACCACATGGCAACCGCGGGACGGGCGAACCCATGGTGGTGGGACATGCTGCAGAACGGCCCGTCGAGTCGTTACGCGAACTATTTCGACATCGACTGGGAATCGCCGATATCGGCTGTAAAAGGCAAAGTGCTTCTCGGCGTGCTGGGCGATCGTTACGGCAAAGAGCTCGAGCGCGGCGCGCTGACCCTCCAGCGCGAGGGCTCGGAGGCGGTGGTCCGATACCACGACCAGATGTTTCCCCTATCGCCCGAAAGCCTGGACGGTCTCGAGCTCGACGCGGTAAATCGAGACACCGACGCGCTCGACGCGATCCTGGAGCGCCAGCACTACCGACTCTCCTACTGGCGCAGTGCGCAGGAACAACTCAACTACAGGCGTTTCTTCACCATCGACAGCCTCATCGGCCTGCGCGTCGAGGAGCCTCAGGTTTTCGACGACAGCCACCGCGTGATTCTGGGCTTGATCGCCGATGGCAGCGTAGGCGGCCTGCGCATCGACCACGTGGATGGCCTTAGGGACCCGGTGTCTTACCTACGTCGGTTGAGGTCCGCAGTGCCGGACACGTACTTGGTGGTCGAGAAAATCTTGGCCACCAACGAGGAGTTGCCAGACAGCTTCCCCGTGCACGGCACGACCGGTTATGACTTCATTGCACAGGTCGACGGCCTTTTCGTCGACGCGGGGAATGAAGGGTCACTGACTGCGCTTTATCACGCGTTTACCGGCCAGTCGCAGCCTTTCTCAGAGGTCGTGCGCACGTGCAAGCAGGAGATGATGGCGAGTGAGCTCGCGGTGGACGTTGAGCGCCTGACGAACCTGCTGCTCGACATCTGCGACCGCCACCGGCGCCACCGCGATCGCACCCGCCGCGAGCTGCAAGAGGCGATCCGCGAGCTCGCCGCCGGCCTGCACGTGTACCGCACGTACGTACGTCCTGGTTCGCCGGCCTCAGAACAGGACCAGCGACAAATTTCGATCGCCGCCGAAGGAGCGGCGGGGCGCCGGCCAGACATCGACGCCGACCTCCTGGCGTTTGTGGCTGACCTCTTGCTGATGCGGCACGAGGGGGTGGCCGAGGCCGAATTCACCGCGAGGTTTCAGCAGCTGACTCCCGCGGTCATGGCCAAAGGCGTCGAGGACACCGCGTTCTATCGTTACAACCGCCTCGTTTCCCTGAATGAGGTCGGCGGCGATCCAGGGGTGTTCGGGCATTCAGTCGAGGAATTTCATTCGTACTGCTCCAGAATCGCGGCGAAATGGCCGGCCACCATGCTCACTCTGTCCACCCACGACACCAAGCGCAGCGGCGACGTGCGTGCGAGGACGAACCTGCTCTCGGAGATTCCGGCCGAGTGGGAGTTCGCCGTTCGGCGATGGGCCGAGCGCAACGAGCGCCATCGCGTGCAAGGCTATCCCGATCGAAACCTCGAATACCTCATGTACCAGACGATGGTCGGAGCGTGGCCGGTCGACGAGGTGCGGCTGGTTGCGTTCCTCCAGAAAGCAGCCCGTGAAGCGAAGGTCCACACCTCATGGATCAACCCGGTTCCGGCGTTCGACGACGCGCTGACTCGATTCGCGGGCAGCGTGATGGCCGACGCCGAATTCAAGAGCGACCTCGAGTCATTCATAGGCCGCCACCAACTGGTGGCCCTTGGTCGGGTCGCGTCGCTCGCCCAGACCACGCTGCTGCTTACCTGTCCGGGCGTGCCCGACCTGTACCAGGGCTCAGAAGTGTGGAACCTCAGCTTGGTCGACCCGGATAATCGCAGGCCGGTGGACTATGAACGTCTCGCCGGACTGCTGCCGGAGATTCGGAGCGCTGGACCCAGCGACGTCCTGGCTCGGTCGGACGAGGGAGCCCCGAAGCTCTGGTTGATCACCCGCTTGCTCCATGAGCGCCGAGTCGACCCTGACCTTTTTGGCAGCGCGAGCTACACACCGCTCGCCGCAGTCGGGGCGAAGGCTAAGCACGCTGTCGGCTTTGTCCGTGATCGTCTGCTGGTCGTCGTGCCCAGACTCGTGGCAGGCCTGGGCGGCGATTGGGCCGACACCACGATCGACCTTCCGGCTGGCAGCTGGAGAAGCCTGATCACCGGCGGGGAGGAGCAAGGTGGCCCTGGGGTTCCGGTCGCCGGCCTAATGCACCAATTCCCGGTGGCGGTGCTCGCTCGGCGGGCCCGTCCACTGTAGACGCGATGCATCGGTTCAGGGTCTGGGCGCCCGGCAAACAACACGTCGAGCTTGTTTCCGACGGAAGGCGCGCTTTCATGACGGAACTCGACCGTGGCTGGTGGGAGGCCTCCGATGTGGTGGCCGGTCCAGGGACGCGCTACGGCTTTTCGATCGAGGGTGGAGAGACGCGGCCTGACCCGCGCTCTCCTTCTCAGCCCGACGGCGTGCTCGGCCTGTCCCAGGTAGTTGACCACAGCCGGCACTCGTGGACTGATTCGAGCTGGCGCGGCCTGTCCCTGCCTGGCCTCGTCATTTATGAGCTGCATGTCGGGACCTTCTCGCCGGAGGGGACCTTCGACAGTGTGATACAGCGGCTCCCCCATCTCGTCGACCTCGGCGTCGACGCCATCGAGCTCATGCCGGTCGCCGAGTTCTCGGGCAATCGTGGGTGGGGCTATGACGGCGTTGATTTCTTCGCTCCGCATCATGCCTATGGCGGTCCGGCCGGTCTCAATCGGCTCGTCGACGCGTGTCACGCCGCGGGTCTTGGTGTCGTTCTGGACGTCGTGTACAACCATGCAGGCCCGGTGGGCAACTTCCTGGGCGAGTTCGGCCCGTACTTCACCGATCGCTACCGCACCACGTGGGGAACCTCTTTCAATTTCGACGGCGCCGGCAGCGACGAGGTCCGCCGCTTCGTCGTCGACAACGCGTTGATGTGGATTCGCGAGTACCACATCGACGGTCTGCGGCTGGACGCGGTGCACGCGATCGTTGACCAATCGCCACTGCACATCCTGGAGCAGGTCGCCACCGAGGTCGATGCGGTGGCTGCGGCGCTTGCTCGGTCGGTGCTGCTCTTCGCCGAAACGGACGCCAACGACCCTCGCCTTGTCCGCAGCCCCGATTCGGGCGGAATTGGACTCGACGCGGCGTGGGCGGACGACTGGCATCACGCACTCCACGTCGCATTGACCGCTGAGCGCGCCGGCTATTACGAGGACTTCAGCTCGCCTGAGCAGCTCGGCAAGGCGCTGCGACAGGCGTGGGTCTATGACGGCATGTGGTC
>VBHX01000059.1 GCA_005879945.1 Chloroflexota bacterium | reverse complement strand
CGCTTCGCGAGCAAGTCGCATTGCTCCCGGGTGAGTCTCTGCACCGCGTCGAGATATCGCAGCGTTGACGGATCGAGCGCGTCAATTCCCGAGACCGGGACAAGCGCCACGAAAGGCGCGTAATGCGCCGCGAACTTCAACGGCGACAAGTGGTTGCGCATCACCAGCGCCGACAGCGCCTGCCACGCGGCCACGATCTTGTCGGCGCTCTTCGTGTCGAGCGCCTCGAGCAGCCACTCACCGGCTGTCGACATGGACTCGGACATCCGACCGGCGGAGCCGCGTATCGCGGCTTTGATCTCCTCCAGGGATGCGGTCGCCTGGTCGACGTCCTCCTTGGTGACCGTCGACACCAGGCGCCGCGCCGCCAGCACCTGGCGCCGCTGAAAGGGCGCCAAAGGGCGGCCGCCTGAATGAACGCGTCGACCTCGGCGGTGCTCTGGCCGAACCGCAGGACGGCGTCGTCGCTGACACGGAGGATCCGGCCCAGAAGGCCGTCGGTGGCGGGCATCTCCAGCAGAAGCTTAGAGGGGCGTACCCGGCCCCTCAGCCGACTCAGGGCTCTCGCAGCTTCAGACCACTTCCACCTTGAGGAGGTTGGTCTGGCCGGGGCGGCCGACGGGAACCCCCGCGACCACCACCACCCTGTCGCCCGCCCGAACGATCCCGCTGCGGACGGCGGCGTCCGTGGCATTGGCCACCATCTCGTCCGTGTCCTTGCCCGGGCTGACCAGCAGGGGGATGACGCCGGCGTAAAGGGTGGTCTTCCGCAGGACTTCGGGGTGCGGGCTGGCTGCGATCACCGGCACACGCGGCCGGGCCTTGCTGCAGCGCAGCGCCGTGGTGCCGGATTCGGTGAAGGCGATGATGACCCTGGCGTGGAGCTCGTCGGCGCTGGCCGCGGCGGCATGGGCGATTGCGCTGCCCACCTCGCCCGGCTCCCGCCACAGCTGGCGCTCGCGGCCGAACGCCGGATGGCGCTGGGTCGACAGGCAGATGCGAGCCATCGCGCGCACCGCCTCCACTGGATGCGCGCCGACCGAGGTCTCCTGCGAGAGCATCACGGCGTCGGTGCCGTCCCAGATCGCGTTGGCCACGTCCGAGGTCTCGGCTCGCGTCGGCCGGTTGGATGTGACCATCGACTCGAGCATCTCGGTGGCGGTGATGACCGGCACTCCGGCTCGGTTGGCGCGGTCGATGACCTCCTTTTGCACCGCCGGCAGCTCGCCGAGCTTGAGTTCGACGCCGAGGTCGCCGCGCGCAACCATCACCGCGTCAGCGACCTCGAGGATCTTGCCAAGGTTGCGGATCGCCTCGAGCTTTTCCAGCTTGGCGATGACCGGAGCCTTGCAGCCCGCGGCATTGAGGTGCTGCTGACAAACGAGCAGGTCCTCCGGGCGGCGCACGAAAGAAAGCGCGATGTAGTCGACGCCCAGCTCGGCCGCGAACTTGAGGTCTTCGAGGTCCTTCTCGGTCAGGGCCGGCAGTGGCAGAGGACGGCCCGGCACACTGACCCCCTTCCGCTCGCCAAGGAGCCCCCCACGAACCACGGAGCATTCGGCCCGCCCTTTGGACTTGCTGCGGACGGCCAGTTCGATGCGTCCGTCGTCGATGAGCACACGATCCCCTGGCTGCAGAGCATCGACGAGCTCGGGATGGCTCACCTCGATCTCGTTGGCGGCGGCGCGAGGTCCGCCGACCAGGACGACGGGCCGCCCGCGCGCCAGCCGCATGAAGGCGGTATCAAGCGGGCCGGTGCGGATCTTCGGGCCCTGGAGGTCGCCGAGCAGCGCGACCGGACGCCCGACCGACTCCGCCGCGGCGCGCACATCCTCGGCGGCCTGCCTATGCGTGGCGTGGTCGCCGTGCGAAAAGTTCAAGCGGGCGACATCCATGCCCGCCTGGACCATCGTGCGCAGGATCGCCGGCGAGGAGCTCGATGGTCCGATGGTGCAGACGATTCGCGTCCGTCGAATCATCAGCGCGCGTACTTCTTAACCCGCCGGCCGAGCTCTTCCTCAGCAGCTACCACGCGACGCTCCAGCTCGGGCGCGCTGATGACCGCGCCGCCCATGCCGCGCACGAGGTCGCTCTGGAACCGGTCGGATGTCGCCACCGTGATGACATCGCCGGCGCCAGTCGCGTCGTAAGCGATCCGCTCAATCGCGTGGTCGGCTGAGTGTCCCTTGCGCGTGAACAGGACGCGCACACCCTCCACCATCTCCTCCGCATTGGCGCGCGAGGACGAGTGGTGGGCGTCGAACACGACCGTCACGTCGGACCCGGTAACGAGCCGGTAAACCGAGAGTCGTTCGACCAGCTTGTCCCGCGCCGCCTCCAACGAAACCCCGAGTAGCTTCTTCAGTGGCGGCCAGGCGTGGATCACGTTGTAGCCGTCGACGATCAGCCTCTCCACTTCAGAAGAGGTGCGGCATGGCCGAACGGCCGGCCGCGATGAAGATGTAGTCGATGCCGAGCAGCGCACTGATTTGAAATGCCACCCCGAAGAACGCATTGCGGACCGGGCCGAAGTAAAACAAGACGACGAACAGCGCGATGATCGAAAGCTGCGAAAAGCGGATCGCCAGCGACTGCAGCGAGTACGAGAGCCACGGACGCAGAATGCCGAACCCGTCGAGGCCGGGAACCGGCAGGAGGTTGAGCAGAACGGCAATGACCTCGATGAAGCCCAGGTAGCCGAGAGCGATGAAGAACCCCGCGTTTGCCTGGGTGATCCACCCGTAATGGCCCGGCAAGAGGAAGGGGATGGCGATCAGCAGACCGCAGAGCGCAGTCCCGATCGGTCCCGCCAGCGAAACCAACGAATCCCATATGCGGCTGCGGATCGCCGAGTGGTCGATGTACACCGCGCCGCCTGGCAGCCCGATTCCGCCGATCAACAGAAAGACGATCGGAAAGATGATGCTCATCAGTAGGTTCGTGTAGAGCAGGGGGTTGAGCGTCAGATAGCCCGAAGCCTTGACTGACCTGTCGCCGCCGAGGTACGCGACAAAGGCGTGACCGAACTCGTGAATGCAAACCGAGGTGATCCATCCCGAGGTGACGAAGATGACGGTTACGATCGAGGTGGCCGCGGGCAGTATGTCGAACCACAGGAAGATCCCCGCGATCGCAGTGATGGCGACCAGGCCGCTGAAGATCGGGCTGATGCCGAGGGCGCCGCGGAGCGAAACCAAGGGTTTGCGGCGGAGCGCGCGGTCCTGGGTCGAATGCACGCCCGCGGTGACTGGAATGTTTGGTCCGGCCCCCGTCTGCAGATGACGCCTCAGGTCATAGAGGGTCAGCCCAGCCTTCTGCAGCGCCGCCGACGTCGCGCGCGCGTCGCTGTACATGAGCGCCAGCAGGAGATGCATCGAGTCCACCTGGTAGTGGCCGAGCACCTGGGCCTCGCGGTTGGCGTTGACCAGGAGCTGACGCAGCGGTAGTCCGGCGGCACCATCGACGCCGGCAGCGTGCGCGTCGACTGCCTTCGGGTCGCCGGCGAGCGTCTTGATCGCGTGAAACGCAGACGAGCCGCTGGATGCGGTTATCGCCTCGAGGACGTCAGTGGGCGCGGCCTGCGCCGCGCCGCGCTCGGATGCGAGCGCAGTGGCCCGCTCGAGCACATCGCGCGCGTCTTTATTGAGTGGGATATCGGCGGACGCCCTCTCGAGCTCCGCGGTTGCATCAGCCATCACGAAAAGAGTCTAGGGGCGACTCGCGCTCGAGCTCGTTCGCTGCCGTGCGACCTCGTACAGGATCGCGGCCGCAGCGGCCGAGGCGTTGAAGCTCGAGATGTGCCCCGCGACCGGCAGGCGCAGGCGCACATCGCACCGTTCGCGCACGAGCCGGTGCACGCCCTCACCCTCGCTCCCGACGACGACGCACACCGGCTGCGTGAGGTCGAACTCCCAAGCTGGCGTCTCTCCCCGTATGTCGAGCGCGGCGCACCAGATCCCAGCCCGTTTCACCTCGGCGATCGCGGAGGGAATGCCCGAGACATGAGCGATGCGAAGCAGCTCGCTGGCGCCGGAACTTGCCTTCACGGCCGCCGGTGACAGCGGTGCGCTGCGGTGCTCTGGCAGGATGGCGCCGTTGGCGCCCGCCACCTCCGCGCTGCGAAGGATCGCGCCCAGGTTCTGCGGGTCCATGATCCCGTCGAGCGCCACAAGCAGCGTCGGGCTGGTGTCGAGCAACTCCTTCAACGTCCACGCGCGGCGCGGCTTGAGCTCGGCAGCCACACCCTGATGCACCCCCGCCGCAATCGCATCGAGGCGGTCTGGCGGAACGACCTCTATCGGCGCCAGTCGGGCCAGCTCGTCGAGGCGAGGGTCGTGACCGAGGCCCGAGGCCTGGAACACCTTCACCACCTTGCCGGCGCGCGCGGCCTCCAGAACCGCGTTGCGACCGTGGATCAGCGCCGCCTGGGCGGGCGCCGGCCTCTCACGCCGGCGCGGGCGATTGCTCACCCGTGGGACACGCGCCGCCATCGGACGCCGTCACGCGAATCCTCGAGCGCGATGCCTCGCTGCTTGAGCCCTTCTCGGATCAGATCCGCGCGCGCGAAGTCCTTGGCCTGCCGCGCCGCCTCACGCTCCGCGATCAGTCTTTCCACCTCGTCAGCGAGGCCCGGCTCCTCGCCACCCATGACATCGAGGTGCGCGTCGACCTCGTCGATGAGATTGAGCAGCCCCCGCCGGCCCTCGGTGCCGACCCGGTTGTTATCGAGCGCGGCGTTTGCCTCGCGGACCAACTCAAACACCAGGCCGATGCCCTGCGGCAGGTTGAGGTCGTCGTCGAGGGCCTCGCTGTAGGCGGCGCGAATCTCGACAATGTGGCTGACCAGCGCGTCGTCCTCGTTGGCCGCCGGCTGCGATCGCCGGACCCGATCCGCGAACTCGCGCAGGCGCCGCACCTGCTCGGCAGCGGCGTGCAGGGCCTCGGTGCTCAACCGGATGCGCGAGCGGTAATGCGCGTTGGCGATGAGGAAGAAGCGAACCGCGAGTGGATCGTGGCCGGCGGCGATGAGATCGCGAAGAGTGATAAATCCGCCGGCGCTTTTCGACATCTTCTCGCCGCTCGGTTCAGCGAGATGCTCCGAGTGCAGCCACACGCGAACGAAAGGCTTGCCGTTCGCAGCCTCCGACTGCGCGATCTCGTTCTCGTGGTGAGGAAACATGAGGTCCACGCCGCCACAGTGAATGTCGAACGTGTCACCGAGGTAGTGCTTGCTCATCGCAGAGCACTCGATGTGCCAGCCGGGCCGGCCGCGACCGAATGGCGCGTCCCACGCGGCGCCCAGTTCCTCGTCGCCGAGCTGCGCCTTCTTCCAGAGCGCGAAGTCACTGACGTCTTCCTTTTCATATTTGTCGGTTGAAACCCGGGCGCCGGCTTTCAGGCCGGCTCGGTCCAGGTGCGAAAGCGCTCCGTACCTCGGGAAGCTCGCGATGCGGTAGTACACGTCGCCATCCGCGACGTATGCGTTTCCGCGCTCGAGCAGCGTCGAGATCATTGCGAGCATCTCCGGGATGTGCTCGGTCGCCTTCGGATAGTGCTCTGCGGGTTGAGCGCGAAGGGCGCGCATGTCTTCGAAGAACGCCGTGACGAACGGCTTGACGTATTCGCTGATCGTGGTTCCGGCGTGCATCGCCTGGTCGAGGATGCGGTCGTCGATGTCGGTGAGGTTCATTACGTGTGTGATGCGATAGCCGTTGGCGCTCAGCTGGCGGCGCAGCAGGTCGTAGAAGAGGAAGGCGCGCAGGTTGCCGACGTGCGCGAAATTCCACACGGTCGGACCGCACGTGTACATGCCGACGTGCCCAGGCTCGAGCGGCTCGAATACGTCCTTGGTGCCCGTCAGAGTGTTGTGGAGCCGCAGCGTCATGCTTCCTCGATGAGCGCGATCGCGTGCGCCGCGATGCCCGCCCGCTCACCGAGCGCGCCCAGACCTTCAGGGGAAGTCGCCTTGACGCTGACATCCGAGAGTTTGAGCCCAGCGGCGGCGGACAGCCTTTGCTGCATCTCAGGCAGGCGGGTTTGCAGACGAGGCTCTTCCGCGATCACTGTGCTGTCGATGTTGACGATTCGATAACCGGCGGCGCGCACAGCCTCGGCGGCAGTCGAGAGAAGGTCGAGGCTCGACGCGCCCTCGAATCGAGGATCGTTGGCTGGAAATTGCTTGCCGATGTCGCCCAGCGCGGCGGCGCCGAGCAGCGCGTCGATCACCGCATGGGTCAGCACATCGGCGTCCGAATGTCCGTCGAGTCCCATCGGATACTCGATCCCCACTCCGCCGAGGATCAGGTGCCGGCCGGATTTCAGGGGGTGGACGTCATACCCGATGCCCACCCTCACCCGGCGGCGGTTTCCTGCTCTTTGATCAGCGCCTCGACCACGCCAAAGTCTTCCGGCGTGGTGAGCTTGATGTTGGCCGGCTCGCCTTCGACGACCGTGACCGCGTGGCCGGTCGCGGCCACGAGCTGGGCGTCATCGTCGCCGACCAGACCCGCATCGGCCGCCTCGCGATGGGCGCGCGCGAGCAGCTCGTAGGCGAAGGCCTGCGGCGTCTGGGCGAGGACGATTCGAGAACGGTCGAGGCTTTCCACGAGCCGGTTGCCCTCCACTCGCTTGACCGCGTCGCGCGGAGCAATCGCCGGGAATGCCGCTCCGGATTCCATCGCCGCGGCCAGCACCCGCCGCACGAGGGCGGCCGTAGCAAGCGGCCGAGCCGCATCGTGGACGAGCACGAAGTCGCACTCGCCAAGCGCCGCCAGGCCGGCACGGACCGAAGCCTGCCGGCTCTCGCCGCCGGCGAGCACCGCCACGCGCTTGCGCGGCGACAGCGACGCCACCTCGCGCTCCGCGTTCTCGAGGCGGCTCGGCGGCCCGACGACGACGATCCGATCCACCTCGTCGAGCGCCAGGAACAGCTCGAGCACGCGGGCCAGGGTCGTGCGGCCGTTCAGGCGCACGAGCGCCTTGCTGCCTCGGCCGAGGCGCGAGCCCGAGCCCGCTGCGGCGACGATCGCTCCGACGGTAGCCAATCTATGCGGGCTCCTCTTCGCGCTTGGCCCGGTTCCCACGCCTGCCGTCCTGTCCGGAGGGTTCGGCGAAGATCATCCGGCCCGCCGAGGTCTGGATCACGGACGTCACTGTCGCGGTGATGGTCTGGTTCATCAGGCGCCGCCCGTTCTGGACGACGACCATCGTACCGTCGTCCAGGCTGCCCACCCCCTGACCCGGCTCCTTGCCCTCGCGCGCGATCATCACCACAATCTCCTCGCCTGGGATCGCGACCGGACGCATCGCCTGGGCAAGCTCGTTGAGGTTGAGCACCGACACGCCCTCGAGGCGCGCGATTCGGTTGAGGTTGAAGTCGTTGGTCATGATCCCCCACCCCCGGCGCTTGGCGGTGCGCACGAGGTGCGCGTCGATCTCGGTGCTCGGGGCGACGTCATCGTCCACCACCTGCAGGTGCTGCAGCTCGCGCAGGACCGAACTGAGGACCATCAGCGGCAAATCGACGAAACCGGTCTTGGCGATATCGAGGATGCGGCCGTCGATGATGACCGACGTGTCGAGGAGAACCGCGTTGAGGCGGCTGCTCTTCTCCTCCTCCGGGCCCCCAAACAGCAGAGCCGTCAGCTCCGTCCGGCGCGTGATGCCGACCGACGCGCCGAGTAGCGCGAGCAACAGCGCCAGCACGAACGAAAGCACGATGCCGTAAGGCAGGTCGCGCACGAACACGCCGATGAGCACGGCGATGACGAGGCCGACGATCATGCCGAGCAGGCCGCTGATCAGATCGGGCAGCGGAGTCTTCGTGAGGCGCAGGTTGAAGCCTCGCCAACCGCCGAGCACGTAAGGCGTGCCCAGGTACGCGAAGATCAATCCCTCAATCGTGGTCAGGCTGATCAGCACCCAACCCTGATGGTTGATCCCCGACAGGCGGACGAGCCCATAACCCAGGAAAAAGCCACCGACGACTCCGATCCCCACCCCGACGCGACGGGCGAGGGCATCGGAACGCTTCACGATTACCTCCTCAGGGGACCGATACCTCGGGCTCCTTTATCAACTCGCCAGACCTCATGTGTGAAAGATGTGCGGCGGAGATCGCCTCCGCCAGCGTCCGGACCTCGACGATCTCGAGACCGGCATGCCGGCCGGCGCGCGCGCCGGCCGGAATCAAAGCGCGCGTAAGGCCGTGTCGGGCCGCCTCCTGGAGGCGGCGATCGAGCTGGCCCACGCGGCGCACCTCGCCCGCCAATCCCAGCTCCCCTATCACGACCAAGCCGTCTGGCAGGGGCTTGTCGCGCGTGTTGCTTAGGATGGCCAGGGCAAGACCAAGGTCGGCGGCCGGCTCAGTGATGCGGATGCCGCCCGCCACGTTGACGAAGATGTCGGACTGTCCGAGAGAGACCGAGGCACGCTTCTCGATCACCGCGATGAGCATGAGCAATCGGTTGATGTCCATGCCGCTCGCGATGCGTCGCGGTGGATAGTTGTTGTTGACCTTGTTGACGAGGCTCTGGATCTCGATCAACAGCGGGCGCGTGCCCTCGAGGGCGGCCACGACCGCCGCGCCGGGCGAAGCGACCGCCGCGTTGCCAAGGAGCGCCGCGGAAGGATCGGAGACCTCCTCGAGGCCGGCTTCGCCCATGGCGAAAACGCCGATCTCATCGGCCGATCCAAACCGGTTTTTGGTCGCCCGGAGGATGCGCAGCTCCTGCCTCCGATCGCCTTCCAGGTAAAGCACGGTGTCAACGATATGCTCGAGGACCCTCGGTCCGGCGATCGCGCCCTCTTTGGTGACGTGGCCGACCAGGAAGATCGGGACCCCGATCTCCTTCGCCAGTCGCATCAGCCGGGCGGCCGATTCGCGAACCTGGGTGACGCTCCCGGCGCCGCCCTCGAAGCCGGCGTCGGTGACGGTCTGGATCGAGTCGACGATCGCCAGCCGCGGCGACTCCGCCCGGATGGCCTCGCAGATGGCGTCGAGGTCGTTTTCGGCCAGGAGCAGGATCCGCGGCGAGAGCGGGCCCAGCCTTGCCGCCCGGAGCCGTATCTGCTGCGGCGACTCCTCCCCCGAGGCGTAGAGCACCCGGCCGCCGCTGGAGGCGATCTGCTGGGCGGCGTGCATGAGCAGGGTGGACTTGCCCACGCCGGGCTCGCCCCCCACCAGGACCAGGCTGCCCGGGACGATCCCGCCGCCGAGCACGCGGTTGAGCTCGCCCCAGGCCAGCGGCTGCCTGGGGGCGGAATCGGGTTCGATCTCGCTGAGGGGTACCGGACGGGCTCCCGTCGGTTCGACGGCCTGCCCGCGCTGGGCCGAAATCGACCGGGAGCGACCGGAAAGCGCCTTCCGGACCTGGAACTCCTGGAGCGTGTTCCAGGCGTGGCAGGCCGGGCACTGGCCTGCCCAGCGCAGGCTCTCGGCGCCACATTCGGAGCACATGAAGGTCACGGTGAACTTAGGCACGGATTGACTGTCTGCCCATGATCAGGTTTTTACAAGTAGGCACGTAGCCTTTTACAGGCTCGGGCGTTTAGATTTATTGAGAGTGCCGGGAACCCCACCCCGGCTCCTGATCGACAAGGCGCCGCCCTGACTACCCCCGGGGCGGCGTCCCTGGTTCTTACACTCCCCTCGATGGACGCTTCGATCTCGCTCGACCGCATTCGGGAGGCGGCCGAGGTGATCGACCCCGTGTTCCGCAATACGCCTCAGTTCGTATGCGAACCACTGAGCGACCGCCTCGGCGTCACCACAGTGCTCAAGGTCGAAAGCGTCAACCCGATCCGATCGTTCAAGGGACGAGGCACCGACTACCTGCTCGATCGCCTGGGTCGCCAGCCGTCAGGTCTCGTTTGTGCCTCTGCGGGCAACTTCGGCCAGGGCATGGCGTTTGCGGCGCGCAAGCGTGGCGTGGAGTTGACCGTTTTCGCGGCTGTCAACGCGAACGCGTTCAAGGTCGAGCGCATGCGCGCTTTGGGGGCGGACGTGGTCCTCGCGGGCCAGGACTTCGACGAGGCCAAGGACGCGGCGCTCCGCCACTCCGCCACGTCCGGCGCGCTCTACGTGGAGGACGGCCTCCTGGGCCCGATTGCGGAGGGCGCGGGCACCGTCGCCGTCGAGCTCACGCGCCTGGATCAAGCCGTCGACGCGTGCATCGTTCCGCTCGGCAACGGTTCTCTGATCAACGGGATGGGAATCTGGTTCAAGCGATACTCTCCGGCCACGCGAGTCATCGCCGTCTGCCCCGCCGGCGCGCCGTCGATGGAACTGTCGTGGCGCGCGGGCCGGCCTGTCAGCACCGACACCATCGACACGATCGCCGACGGCATCGCCGTGCGGGTGCCGGTGACGGAGGCGCTGGAGATCATGCGCACCGCGGTCGACGAGGTGATGCTGGTCACCGACGACGAGATCATCGAGGCGATGCGATGGCTCCATCGCGACGCAGGCCTCGTGGTCGAGCCCGCCGGCGCCGCGGGCATCGCCGCAGTCGCCAAGCGCCGAAGCGAGCTCGCGGGCACGAGGGTGGCCGTCCCGCTCACCGGCGGAAATCTGACCGACGATCAGCTCCGGACCTGGCTTTACTGACTCTCGAGGTCGGCGAGGTGGTCGAGCACCGCGAGGGGTCCGCGCTGCGCGAAGACGTCCGGAAGCGCCGACCGCAAGCTCGCCTGCACAGTGCTCGCCAGCTGAGCGCGCGTGTCGAGCGATAGCTGCGGCCGGCGACGTGCATACGAGCTGACGAACCGCCGCAGCTCCGGGTCGATGCGGCGGAGCACCAACTCCGCCTGGGACGCCGGGGCGAACGGGCTTGGCACCACTGCGCTGCTGAGCGGCGGTGGTGGCGGGTTGGTGGGGTACTGGTAACCGACTCCGAGTGGCGCATCCGGCGGCGGAGGCGCCAGCGGTGCTGGCGGATACGCGGGTGGCGGATGCGTGGACGGACGGCCCAGCTGCCAGAGCCAAACGTGGTCCGAGTCCTTGACCACGATCGTTCCCGCCGCCAGGTCGCCGAGCCGCTTGCCACGACCGTTGGCGAAAAGCACGACCACCCCGACGCCATAGCCGTACGGCAAGAAGTCGACGATCCTCACGACATTGCGGATGCCCGCCTGCATCCAGGTCAATGGCTCGCCCCGGTCGCCGACCACCCTGAGCCGAAAAGCCCTCTTGCCAAGCGTCTGCCCCGAGAACAGGGCTTCGCTGATCCAGAAGTAGCCGAATACGACGATGAAGGTCCCGAAAGCAAAGATGAGAGTGGCCGCCGTGGACGATTGGGTGAACCCGGCGACGCCGGCCGCGAGGAATACGAGGGCGATCAGCAGGCCCGTGACGATGAGAAGATCGAGGATCTGAGCGATCCCGCGAGTGCCAAGACCGGCGACCTGGTAGTCGAAGGACACCCGCTCCGGCGTGGAGACGACCAGGTCAGTGTCGGGGAGTGGCTGCCCCATTCGGTTATTTTGGCTACTGCGTGAGAGCTGAGGACTTCGTAGCGCGACGTCGTGAGGATTGGAACCGCCTCGAGGACCTGATCGCCAAGGCGGGAAGCGGCAAGCTCAACAGCCTCGCGCCGGCCCAGGTCCTGACAATGACCTCGCTGTACCGGCGTGCCGCGGCGGACCTGGCACGGGCCCAGCGCGACTGGCCCGGTGAGCCGGTGGAGAGATACCTGAACGGGCTGGTTGCCCGCGGCCACGGTGTCGTTTACCGAAGAGGTGGCCAGGTCTGGCGGCGGCTTCGGACGTTCTACGCCGAGACTCTTCCACGCACGTATCGACAGTCGTGGCCGTACCTGGTCGCCGCCGGCGCGCTCCTGTTCGTGCCCGCGATCGTCGCTTACTTCGTGATACTTGCCAACCCCGATGCCGCCTACGGAATCGCTTCGCCGCAGCTTATTGACCGCGTCCATCACCACCAGCTCTGGACCGACATCCCGCCGGAGGTTCGGGTCGAGGTTGGGGGGTTGATCATGCTCAACAACATCTACGTCTCGATGATCGCGTTCGCGTTCGGCGTGGTCTTCGGGCTGCCGGTGATCTACGTCTTGATCACCAACGGCATCAGCCTCGGCGGGCTCTTCGGGCTCACGCAGGCGTTTGGTGTGAGTGGAGGCCTCTTCGACTTCGTGGTCGGTCACGGAATCCTGGAGCTGTCGATCGTCCTCGCGCAGGGCGCCGGCGGCTTGATGATGGGTTGGGCGCTCATCTCGCCGGGCAATCGCAGGCGCACAGACGCCCTTGTCATCGCCACGCGGCGGGCGTTCACGCTGCTGCTCGGCCTGGCGCCCCTGCTCGTGATCGCGGGCACGATCGAAGGCAACATCTCTCCGTCGAACGCGCCGTTTGCGGCCAAGCTCATGATCGGCCTGACCACTGGACTGCTGCTCTACACGTATCTGATCTTCGCGGGCCGGCAACCTCATCGCCGCGCATCGGACTCCCTCGAGGGCTTTCCGGCCGCGCCTCAGAGCAGCGCGCGCTCTTTCAGCTCGAGGTAGCGCTCGACCAGCGCGGGGCTGAGGTTCCCCGCGACCACATCGAGGCCGAGCACACCGCCGCGGCGAAGCAGCTCGAAGCTCTCGCGACGGCTGGCCATGAACTCCTCTGCCGCCGCCCATTCGTAGGCGCGCGACGAGGTGGTCACGGGGGCATACCGCGCGTTGAGCGCGGCGGGATCCGACATCGCAACGACGAGGACCAGGTGGCGTGCCGCGAGCCGCAGGCAGTGCGCAACCAGCTCCTTCGATGCTTCAGGGTCCTGGAGGTCCGTGAGCACGACGATCATGGACCTCCGCCCGAGCCGCAGCGACAGATGGGTGAGCGCGTGGCCGAAATCGGGTTCCACATACTCCGCCTGGATCGCGTACAGCGCCTCTGTGATCTGCCGCAGCTGCGTGCTGCCACGCTCCGGCTTGATGAAGTTCGTGACGCGGTCGTCGAAGGTCATGAGGCCAACGCGGTCGCCGTAGGCCTGCGCGACCCAGGCGAGCATGAGCGCCGCGTTGACCGCGTGGTCGAGCTTGTCGAGCTCGCCGGCGGGCGCGGTCATGAGGCGCCCGCAGTCAATCGCGATCATCACCTGCTGCCCGCGCTCGGCCTCGACCTCGACCATGACGGGGTGGTCGCGTCTAGCTGTAGCCGTCCAGCTCACGCGTCTGATGTCGTCGCCGCGGACGTAATCGCGCAGGCCGGCGAATGCGGTCGATGCGCCGGGTGGCCGGGCCCTGCGTAAGCCTGCCATCGCGCGGAGTCCACGTCGCAGCGTGAGCTGGATGCGTTTGATCGCGACCACGTTGGGAAACACAGCCACCTCATGGGGGCGGTCGAGGCGTACCTGGCGCCGCCACCAACCGTCGCGCCTGGAAACCTGGAGATCGATCGGACCGAACCGGTACGCACCGCGCCGCGGTGATGAGGTGGCATAGGTGAGCTCGAGGTGGCCGGCGCGGTCGAAGGTCCCGACGACCTCGCGCGGATGGGGTTTGAGCCCGTCTGGACAGCAGCGCGAGGTCGCGCGCGAGGATGAGGAACAGGCCGACGTGATAGGCGATGGCGACCACGACCAGCACCGGCGAAACAATCGACAGCGCGATCAAAGACGCGCCGATTGCGATCGCCCAGAGCAGGCGTGGCTGCGGAGCTAGGCCCCGGAATGGATGAAAGAGTGAGCGCATCAGCGCGGCGGGACGACTCGACTTGCCACTGCTTCGAGAACGCTATCCGGGGTCTGGCCGCCGACCTCGGCCTCAGGTCGCAGCACAAGGCGGTGCCGGAACGCGGGCGCGAGGAGTGCCTTGACGTGGTCTGGAGTCACGAACTCGGACCCGTCGAATGCGGCGAGCACCCGGGAGGCAAGCATCAGCAGGACCTCGGCCCGCGTGCTGGCCCCGAGAGCGATCTCGGGCGCGGTGCGGGTGGCCGACGCCAGGTCGACGATGTAGCGGCGGATCTTCTCGTCCAGGACGACCTTCGCCACCTGCTCGCGGCAGGCCTCGATGTCCGGGCCGCCAAGAACCGGTTCGACCCCGGCCTTGACCGGGTCACGCAGCTCGATACCGGACTCCCAGCGCTTCAACACCTCCATCTCGTCGTCGGGCAGCGGGTAGTCGAGCCGGACCTTGAACAGGAACCGATCCTGCTGGGCCTCGGGAAGGGGGTACGTGCCTTCGTACTCGATCGGGTTCTGCGTGGCGAGGACGAAGAATGGCGGGGGCAACGGTGTCTGCTGACCCTCCAACGTCACGCCACGCTCCTCCATCGCCTCCAGCAGCGCGGACTGAACCTTGGCCGGCGCTCGGTTGACCTCGTCCGCCAAGAGCACGTTGGTGAAGATGGGCCCGCGTCGCAGCGTGAATGTGCGATTCACGAGGTCGTAGATGGCGGTGCCGACGATGTCTGCCGGCATAAGGTCCGGCGTGAACTGCACGCGGCCGTAGTCGAGCGCGAGCGAGCGGGCGATGGCCTTGGCCAGCAGCGTCTTCCCTGTTCCCGGAACGCCCTCGAGGAGGATGTGGCCCTGCGCGACCAGCGCCACCGCGCAAAGGCGGATGGCTTCCTCCTGCCCGACGACGGCCTTGACGAGCTGTTCCCGGAATCGGGCGTAGAAATCGGGCGCGGTCATCGTTGACGAGCCGGTCATCGAGTCTCCTCTGTGATGGGTTGACGGCGGCGTTCGCGTGCGGGCGGGTAGGCGATGCTGTGGAGCCGCTGTGCTGCGCCGAGCAGCTCGGCATCTCCGCCGGCTGAGCTGTACAGGGCACGTTCCGCCTGATCCAGCTCACCGGCAAGCTCTGGCGCTCGGGCGTACAAAGCATTCCAGAATCGCTCGCGCGGCTGCGCGGGCAGGCCGGTGCGCGCGGCCACCGCGCGCTCGCTGGCGTTGGCGAGCAAGCCAAGCGTCAGTGCGCGCGCGCCAGATCGCCGGAGCAGCTCGCCGACCGCGACAGCCCATTCCGCGTCGGCGCGAGCCACCTCGGCCGGACGCTGGATTACAGGCCCGAATCGACGGCCGCGCAGCACCAGGCCAATGAAGATCGCGACCAGGAACCAGAGGATCGCAGCCCCCCACGGTGTGGTGACCCACGCCTGCGGGGCGAGGTCGGTGAGGATGAGGCCGTGGTGGTATTCATCGAACCCGACCGCGGATCCAGGGTTGACGAGGCCGAGGAGGTCGGCAAGCAACCGGCCGTTATCGGTCTTGTCCAGGTAGCCGTTGCACAGGATGAGCGGATCGGCGAGCACGACGATGGTCCCCTGGCCGAACCTCTGCATGTAGCCGGTCGCAAATCCGTCGCTGCTGCGGAGAATGGGGACCTGATCGGCCGAGCCGTCCAGCGGCACGACGGCCTGGCCACCTGACACCGTCGTCACCCCGTCGAGCACCGGGTTTGCGTGTTGGGTTTGACCCGAAACCCCACTGTTGAGCCTGGTCACCGACAAGGCACGATCGAGCTCAATGTCACCCAGCTCCGAGGCATAGACGAGGACTCCGCCGCGACGAATCCAGTTCGCGGTGTCGCTGGCGTCCTGCGCCGAGTAGGGGCTAGTGGGCGTGAACACAAACATCAAGCCGTCCTGTGACGGCTGAGAGAAGTTCCCTTCGATCTGCGTCGTGGGGTGGCCCATCGCCTGCGAGAAGAACCGAGCGGCCGAGGTGCCGTTGGCGGCGTCGCTGCCGGAGCTGTGCTGAGGCGAGTCCTGCCGCGGCTGCGCGAAATATGCGGCGCCGCCGATCAGGAGTGCAAGCACGAGGACGATCACCCATCCGCGCACATCCCTCATGCGGCTTCCTCCTGGATTCGCCGCCTGAATGGAGCGGCCGCTTGCTCGGCGCCCGCATAGGTCGCGGAGTCGACATCCCTGCGGCCGTACACGGCGGCTTCGAATGGGAGCAGCAGCGGCCGCAGTCGTGCCGGCTCGCTTGCGTGCTGGAAGATCTCGCGCACCGTGAGCGGACTGCCCTCCCAGGTCTGCTCACCGGCGAGTGTGGCGGCGACGCCGGCGCACAGAGCGCGGATCGCACCTACTCGGTCACCGGCAACCGCCATGCGATCCGCTTCGGCGAAATAGTCGGCGGGTGCACGCGGTCCGGTTGGACGCGAGGCCGCCGTGCTTTCGGCCAGGCGTCCGCGCGTGGAGCGAAAGATGACAAACGCAGCCACCGCGACCGCGACGGCGCCGAGGATGTAGAAGTAGACCGTCGGTATCGCGGTGCCGGTCCCGCCGATCAGAAGCCGAAGCAGGTCTGTGATGCGGTCGCGTATCCATTGGCCGAGCCGGTCGAGAAGGCTGGGCGGTTGATGGAGGGCGTCATAGCGGTGCATCGCGAGCACCTGCTTGAGCTGCTGCTGCGCTTGCGCCGGATCGGCGGTGCCCGCCGGCATGCTCAGCGCGTCGAGCAGCCTGTGCAGGCGAGTCTGGGCGTCCTCGAAATCCGGAGGCCGCATCCTGAGGTCCGCAAGGATTTCAGGCTGGCTCGAGCCCGTGCCTTCGCGAAGCACGTAGAACGCCCGCCCGGCGGCGGCAACGTCACCGCTGCGCGCACCGTCGACGATGCTGATCGTATTCTCAACCGCCTGCCGGTAAGTCGGCGTAGGCGGAGGATCGGCGGCCGCGGTCAACGGCGAGGCGATTCCCGCCGCAAAGAGCAAGGCCAGCGCGGTGGCGGCGACGCGCGGTTTCAGGTCGCTCTCACGCCGGCTGAGTTGACGAGACGTTTTGAGCCAGCTGAAACAGATCGAGCGCTTCACGTCGCACGCGCAGGTCGAAGTAGACGAGCACGATCGCTATCTGCACCACCGGATTGACCAGAGCCGAGACGATGATCGCGGCGCCCTGCGCCACCGCAAGAACGACATAGCTTGTTGCAACGACCGAGATCAAAGTGTTGGCAAGGCCGATGAATGCTTCGAGAGCGACGCGCGCGAAATACCAGAGAATCGCCACGAGCAAAAGGATCAGGAACGTCCGCCACCATCGGCCCTCGACGAGATGCCAGCTGCGCCCCATCGCGGCGCCGAGGCCGGCATTCTCGACGAACATAACCGGCAGGACGGCCACCCAACCCACCCAGATCCATATCCAGAGCGGCACCAGGCATAACACGATTCCCATGAGCCCGATGAGGAGGACATACCCGAGGATCGCGAAGTATCGGTGCAACACGGCGCGCAGGGCGCCCACGACGGTGACTGGATGGCCGAGGGCCGACTCGCAGGCGGCGTAGATCACGGCTCCGTAACCGAATGGAGCCAGCAGGATGCTGACCAAATAGCCGATGCCCAGAGCTACCAGCGACGGCAGCAGGGTGTTGAAGTCGGGAAGCTGGCCCGCGTTTGAGGACGAGAAGAGGTAGTTGAAGATCGCGAAAAAGCTGTAGCCCTGCAGCCCGGCCGAGGGGATTGCGAGGATCACCGAGATCCCCGCAAACAGCAGAAAGTGGCGCCGATATATGCGGAAGGTCTCGTCGAGCAGATCGCCGACTTCCAACGGGCGCAAACGAAGGGGAGTCGGAGCGCTCACTGGTTCCCATTTTGGCGTGGCGCGCCCCTGATTGCTCCCGCCTGACTAGTTGCAGGCGTACGCTCACGTTGGGTGGCCGAATTGATCGATGAGCCTCGCGCGGGCCGTGATCGGGTGCGCGTGCTGTTTGTTGAAGACGATCCCTCGGTTGCGGAGATGTACAAGTTGAAGCTGGAGCTCGACGGCTACGACGTCGAGGTGGCGCCCGATGGAGAGAAGGCACTCGACATCGCGCACAAGAATCCGCCCGACATCATCTTTCTTGACATCCGATTACCCAAGCTGGATGGATTCGGGGTCCTCGAGGCTCTAAGGAAGGATCGGAAGACCGAAAGCGTGCCGGTTGTGATCCTCTCGAACTACAGCGAGAAGCAGCTCATCGACCGAGGCTTGCGGCTCGGCGCCCTGGAGTATCTGATCAAGACGCAGACCACGCCGGCCCGGCTGTCCGGAGGCCTGGAGACCTGGCTCAAGAGATAAGGCGTCACCCCCTTCCCCCTTCGGGGAAGGGAGGGGGATAGGGGCCCGAGTGACCCTT
>VBHX01000058.1 GCA_005879945.1 Chloroflexota bacterium | reverse complement strand
CGATACACGAGCGCCGGTCCTGCCCGGGACCATGTACGTCGAGCAGGCGGGCGCTATCTACAGGTTCAACCAGGGGTCTTTCGTACGGATAACTCCCGAGGATGGGTGGACGCAGCCGGCCATGTCACCTGACGGCAGTTGGATCGTGGCCGTGAAGCGGAGCCTGGATCGGTCCGACGTCTACCTCTTGCGGCCGAACGGCCGCGTGGTGGCGCAGCTGACGCACAACCGGTCACGCGACATCGGCAGCAATCATTGGGCCTTCTATCCGAGGTTTGGACCCGACTCCTCCACCCTGTACTTCAGCTACGACCCCAAGGATCCGTACAACAGCTATCGCGTCGACCTGGCGATCTTTGCAACAAACGCCGACTCGCCCTCTTCCCCGGCGGTGCAGTGGACAGTTCCCAATGAATACACGGGCGGAGACGTCGATCCCGTCCCCCTGCGCGACGGCGGCCTGATCTACACGAAGTTCTCGATCGACGACAAGTCCAATTTGCATTCGCAGGTCTGGCTGCAGGCGCGGCGAGGCAGTCCAGGGGTCGGCCTGACCAACCCCTCCGACGACTGCAGCCAGCCGGCAGTGTCGAAGGATGAAACGCTGCTGGCCATGGTCTGCCGGCACGGCGGCCTGCAGTCAACAGACCTTGAGGTCGCCTCGCTGGACGTGGCCGGCCGGACCATCGGCGCCCCAGCGACACACGTAAAAGAGAAGCTCGTCGGCGCGCCGTCCTTCTCGCCCGACGGAAAGCTGATCGCGTTCATGGCCCCGGGCGACCGCGGCGGCCCGTTCCAGCTGTGGACTGTTGCGCCAAATTCGGCGCAAACGCCGCCGAGCCAGATCACCAAAAACCTCGATCTGGATCCCAGCTCGACACCCAATTGGACGACCTGAACCCGTCGTAGAAAACCGTTCAATGGTGGTAGCCGAACCACCGAGTGAAATGCGTTTTTCTGGTTAGGAGATTGGCGTGAAGAGGAGACAGAACGCGAATCCGGATCTGCAGACTCAGTACGAGTCGCTCCTGGACCAGGTATGGCGGTCCGAGGCGGACTGGCGGCTGTGGGACCGGGTGGATGCTCTCGTGATGCTGGAATCGCTTCGGGCCAAGCGCGCCGGGCGCGCCCGGGAAGCCGTTGAGGCTGACGGCGCGTCGCCCGACACATCTTCTGAAAATGCGGCCTGACCCGGAGTCTGCAGGCGGCACGCGTCGGGTCGCATTCGTTCTGTCCGGCGGTGGCAGCCTCGGCGCGATCCAGGTCGGCATGCTGCAGGCCCTGTTCGAGGAGGGGATCACGCCAGACCTGCTGGTTGGAACCTCAGCCGGCGCGGTCAACGCGGCATGGGTCGCCGGACATCCCCACCTCGAGGGAACCAAGGAGCTGGCGGCCATCTGGACGGGACTGCGCCGCCAGGACATATTCCCGCTGAGCCCGTGGGCCGGTGCCCGCGGCCTGCTCGGCCGGACCAACCACATGATCTCGAACGCCGGCCTGCGAGCGGTCATCGAGCGCAACATTTCTTACGAGCGGTTGGAAGATGCGGCGACCCCGCTTCACGTCGTTGCAACCGACCTCAAGACCGGGCACGCGATCGTGCTCTCTAGCGGCCCCGCGATACCTGCGCTGCTGGCCAGCACGGCGATACCTGGCGTGTTTCCACCCGTGACCATCGGGCGCCGTGAGCTGGTGGACGGCGGGATCGCGGACATGACGCCGATCGCCGCCGCGGTCGAGCAGGGGGCGACGCACGTTTACGTCCTGCCCATAGGTTATCCATGGCTCAAGCAGGAACCCGCCAACGCAATCGGCATGGCCCTTCAGGCCCTGGGCCGACTCGTCGAGCAGCGGCTGCAGATCGAGGTGGCGGTACACAAGCACAAGGCGGAGATCACGCTGCTCCCAAGCATCGACGGCCCTGCCGTTTCACCTGCCGACTTCAGCCGGACGCCCGAGCTCATCAACCGCGCGTACCGCGCGAGCCGGCGCTACCTGTCGAGGGCGCACATGGTGGAGGAAGCGCCGGCTGCCGTCACGAAAGAGCTCGTCCAGCTCGCGCCCCTGCGGGAGCGCGTCGCATAGTCGATTCGGCTTTCTAGCCCAGAGCCCGCTTGACCGCGCGCGAGCGCACGAGCTGCTCGGGCAGCACATCCTGGAGGCGAGAGGCCAGTGTGCGGCGACGGCGGCGACGGTAGGCGAGCAAGCCGGCGCCGATCGCCACGATCGTGACGATCAGGACGGCCGAGGTCACTTGCGCGCGCCGCGAGCTCATGACCGGTGCGACCTGGTCCTCGACGACATGGAACGTTCTATCCATGACCCGCCGGCCCGCCTTCACCTGCCGCTCGATCTGGTCGGTCACAGCGTTCATCGTGTCATCTCCTTCCGTAAACAATCTCGTCATAAGAGGACAACGCATCGAACTCGGAAGCGACCCGAAGCGGAGTTCGCCTCCTGAGTACAAGCTGCTGGGTGAACGTTGCTTGTATGAGGCGTTCGACCTGCAAAGGCTGGACGCCTCATGCCCCTCACATCACACGTTCTGGAGGACGGAAACCGTGCAATGTGACATCTGCGGCGAAGAGGTCGACAACTCCGAGGCCCTCGCGCAGCACAAGGAAAAGATGCACGCGATGGGCAATGAAACTCCTGAGGAAGAGAAGGAGTCTCAGAACGTTCCGGAGGAAGAGGGCGAATCTGCGCCCGTGCAGCCTCCGCGAATGTAGGCAGCTTCAAGGTGGGTCGGGTCAGCGGCGGGACTACCCGCCGCTGACCGTTTTTTTAGCCCACCGAGCCATAGAGCTGAGGTTGTTGCGTGGGCGCCTGAGCGCCATCTGGTCCGTCCTCGGTGGTGACGGCGATCTGCGCGTAACCCTTAAGCGGCGCGCTCACCAACACCACCTTGCTCCCGTTGCTGTCGGGCACGAACACCGCGGCCGAGTCCGGATGTCCACCTGGCGTGATGAGCCAGACCTGGTACACCTTGCCCTTTTCCAGCGCCGGCAACTTGTTGAAGTCGACCAGCGCGACGCCGTCGCTCTTCAGGTCGATCACCGTGCCGTGCGCGCCCGCGAGCGGACCGTGGCCGACGAGCGTGAACCGCACGACCTGGGAAGACACTGGCGTGACGGAGTTGCGGCCGACGAGATCGCCCGCCGCGAGGCCGATCAACAGGGCTACCAGGATGGCGAGGGCGGCCGCGAATGCGGTCCTGTATCCGAGCTGGAAAGCCGCCGGCTTCCACGGACGAGCGGGCGGTGCGACCCGCTTTCTCGCCGGCGCATTGGGCACGGTCGAGGTCCGCGCGGCCGCGGCCGCGACCAGCACGCGCTCGCGAAGACGAGGCGGCGGCGAGATCTCCTCGACCTCGAGGGGCAGCGCCGCTGCGGCCCGGCTGAGGCGGGCGAAGGTCTGCCGGCAGCTCGGACAGCCTTCCACGTGGAGGCGTGTGGCCTCCCCCTCCTCCGGGTCGAGGGCGCCCAGCACCCACGCCGCGACCGCGCCTTCCATATCCTCGTGATCAGACATCCACTAGACCTCTACCCTGCAGATACGAACTGAGCTTCTCGAGGGCAAGTCTCATCCTGCCCTTGACGGTGCTCAGCGGCACCTTCGTCATATCCGCGATCTCTCGCTGCGAATATCCACCGAAGTAGGCCAGCTGCACGGTCTGGCGCTGCTCGGGCGGCAGGCTGCCGACCGCCTGGCGCACGGCCATACGTTCCAGCGCAAGCGAAACCTCCCGCCACGGATCGCTCGCGTGCGATTCCGTTAGCTCGGGCATGAGCTCCTGCTCCTGACGCTCGTGGGCGCTGCGCCCGCGCAGGTAGTCGATGGAGCGATTGCGCACGGCCGTGATCAGCCAGGTCCGCAGGGAGCCTCGCTTAGGATCGAAGCCGGCGGCGTTGGTCCATATCTTCAAGAACGCCTCCTGCACGACGTCCTCCGCGCGGCCAGGGTCGTCGAGGACTCTCATCGCCACCGCGTACGCAAGTCCTGCGTACCGGTCGTAAAGCTCCAGCAGCGCATCCTGGTTTCCGGCCGCCAGCGCGACCGCCAGCTCGGGGTCGGCGAGTCCTTCGTTCGTTAGCGGATCACGTCCCTTCGATTGCCACGCCCGCGTGCGTCCGGCGCGTGGTCAGCTCGCCGATCGGCGACTTCGTCGGCGGCGCGATCGCCCACTCCTCGTTCTCGATGAGCCTGAACGCCCACGCCAGGTTCTGGCGCCGGCGCTCACGCGCCGCATACAGCGCCCTGGACATGAGCTTGATGTTGGCCAGCCCGGGTAGCCGGCCGATCTTCTCGTCGATGCCGAGGAGCTCTTCCTCGCCCTGCTCGTCGTCGAACAGGTACAGAGCAAGGGCGTCGACCTGCTCTTGCGTCTTGACCCCCTGCCCCACCGGCACCCACACGCGGTCGAGCATCCAGCGGTCGACCCGCTGAGCCTTCTCGTTATCGGTGAGCCACTCTTTGGCGGAGTTGAAGTAGAAGGCGAAATGGCGCCGCTCGTCCTTGATGATGCGGCCGAGCAGATCCTTGAGCACCGGATGCCCGGACTTGCGGATAAGGGCCCCATAACCGGTGAGCGTCGCGAGCTCGTTGATCGCTCCGATCGTCAGGTACACGGCCGAGAAGTCCTTGAGCAGCCACGACCCGACCATGGTCGACAAGAGGCTGACGCTGTTCTGGAAGCCGAGGTTGGCGCGTACGTTCGCGATGCGGTCCTGCGTGTCGAACTCGATCCCGTAGAGATTCAGGAACTTGCCGATGTTCTCGCCGTGCCACAGCTCCTCGTAGTTCCAGCACGCGAGGAATGCGGTGAGGATCGGGTCCATGCAGGCGCGGGTGACGAGCAGGTGCGAGAGGTACAGAGGGACGTGATTTTCGATGTCCATCATGTAGTGCAGACAGAACAGGTCGCCTTTCGACAGCGGGTTGGCGGTCACGGACTGCCAATCAATCCCCGCGGTGTCGAGCTTCCTCGACTCCTCTTTGTACCGCTCGATGCTGAAGCTCATCCTTCCTCCATTCGTTCCTGCCGGGCCTGTCCGTCGATACGGACACCAGCCGGCGCCGGATCATTTTCGTCGGAGTGAAGGGGTTTTGAGTCAGCTTCCCGAAGGGGCGAGGTCGTAAAGGGTCGTGCTGCCGATCGTGACCGCCGTGCCGTGGGCGACGATCCACTGCTGCACGGCCGAGCTCGAGCCACCGCCCGGCCCGCCGCCTGAGAGAAGGACATAGCGCAGCTTGCCGGACGAAACCAGCTGGGCGAGCTTGTCCACGGTCATGGCCGGGTCGGAGCCAGAAAAGCCGCCCATGGCCAGGACTGGTTTGCCGGTCGAAAGCTCGATCGAGGCGGCCTCGTTGGCCGACTGGACGGCAACCAGCCAGGTTGCGCTGCCCTGGTGCTGCTTCAGGTAGGCGATCGCGTCGGCCCCCAGGCTCGCGCCAACGCCCCTGATCCCGTCGGCGATGCCCGCCGGCACCCGTGCCCCGGGGGGCAGGGTGATCGGTCCTCCGGACGGCGTGCCTCCGAAGCCATTCGTGAATCTCGTTCCGGGCGCGTTGGCAACCACCGGGCCGGCGGATGGGATGGCGCCGGAGCTCGACCTCGTCACGGTTTCAGCGGCGTAGGCCGCCGGGCCGAGCATCATGGCCGCGACCGCTACCGCCAGCGCCACCTGGGGCACGCGCTTCGGCACCATGCGCAGGAGGGGCAATCTCGTGGCCACGATCACGACGGCCGCGACGATCGCCAGTGCAACCTCCAGCGAGCCGAGGCCCGGCATGAAGGCGGGCGTTCTGGCGAGCAGCTCGAAGCCCCACCATCCCGTGCCCGCTACCGCCGCGCCGAGGATCACAGCCCCCACCAGTGATCGTCCACGGAGCATCCACATGTCGACCAGCCCCGCGCCCACAAGTGCCGCCACGCCGGGCGCGAGGGCAACCGTGTAGTAGGGGTGAAAGATGCCCGAGGCAAAGCTGAAGACCGCGAAGTGGGTGGCGAACCAGAGCCCCCACAGGATGTATCCCGCCCGCGCCAGGTCTGTCCGCGGGCGCGAGCGATAAACCCACAGGCCGACAGCCAACGACACGACGGCCAGCGGAATCAGCCACGCGATCTGCCCCCCAATCTCGGTGCTGAAGAGCCGCAAGAGCCCGGTCGCGCCTCCAAATCCGGCCCCGCCGCCGACGGTCGCGCCGCCCCCGCCGCCGCGTCCCTGGCCGAAGATACGCCCCAGACCGTTGTAGCCGAGGACGAGATCGAGCACCGTGTTGTTGGTGCTTCCGCCCACATATGGGCGCGCGGCGGCGGGGATCGCATCGACGATCACCAGCCACCAACCCGTGCTGACGGCGAGCACGGCTCCCGCGGCTAGCAGCTGCAGTAAGCGACGGCCGAGGCCGCCCGGCGCGAACAGGAAATAGGTGACTACGAGGGCGGGCACCACGATGTAGGCCTGAAGATCCTTGGTGTTGAACGCCAGGCCGACCAGGGCCGCTGACAGCAGGAGCCAGCGCAAGCGGCCGCTTCCAAGCGCACGAACCATCGCCCATGCCGACGCGACAAGCACCAGCGTGAGCAGCGCGTCGGGGTTGTTGTAACGAAACATCACCACCGCCACCGGAGTCAGCGCCATGGCCACGGCGGCGATGAGGCCGGCCAGCGGCCCGAAGGTGGGTTTCACGGCGAAGAAGAGGAGCAGCACCGTCAGCGATCCCGCGATGGCCTCGGGGGCGAGCATGCTCCACGAGTTGAGGCCGAAGATGCGGGCGGACAGCTCCATCAACCAGAGCGAAGCGGGCGGCTTGTCGACGGTGATGAAGTTGCCCGCGTCGAGGGATCCAAAAAAGAAGGCCTTCCAGCTCTGGGTCCCGGCCTGGACCGCAGCCGCGTAGTAGGTATTGGCCCACCCGTTGCGGTCCAGGCCCCATAGATAGAGGACGAGGGTGGCCAGCGTGGTAATTGCCATGGCGGGGAGGACCCACACGGGATCTCCGAGGGCGCGCCTCAAAAATGACGTGGCGCCGCTTTTGTCACGCGCTTCCTCCGCCGCCAGCGGAAATGTCGTCGTACTCATGACACAGGCTCCGGTCGCCGCCGCAGGTGAAAGAGCAGCGTCCTCAGAATCAGGAATCGGGCGCCGGCGGCGAGCGCGTTGACGGCAATCAGAACGGCGATCTCGACTCGTGGTGATGTGCCAGGCGCCAGCGCGTTCAGCAGCAGGATCGCGAGGTTGGTGAGCACGAGCGCGATGAGGAATGCCACCAGCCCTCCCGCGTGGTCGCGGAGCAATCGGTCCGAACCCCGCACGCCAAACGTCATCCGTCGGTTGGCGGCTGTGTTGGCCACCGCTGTCACCGCCAGCGCAACCGAGTTGCTCACAGTCGCCGGAAACACCTCGCGCAGGAGCCAGAACAAGCCCACGTAGGCGAGGGTGCTCAGCACGCCGACAGCAGCGAAGCGGCCCAGCTGGCCTGGCAGGTGTGGCGCCGTGTCCGCGAACCTTCCCGTGGCGAGGCGCCAGATCCCGCGCAGGTCCTCCATGGCGGTGGCGACGATGTCGACGCGCGAGTCGGGATCGTCGGCCCAATCAACCTCCAGCTCGTGGATGCGCAGCCCGGCGCGCTCGGCAACCACCAGCAGCTCGGTGTCGAAGAACCAGTTGCGGTTCTGGACCTGGGGCAGAAGACGGCGTGCGACATCCGCGCGGAGGGCCTTGAAGCCGCACTGGGCGTCCCGGAAGCGGACGCCCAGGCTGAGCCTGAGCAACATGTTGTAGGCGCGGCTGATCAGCTCCCGCTTGATGCCGCGGGCAACGCGCGCGCCGCGAGCCAGGCGGCTGCCGATGGATACGTCGCTGTGTCCCGACAGCACCGGCGCGACCAGCGGCAGCAGCGCGCTCAGCTTCGTGGAGAGATCCACGTCCATGTAGGCGACGACACGCGCGTCGCTCGTGAGCCATGCGGCGGCAAGGGCGCGGCCGCGTCCCTTCTCGTTGAGGTGCAGGGAACGGACGTTAGGCAGCTCCGCGGCCAGTCGGATGGCCACCGACCAGGTACCGTCGGTGCTGGCGTTGTCCGCGATGGTGATGCGCGCCGCGAAGGGAAACTCGTCCCTCAGATATGCGTGCAGCCGGCGCACGTTTTGCGCCAGGTCGCGCTCCTCGTTGTAGACCGGGATCACCACGTCGACCTCTGGTGCGCCGCTGACGACCTCGAGCGCGGGTCTCACTCTGGTGAGAGGGAACACGACGGCGACGCTCATGCCGACAACATCGGCGCGCCGCCTCGGCGGCCGATGGGAAAAGGCTCAGAAGTGGCTTAGAGGTGTCTTGGCAGACTCACAGCCTCCTCACACGCGGCCTTGAGCCCGCGACGGCAACCTCGGTGTCAACGCTCGAGCCAAAACAAATCGGAGGACACAGCGACATGAACAGAGTTCGTACGGCAGTCATGGGAGCGGCCATCGCCGGGTCGATGGTCATAGGAGGGGTGGTTGGAGCCGCACTCTACGGCGTGTCGGCTCTCAACGCCGCCGCGGCCACCACCGCGGCAAGCCCGAGCCCGTCGTCAAGCGCGCCGTCGTCAAGCGCGCCGTCGGGCACATTCGTGCCCAACGAGACCGCGGCCCACGAGGCCACCGAGAGCGCGGCGCGTGAGGCCCAGGAAAACGCTGGGCAGGTCCCGACCGTACCCTAAAGTGCGGTCACAAGCGGGCAGGGCCGATGAAATGTCGGCCCTGCCAACTTTCCTGAGGCAATCATGAGAAACCGACTCATCATCGCCGGCGCGGCCATCGTGGCCGTGGTGACGCTCGCGGGCGGCGGCGCCTACGTCTATTTCTTCTCTGGCCTGCGCTCGTCGCCGAGCGCGCTCGGGTTGTCGGCCACGCCTAGCTCTGCCGCGTCAGGATCTCCGATCACGACCGGCAGCCTCGCGGGCAGCTGGACTGTGTCCACCGGTTCCGTCGCCGGTTACCGCGTCAAGGAGCTGTTCGTCGGCCAGACGTCCAAGCACGAAGCGGTGGCGCGCACCTCAACGGTGACCGGCAGCCTGACCGTCAGCGGTAACCCCAGCGACTACCAGGTCAACGCGATCACGATCACCGCCGTGCTCACCGACCTGCACAGCGTGGATTCGGTCGCCGGCAGGGATGTCTCCCAGCGCGACGGCTTTGTCGCGCGCAACATGAACCTGCAGCAGTTCCCGAACGCCACCTTCACCGCTTCGTCGGTATCGGTGACCCCTGCCGCATCCGCTTCGGCGGTCGACGTCTCGCTTCCAGGCAAGCTCACCATCCACGGCATCACCAAGGACGTCACCGCTACCGCGAAGGCTCAGCTGACGGGAAACCAGGTCGAGGTCGCGGGGAGCGTGGCGATTGACATGACGGACTACGGCGTTTCGCCGCCGTCGGTGCCGTTCACCACGGTTGACTCGCAGGTGACGATCGAGTTCGACGTCTTTCTTACGAAAAGCGGTTAGCCAAACATCTGGCGGGCTACGAACACGACGTTCGCCGGCCGCTCGGCCAGCCGCCTCAGGTACCACGCATACCAGGCGTCTCCGTACGCGATGAGGGACTTGACCCGATAACCCTCGGCCGCCAGCCTCACCTGCTGCGACGACTGGATGCCGTACAGCATGTGCACCTCGAGATGATGACGGTCCATGCCGATGGCGTCGGCGAAGCGCGCGATGCGATCGATCAGCGGAATGTCATGGGTCGCAAGGACGAGGCGCATGCGACCCCGATTGACATCGGGAAGCATCAGCGCGCACAGCGCGAGATAGTTCGCGTCGACGTCGCGCTTAGCAGGAAACGCTCGATCCGCCGGCTCCGCGTATGCGCCCTTGACGAGTCTGATCGCGGGTTTGAAAGGCAGCATTCTGTGAACGTCCGCGGCGGTGCGATAGAGGTACGCCTGCAGGCACACGCCGACCGCGGGGTGGCGCGAGTGGACGCGGTTGTACAGGTCGAGCGTGCGGTCCGTGTACGCGCTGCCCTCCATGTCGATCCACAGGAAGCCCTTGGCTTTGGCGGCCGCATCGGCCAGCCGGCTCAGGTTGGCGAAGGTCGCCTCGGGGTCGATGTCGAGGCCGACCTGGGTGGGCTTGACCGAGATCTCCGGCTCGAGGCCGGCTTCGACCGAGGTCTTGAGCACCATCTCGTAATGCTCGACCGCGGCGGTCGCATCGGAAAGCGCCTTGATGTTCTCGCCGAGCTTCGTGAAGACGGCGCCGATGCTCAGCGTTTTGAACGTGACCGCCGCCTTGAGGGCGGCATCGAAGTCGTCGCCGGGCATGAACCTCTTCACGGCCCGCCGCACGAAGCCCCATTGCGGCACGTGCTCGGAAAGCCCGTCGCTAGGGATCACTGGCGGCGCGTCAATTCGCAGGGCTTCCGATTTGAACCCGGCGCCGGTGTCGAACACCACGATTCGCTCGCCGGCGTCGATGACGGCGCGCTCGCGCATCACCGGGAGCGCCGCAAGGGCGGCCGAAGATTCGAGGCTCAGGTAGCCCGCGCCCTCACGTGCTGCATAGCCCTGCATCGCTTCGATCTCGGCCTCTGGAACCGCAATCGCGCCTCCGCCCGAGCGGCGCAGGATCTCGAGGATCAGGTGGTCACCAAGCGCGGAGGGCACGCGGATGCCGGCCGCGCGCGTGGCCGCCCCGGACCAGGGCCCGGCGAACTGGGCTCCTTGCTCATGAGCGCGCACGATCGGCGCGCACCCGTCCGACTGCACCGCGTACATGCGTGGCCGCTCCGAGCTTATAAGCCCGATCGCCTCTAGCTCATCGAACGCCTTCCACATGCCGATCAGGCCGGTGCCACCGCCGGTCGGATACACCACCGCGTCGGGCAGCGTCCAGCCAAGGTCCTCGGCCAATTCGAATCCAAGCGTCTTCTTGCCCTCGACGCGGTAGGGCTCGCGCAGCGTCGCCATGTCGAAAGCGCCGGTCTGCTCGCTGATGAGGCGAGCCAGCTTTCCGCAGTCGGAGATGAGGCCGTCGAGAAGGATTAGGCGCGCGCCGCACGCCATGGCCTCCTGCTGGTTCGCGATCGGGGCGTCGGACGGCATGACCACCGTCGCGCGCACGCCGGCGGCGACCGCCATGCCCCGGGCCTTGAACGACCCCGTCGGGTTCATGCTCTCGGCCTTGATGTGAAGACCGTGCAGCCCGAGCGTGCGGGCGAGGCGGGCGGGGCCGAGCAGTGGCGTGCCGCCCTCACCGAGGGTGGTGATGAACGATCGCGAGCGAACTGGCAGCAGCTCCTCCCACCGCCACAACCCGCCACGCCGACGCGCAAGGGCCTCCCTGGTCAGTCGTCCGCGAGCCGCGTCGAGGTCGTAGCGCGCGAGGAGGGTGCGACCGTCGGCCGGATCCGTACCCCTCAACTCATCGGCTTCATACCGTCTCCCGGAAATCGATCCCTGGAGGAACCCGAACGTCGATCCGGTCTTGTCGCCGGGCGGCGCCATCGCCTAGGACGTTAAAGGAAGCGGGCGACCGAGAAACTCTGTCTAGTACAGAAACGAAGAAATAGCGCCCGCTGCTTAGCAGGGGCGCCAAGGCAATCCTTAGCGGATTACCAGTAGTACCAGCGGCTTCCTTCGGCAGCCCGGAAGAAGAAACCGAGCGCCCACAGGATGAGCCCGATGATGAGCAAGAGCCACAAGACGTGCAAGCCGGCGGACAGCAAGCCGCCACCGCCAAGCAGCAACAACAGCAGTACCAGGACGATCACCGCAACCACTTTTCGTGTACCTCCTTTCCCCAACCGGCCGCCAAGGGCCGGCCTAAAAATCCGCGTCTATTTACAGAAACCGCTCGCGAAATCCGATTACCCAGGCGTGTGATTTACCGGCGCCTACCGGTCTTGCCACCCTTCATGAGGGACCGCCAGCCCTTCGCGTGGACCTCGATCCCAAACCTGCGGGCCGCCGCGCGAATGCGCTTCCAGGCCGCGTCGCGCTCCGCGTCGGTGACCCCTTCGACCTGGTCGAATCGTGCGATCGCATTGCGCACGTGACGCGCGTCCGTGATCGGCTCCTTGCGCTTCTTTGTGAATGCGAAACGCTCGGCCGGCATCCGGTTTTGCTGACGTGCGCTCAGACCGCTCGAGCGGCGTGCAACCTTGATGCCGCGTGCGCGGCGGCTCTGCACGCTGCGAGCCTTCTTGATGTTCCTGCGTGCGGCCGTCTTCTGTTTTGTCGTAGCCATTTCAAACCTCCTTGCTCTCTGGTTGATTTGAACGAAAGAGGGCCGCTCCGGTCAGGACACGGCCCTCGACACCCTGAGGAGGGTCGGGATGGAGCTAGGTTGGCGACGCCTTAGGCGACGATGCAGGCGATGCGTTGGTACCGCCACCGCTAGGCGCGGGGGCCGGCGAAGTGACCGTGGTCGTACTCGGTGGAGCGGTCGACTGCGACCGCGTTCCAAACCAGTTCCACTGTGAGAAGCCGAAGACAAGCAGGATGAGCACCAGCACCGCGAGAACCGCGGCTGCTATTCCGGCGCCTGCTCCTGGTGTCGTGGTATCCGTCTCCACGACCTCGGAACCCGCCGGACTCCAGTAGCGCCGAACGCTGTAACCGCCGGCACCGGCACCGACCAGAGCTGCGAGCACGAGGACGACAAGCAAGATAAATAGAAGTGCTCCCAACGACACCTCCTCCTTTTTGGTTTTTGGGGTCGGCACCTGCGCGCCAGGCCCTTCAGCACAGTCCCCTCACATGGGTAACGCTTATGTCGGCCACGACTACGCGTCGATAACGCCCGCAATTCGCACTTTTGAGTACACACATCACGCTTGATGACCTGAAGGCTGCGGCCGCAGGTAACGACAGGGACGTCGACAAGGCCGCTGAAAACATCTACGAGGGTGCGACGTCGAAGCTGCGAGACGGCACAGCTTCGTAGTCATCCTCCCGATCGTGCTCAAGGCC
>VBHX01000057.1 GCA_005879945.1 Chloroflexota bacterium | reverse complement strand
GCGGTCTTTGCGCCGGAATTGCCGGGGTCCTCTGGGGCTCGCGGTTCGGGAGTGTGAACGCGCTGGCGGCAAGTGGGCTCGAGCTGCAGGTGATCGCGGCTGTGGTGGTGGGCGGGGTGAACATCTTTGGCGGCTCGGGGACCGCGATCGGCGCCGTGCTCGGCGCGGTGCTGCTGGCGACGATCGAGAACGCGCTTCGCATTCTCCATCTGTCTGAGTTCTGGCTGCAGGCGATCGACGGGGCGATCATCCTGCTCGCGGTCGGCACCGACGCCGCGATCCGCGGCTACTTCCAGCGGATCCTGGTGAGGACCGGGCGCCGATGAGCGTGCGAGCACTCGGGCTGGTGCGCCGCTGGGAAACGCTCCTTGTCGTTCTGCTCGTCGCCTTCATGGTGCTGGGCTCGTCTCTCTCGCCTTACTTCTTGAGCGCTTCGAACTTCTCCAACTTGACCAGCAACCTGATGGAGAAAGCGATCATGGCCCTGCCGCTCGCTCTGATCATCATCGCCGGCGAGATCGACCTCTCGGTCGAATCAATGCTGGGCCTCGCCGGTGCACTGCTCGGCTATATGTATGCGCTCGGCTGGCCGTTGTGGCTCGACATCCCCTTGGTCCTTGTTGTCGGTGCCGCGGGTGGACTCCTCAACGGACTGCTCGTCACCCGAGCGGGATTGCCATCGCTGGTCGTGACCCTGGGTACGTTGGCCCTGTATCGCGGCGTCGCGTCGGTGGTGCTCGGTCCCCGTTCCGTCAGCGGCTATCCGGAGTGGTTCACCAACTTCGGATTCGGCAATGTTCCGGGAACTCTCATCCCGTGGCCACTTTTGGTATTCGCGGTCCTGGCACTTGCATTCCTTTTCGTGCTCCATCGAACGTGGATCGGCCGCCAGATCTACGCCATCGGCAAAAACAAGGTGGCTGCGCGTTACGCCGGGATCGACGTGGCCAAGGTCAAGACCTATCTCTTCATTCTGTCCGGAGTGCTGTCCGCGCTGGCGGGAGTGATTCTGACCGCGCGCTTCTCGAGCGCTCGCGCTGACAACGGCCAGGGCTTCGTGCTCGACGTCGTCACCTCAGTGCTTTTGGGGGGCGTAAACATCTTCGGTGGCGAGGGCACGATCCTCGGCGTCGTACTGGCGATCTTCGTGATCGGTGTCTTGCGCAACGGACTCACGCTGGCCGATGTGAGCCCAGATACGCAGAGCGTCGCGGTGGGGGCGCTTCTGATTCTCTCGGTCGCCGGTCCCACCCTCGTGCGCCGGATCAGCGCGGCTTGGCCGCGACGTCAGCTGACGAGTCCAGTCAGCAATTCATAGGAGGTTGGATGCAATGAGGTGGAGGCGTGGATCACAGTTCGCCATGGCCGGGATGGCATTCCTGGTCGTGGCTGCATGCGGCGGCAGCTCGGGAGGAGGTGGCGCCAGTCCCGCTGCCACACTCAACATCGCGTTCCTGCCGAAGGCGGTCAACAACCCGTATTTCGACGTGGCCGCATCCGGAGGCCAGGAGGCAGCTTCTGCGCTGAGTGGGCAGTTCAAGCAGGTAGGACCGTCGGAGGCAACCGGCGCGGCGCAGATTCCTTTCATCCAAACGCTGACACAGCAGAACGTCAGCGCGATCGTGGTTTCAGCCGACGACCCCGACGCGATCGCGCCGGCGCTGAAGCAAGCGATGCAGAAAGGCATCAAAGTGGTCGGCTACGACTCGTCTCCGGCCAAGGATGCACGCAACGTTTTCATCAACCAGGCTGACACCAAGGCGATTGGTGTGTCTCAAGTCGCGATGGTGTGCGACGAGATCCCCGGCTGTGCCGGTGACATCGCGGTTCTGTCGGCCATGAGCACGGCCACCAACCAGAACGCATGGATTCAAGCCATGAAGGACGAGTTGGCCGGCAACTCCAAGTACAGCGGACTGAAGCTGGTCAAGGTCGCATACGGCAATGACGACCCGCAGGTCAGCACGACCGAAGCTCAGGCGCTCCTGACGTCGTATCCGAACCTGAAGGGCATCATCTCGCCGACGACCGTGGGCATATCGGCGGCCGCTCAGGTCCTCAAGCAAACCGGCAAGGCTGGGAAGGTCCAGCTCACCGGCCTGGGTACGCCGAACCTGATGCGTGCCTTCGTCAAGGACGGCACCTGCAAGGAGTTCGCGCTGTGGAACGTCAAGGACCTCGGCTACCTTGCCTACTACACGGCGGCACTGCTGGTGCAGGGCAAGATCAAGGGCAACCCGGGCGAAAAGTTCACCGCCGGTCGGTTGGGTGATTACACAATCGACCCCAACGGCGTCGTCCTGCTCGGGCCGCCATTCGTTTTCAAAGCAGACAACATCGACCAGTTGAACTTCTAGGGGTGATTCAGGCGGGGAGGCCCGAGTGCCTCCCCGCATTTCATGAGGCAATCAATGGAGCGAGTTGCGTTCGTGATGAGGGTCAAGCCGGGCCAGGAGGCGGAGTACCGCCGGCGCCATGAGGCCGTCTGGCCGGAGATGCTTCGCGCCTTGAAGGACGCCGGCTGCTCCAACTACTCCATATATATGAAAGGACAGGACCTGTTCGCCTACATGGAGGTCGCCGACTTCGAGGCCTTCAAGCGCTACATGTCGGCCAACGAGGACTCGCAGCGCTGGGAGGTACAGATGGCCCCGATCATGGAGCACGCGATCCGGGCGGATACCGGCTTCCATGAGGTACTGCCGGAGGTCTTTCACCTTGACTGACCCGCGCGTGATCGAGCGCATCAACCGTCTTCGCGTTGAAACGCCCTCGTGGGGCTATGGCAACTCAGGGACCCGGTTCAAGGTGTTCGCGCAGCCAGGAGCCGCCCGCTCCATCGAGGAAAAGCTCGCCGACGCCGGGATGGTGAACCGCCTGACCGGGATATGCCCGACGGTCGCGATTCACATCCCATGGGATCGTGTCGACGACTGGGAGGCGCTGTGCAAGGTCGCCGCAGGCCACGGCGTGAAGATCGGCGCGATCAATCCCAACCTGTTCCAGGACGACGAATACATGCTCGGAAGCCTGGCCCACCCCTCGGATGTGATTCGGCGCCGCGCGGTCGATCACGTCATCGATTGCATCGAGATCGCAAAGAAGGTCGGTTCATCGATCATCAGCCTGTGGCTTGCGGACGGTACCAACTACCCCGGCCAGGACGATCTGCGTTCACGTTCCAGGCGTCTGCGCGAGGGTCTGAAGCTGATCTACGCCGAGCTTCCAGCCGGAATACGACTGCTGGTCGAGTACAAGTTTTTCGAGCCCGGCTTCTACAGCACCGACCTGCCGGATTGGGGCACCGCTTACGCGATCTGCCGCGACCTTGGTCCGCAGGCGGAGGTGCTCGTTGACACCGGTCACCATGCGCAGGGCGTGAACATCGAGCAGATCGTCGCCCAGCTTCTCGATCGGGCGCGGCTGGGGGGATTCCACTTCAACGCGCGCAAGTACGCCGACGACGATCTGATAGTCGGATCGACGAACCCGTTCGAGCTCTTCCTCATCTTCAACGAGTTGGTGGCCGCCGAGGACGAGTCGGATGAGAAGGTTGCCGCCACCGCGCGGAACGTCGCCTACATGATCGACCAGTCGCACAACATCGAGCCGAAGCTGGAGGCAATGGTGCAGTCGGTGGTCAACATCCAGACCGCGCACGCAAAGGCCTTGCTTGTTGACCGGACCCGGCTCCATGAAGCGCAAGCGGCGGGTGATGTGCTGGAAGCGAATCGGGTGCTCCTCGACGCCTACGAATCAGATGTCCGGCCTTTGCTCGCGGAGGCGAGAAAGCAACTCGGAGTCGATCCCAATCCGGTCGCGGCCCTTCGGAACAGCGGCTACGTCGAGCGTGTGGCGCGCGAGCGCGGCACGGCCTCAGCCGGCAGCGGCTACCCGGGAGCGTAGGGGGTGGGGGCGGCCAAGCGATTCCTGGCGGTCGACCTCGGTGCCGAGAGCGGCCGGACGGTGCTGGGGCTGTTCGATGGCGAGCGCCTGACCGTCGAGGAGACACACCGTTTTCCAAATCGGCCGGTCGAGGTGGCCGGGACCTTGCACTGGGACGCACTGCGGCTTTACGCAGACCTGCTGGACGGGGTTCGCGCGGCCGGATCTGTCGATTCCATGGGGATCGACACATGGGGCGTCGACTTCGGTTTGTTGGATCGCGCCGGCCACCTGCTCGGTAATCCTGTCCACTATCGAGACCGCCGCACGGCGGGGATGCCCGAAGAAGCCTTTCGCCACGTGCCACGCGAAGAGATCTATGAGCGAACCGGCATTCAGTTCATGCCGATCAACACGCTTTATCAGCTGATGGCGCTGGTCACGTCGCGAGATCCGCAGGTGGAGGCGGCGGATCGGCTCCTGACGATGCCGGCCCTTCTCGCCTACTGGCTCACCGGCGCTCGGGCTGACGAGTTCACCGACGCGACGACCACTCAGTGTTACGACCCGCGGACCCGCGCATGGGCCGCCGGCATGCTGGAGAAGCTGGGCATCCCAGTCCGCATCTTCGGTGATGTCGTCCAGCCCGGAACCGACCTCGGCGTGCCTCGAGCAGAGCTCGGATTCTCAGCTATGCGCGTGATCGCTCCTGGGACCCACGACACGGCTTCGGCAGTGGCAGCAGTTCCGTTCGAGAGCAATGAGCACGCGGCCTACATCAGCTCGGGAACATGGTCGCTGGTCGGAATGGAGATTCGACAGCCATTGATCAGTCGCGAGGCGCTCGAAGCAAACCTCACCAACGAGGGCGGAGTAGGGGGGACCTTCCGACTGCTGAAGAACGTGATGGGCCTGTGGCTGCTGCAGGAGTGCCGCCGCGCGTGGTCGGCCAAGGGCGCGGACCTGCCGTACGACGAATTGCTCCGGTTGGCGGCGTCTGCACCGCCGTTTGCGGCACTCATCGATCCGGATGATGAGCGCCTGCTGCGCCCTGGCGACATTCCGGCCCGGATAGTCGAGCTCTCGGCTGAGAGCGGGCAGCCGCTGCGCCCCGAGCCGGGCGAGATCGCGCGCTGCATCTTTGAGAGCCTTGCACTCAAGTACCGCCGGACGGTTGACCAGCTCGAGCGCGTCACCGGTGTGCACCTCCGGACGGTCCACGTCGTAGGCGGTGGGTCGAGCAACCGGCTCCTGTGTCAGATGACCGCCGATGCGTGTGGACGGCCGGTGGTTGCCGGTCCCATCGAGGCCACGGCGATCGGGAACATCCTCGTGCAGGCGATGGCCCTCGGTCTGGTCTCGACCCTTGAGCAGGCGCGTGAGGTTGTGAGGCGATCTGTTGCCCTTGAGACGTACGAACCGAAATCAACACATGAATGGGATGTCGCGAGCCACATGGAACAAAGGAGTTGGGCATGACGACGGAGGGCGAGCTGCGCGAGCAGCTGGTTCGATTTGCGCGCCAGATGATCACCACCGGCTTGGTCCGAGGCACTTCGGGAAACATCAGCACGAGGGAGCCGGGAGCCGCACAGGCCCTGGTCACTCCATCGGGCGTTGACTACGACACGATGATGCCGGACGCAGTCGTGCTCGTAGATCTGCTGGGCAGTCCCGTCCATCCAGGTTTCAAGCCGTCGGTGGATACGCCGATCCACGTGGCGATCTATCGAGCCCGGCCCGACGTGGGCGCTGTGATCCATACGCATTCTCTTTATGCGGCGGCATTCTCGACGGTGGGTCGCGAGATTCCGCCTCTCATCACCGAATCGGCGGGGTATGTCGGTGGCGCGGTGCGGGTGATGCACTACGTGCCGCCTGCGCAAATCGATACTGGCGATGACGTCGCGAAAGGGCTCGGCGGCGCCCGCGCCGTCCTGCTGCCGAATCACGGAGTAGTGGCTGTGGGCGAAAACTTGAAGAAGGCTTTCGCGGCTGCGATGGCGGTCGAGGAGAGCGCCCACGTCGCCTTCATCGCCCTGCAGCTTGGGAAGCCGCACCTGGTGTCTGACGCGGAGGTCGCTCGGATGAACGACTTCATCCACCACAAGTACGGTCAGCGCTGATGGCCGGCAATAACGGCTGGAAAGACCTCTCTTTCAACGAGCGCTCGGCCGTCGTGACCGGCGCCGCGCGCGGCATCGGCCGTGCGGTGGTCTATCGCCTGGCCGGCCTCGGCGCAAGGACGCTGATCTGGGACCTCGACGGGGAGATCGCCGAACACACCGCCTCAGAGCTCCGTGATCTGCTTGCCGCCCAAGGCAGGCCAAATCACATCGAATGGAAGCAGGTGGACATCACCGACGCCGATGCAGTGAAGAAGTCAATGGACGAAGCCGCCTCAGAGAACGGACTGGACGTGCTGGTGAACAACGCGGGCACTACCAACGTCCAGCAAATCGAGACCATGCCCCTCGATGTTTGGGACCGCATCATCAAGATCAATCTCACGGGCACGTTCTACTGCTGCCGCGCCGCGATTCCGCACCTGAAGCGCAGGCCGGGAGCCGCGATCGTGAACATGTCGTCGAGCTCGGCGCTTGTCGGAGGTGGGGGTGGGGGTCACTATGCCGCGTCGAAGGCTGGAATCGATGGTCTGACCAGACATCTCGCCCGCGAGCTGGCACCCGGTATCCGAGTCAACTCGATTCAGCCGCGCACGATTGATACCGACCTCTTTCAGGCTCGCTACGCGCACGCACCCCTCGAGCAGGAGAAGGTCATGAACCAGATACCGCTGCGGCGGGTCGGTCAGCCAGAGGACGTCGCCGATGCGGTGGCATTTCTCGCGTCTGATTGGGCCAGTTTCATCACGGGGCAGATTCTGCTGATCGACGGCGGCCGCACGTATCAATAGGCCGCGGCATCTACTGTCAAACGACTGGTCTATGAACCAGTCGTACGACGGATGCAGGTATACGCCCGCTGAGCGCATCCTGCAAGTGACATGAACGAGAACTTGAGCCTCGGCCGCATCTTTGGAATCCACGTCGGGCTGAACTGGAGCCTGTTGGTCGTCGCCGCATTGATTGCATGGAGCCTCGCAACCAGCCTTCTGCCGGCGGCCTCCCCCGGCCAGACCTCCGGCGCCTACTGGACCGCCGGCGTGATCTCAGCCTTCGTGTTTCTGGCCTCCTTGCTTGCCCACGAGCTGGCGCACTCCGTAGTTGCGACGCGACGCGGCGTCAAGGTCGAGGGGATCACTCTCTGGCTGTTCGGTGGTGTGTCGCGGTTCAGCAGCGACACCGCCTCTCCTGGTGCGCAGGCCCTGATCACTTTTGTTGGACCACTCACAAGCCTCGTGCTTGGCGCTGTGTTCTACCTCGCTGCAGTCGCAGTTGGCGGTGGCGCGCACCCTGGGCTGTTCTCCGCCACCCTGTCCTGGCTGGGCTACATCAACATCTCACTGGGAGTCTTCAACCTGGTCCCCGCCTTCCCGCTGGATGGAGGCCGGCTGCTGCAGTCGCTGATCTGGCTGCGCACAGGCGATCGGCTGCGAGCAACCCGAATCGCCGCCCGCATCGGTATGGGCTTCGCTTACCTGTTGATCGCGTACGGTCTGGCCACCTTCATATTCGCGGGCAGCCTGATCGGCGGAGTCTGGGCAGTCTTCCTGGGCTGGTTCCTATTGAGCGCCGCCCGATCCGAAGAAGTCGGCGGCCTGATCCGACAGGCACTCTCCGGGATGACCGTCGCCCAGGTCATGACGCCGAATCCAGTCCAGGCTCCCGACGACATCAGTGTTGAGAACGCTCTGCACGGCTATGTTCTGGCCTCTCGGCACTCGACCTTTCCAACCCATGACGCCGCCGGCCGGCTCAGCGGACTCCTGACCTTGACTGCTCTAAAGAATGTCGCACCGGGTGCCCGTCCGACGACTCTGATCAGAGAGATCATCTGTCCACTCGACAAGGTGTCCACGGCCAGCCCCGCTGACCCGGTCACCAACTTGCTCGGTCTCCCCGCAGGCTGCAGCGAAGGGCGCACGCTGATCGTCGATGGGGGGCGGCTGGTGGGAATCATCTCCCCAAGCGACATCAATCGGCTTTTGCAGAGGTCGGTGTCGGGTCGCTCCCAGGTGGCAGCTGGCAGCGAGTGATGGGCCAGCCTTCGATCCCTGCGAATGGGACCAGCCTGATCCGTCATTTCAGCGATCTCATGGGATGGCGTGCACGGCGGCGCGGCGAGTCGCCACGAGACAGAAGCGAGTCCCGCCGTCACCAGAACAGCTGAGTCTCGGAGGTAGCGACTAGCGCCACCAGGGTTTACGCGCGGCGTCGACTGCGGCGTTCACGGCGTCCTCCAGGTCACCTTCCAGGCGCTCGAGGTCTTGCACCCATTCGGACGCCATCACCACGGCGATGGCCCCCCTCCCGGTATCGGGATTGGTCTGTGAGCTGCCCAGGCAGCCCAGCGCTGCCTGGCGGAGGGCGGCCGCAGATACGCGGGACTCAGGTCCGTCGGCCTTAGACAAACTCAAGCGATCTGCGAGGTGACTGTATTCAGCCAGCAAAATGCGCACCTGCTCTCGTACCTCGCGCGCACCATCGGCGCAGCTGCTTGCTGAGTAGCCCATGACGCCGGCGATCAGATTGAGAAGGTCACCTGAGAGCTTCATGTGGCTGGGTGAAGCCAGCAAGAAGACAGCCGTCTCCTGGTCGAACGAAGCGCCGCCTCGCTCGGTCGTGAATGTGTCGTAGGCAGCATCGGCTCGGTCCCTGGCGCGCAGGACCAACTGCCGAGTAGGGTCAGGCGCACTCGGCGGTTCGAACCCGAGAACGCGATCCAACGCGTGCTCCAGGTACGGAACCAGGCTTCGATAAACGCTTGCCACCGCACGGGCAAACTCGCGGCGGGCTCCGCGCGGCCAGAGCAGCACACCCACCACCAGGCTGATGAGGGCGCCAACCAGCAGGTCTTCGATGCGCACGAGGCCGACCTGCCAGCCTGCCGGTGAGATGAGATTGAAAACGACGATCAGGTTGATGGTGAACGCGGCCTGGCTCGCCATGAAACCCACGGTTGTCGCTGCATAGGCAGCACCGAACACCGCGATTGGGAAGGCTGCCCACATGACCGCCGGATGATTGCCCGCGACGACCGCGAAGAGCCCGCCGATGATTACCCCGATCGCATTGCCCACCACAGCCTGGACGATGCTGCGGCCTGTGCCAAGCGCATTGCTGCGGAGGACCTGGATCGTCCCCAAGACGACCCAGAAGGCATGTGACAGGTCGAATGCGCGAGCGACCAGGACTGCAACGGCCAGGCCAATGGCCACACGAAGGCTGCCTTGAAGCACTGTAGATGGCGACTCGAGGTGGGCCTGGATCGTGCGTGCGAAATTCATCGCCGTGTCGCTGACATTGGGCCGTGCGCCTGACGCGATTACGGCATTGCCGCCCAGCACGAAGGCGAGGTACGAAACCACACGAAGCGTGTCGTCGAAACCGAGTCCGTCGAGCACCTCCTCGAGAGGCCGGTGCGTCCGGATCTGCTCGGCGGCCCATCGATCCAGGGCGGCGCGGTGCTGTACACGTGCTGCGTCGATCGCCTGCACATCCGGCTGGGCGCCCCCCGTAAGCACGGCCCCGCTGGCGCGCAATGCGGCGACCACAGCCGCGACCAGCTGGTCCGTCTCGGCCAAGCCCGGTCGCACCGTTGGTCTGTCTTCGTTGAAGGGGCGCTCAATGATTTCGAGGATCCTGTCGAGCTCAATGAGGAGCTGTGCAAATGCGCGATCGCGACGAGCGGATGCGGTTGGACGCTTGGCCAACGCGGCGAATCCCCGTCGAGCCACCAGCACCGCCTGGCTCGCCCTATCCTCGAGACTCTGCACATCGCCCTGGCCCGCACCAGACCCAATGCCCTGAACGAGATCCGCGATGGCCAGCAAAGCCTGGGCCGTTTGGTGGTGCATGGTGACGCGCTCGAACCGCGGCCAGAGCGTGACAGCTGCCACAGTCGACACCAAACCGGCGATGGCCCAGCCCCCGACGCGCAAGGGAATATCCGCGACCGGCGCCGGGATGGTGACCGCGATCACGAAGGCGAGGATCATGCCGAGGTTCGCCGCCGCGACGTAGCCGCCGAAGACGCGGCTGAATGAGATCACGAAACCAACCACGAGCATCGACGTCACTGCAAGCCACAGCGAGGACGAAGCGAATGTGCCCAGCGCCACCAGTACCGCACCTACGACCGTGGCCGTCAGGTAGGCCAGCGCGCGTGGTCGGCGGAACCCACCGAAGTCGGAAATCACAAGCAGCGAGAAGCAGCCGAAGACAACGAAGATTAGGATTTGCGACTCGCGCAGAAGCAAATCCGCGAATGCAAAAGCGAGTGGGATGACGATGGCTGCGCGGGCTGCACGCCGCAGGGCGCCGAAGCCGGGATCGCGGGGGGCTTTCACACTGACGCGCAACCGGCGGCTCAAGGCCATCCCGATATGATCCGGCCCAGCCACAACTCATGCAGGTTGCGTTGATCGTCCGGCCCACAACACATGCGGATGTCGAGCCCATTCGTGCGATCGCGAACAGCTACGGCAACCTCGCGAGCTGGTCGCGCCGGCCGGATTACATCGACCACGAGCTCGCGACGGCCACGCTCACGGTCTGTGAGGCAGAGGGCCAGGTGGTCGGATTCGGAGGCGTGCTGGAGCGGAATGGAATCGCGCACCTGGCCGACCTGTTCATCAGCCGCGATCGGCTGGGACAAGGAATCGGTAGGGCGATCCTTGAACGATCGTTTCTCCTGCCGGTCGCGCCGCTCCTCTACCTGAAGGGATCACCCGAAGCGGCTTCGCGGTTGGCCGACCCGGGCGTGACGCTGCGTGATTCGACTCCGGTAGAACTCGCCGACTTAGACGGCGTACCCTCGGGTCGAGAACGCCCGAAGGACCTCGATTTCCTCGCTGGCCACGCGCGCTGCTTCGCAGCAGTCCATCGCAAACAGGTCATCGGCTACGGATTCGTTAGGCTGGTCGAGGCCGGCGGCACCGCGCTTACTGCGTTTGTCGGTCCGGTCGGTGCAGCGACCGCTAACCGCTCGCGGCTCACCGCAGCGGCGCTGCTGCGGTGGTCGGCCGAGCACGCAACATCAGCCATCGTGCCAGTCTTCGGTCCGCACCCGGCGGCGGCCAGTCTTGTCGAAGCCGGGTATCGAATCGAGGACACCGACACCTACATGGCGTCGAGCACCCGACTCATCAACCTCGAACGCTACTGTCCCTCAGCGGAGTTGGGGTGAGGGAGTGGGGACGACCGTCAGGACGACGTTCCCAGTCTTCTGCTCGGTTTCCACATGCCTGGCCGCCTCGACCACGTCCTCCAGCGCGTAGCGGCGATCAATGACCGCCCGGTATTTTCCGGCCTCGACGAGCTCTTTGGGGAACGTCAGGCGGCCCGTACCTGTCGTAGACGATCGCTCTCATCAGCCCTCCCATGTCATCGAGCTCGACCGCCGTTGATCGTCAGGACTACGTTCCCAGTTTTCTGCTGCGTCTCCACGTACCTGGCCGCCTCGACCACGTCCTCTAACTGGTAGCACCGATCGATGACCGCTCGATATTTCCCGGCCTCGACGAGCTCTTTGAGGAAGAGGATGTCCTTCTTCGCGTACCGGGGCGGCAGTTGGAACATCACCTTCTTTTGTCCGAACCGCGAGGTCCACAGCGCCAGGAAGAGATTCCGGAACCCATCCGTCGCCAGGTAGATGCCGCGCGGTTTCAAAGAGCCCTTGCTGCGCTTGAACGAGTGCTTGCCGACCGCATCGAAGATTACGTCGTACGTCTGGCCGTTCTTGGTGAAGTCGTCCTTCGTGTAGTCGATCACGCTGTCTGCCCCGAGAGACCGCACGAGCTCGAGGTTCTTGGTGTTGCACACCGCGGTGACGTCGGCGCCGAAGTATTTGGCCAGCTGCACACCTGCGGTGCCGATAGCGCCGGACGCGCCATAGACGACGATCGTCTGACCCTTGCGGAGATCAGCGACTCTCAGGCACCACAGGGCGTTGAGGGCACCGTCGGTGATCGCAGCGGCCTCCTCGAAGCTCGCTCCGGCAGGCATTTGCGCGATCCGGGCGCTCTCCTTCATGCACATGAACTCCGCATGAGTACCGAACGCCAGACCGGTGTTGCCGAAGACGTGGTCGCCGACCGCGAAGCCGGTGACGGCCGGGCCAACCGCCGCGACTTCTCCGGCAAATTCGCTGCCCAGGATCCGCTGCCGCGGCCGGCGCACACCCGAAACAAGACGGCTGAGAAGCGAAACGACGGCCCCGGACTTCACGTTGGCCTCGCGGGTGTGGACGTCCAACCGATTGACCGTGGAGGCGTGTATCTTCATGAGCACCTCGTCCTCCACGGGGACGGGCCGCTCGACTTCTTCGAGGCGCAGCACATCCGGCGCCCCGTACCTGTCGTAGACGACAGCCTTCATCGAACTGGGCCCCCGTTGAGAGTGAGGACGACATTCCCCGTCTTCTGCCGTGTCTCCACATACCTGGTCGCCTCGACCGCGTCCGCCAGCGGGTAGCACCGGTCGATGACCGGCCGGTATTTCCCGGCCTCTATGAGGTCCTTCAGGAACAAGACCTCCTTCTTCGTGTATCGAGGCGGTATTGGGAAGATCACTTTCTTGCTTCCGATCCTGGACGTTAACGGTGCTAGAAAGACGTTCCGAAGCCCGTCGGTTGGGTTGTAGACACCGCCAGGCTTCAGGGAGCCTCTGCACCGGCTGAACGAGAGGATGCCGACCGTGTCGAATATCGCGTCGTATGTTTCACCGTTCTTCGTGAAGTCTTCCTGCGTGTAGTCGATCACCCTGTCGGCTCCCAGCGATCTCACGAGCTCGATGTTCTTGGTGTTGCATACCGCCGTGACGTCGGCGCCGAAGTACTTGGCCAGCTGCACCGCCGCGGTCCCGATCGAACCAGACGCGCCGTAGACGACGACCCTCTGACCCTTGCGGACATTTGCGGGTCTCAAGCCCATGAGGGCCAGGATTCCTCCGTCGCAGACGGCCGCAGCTGCCTCAAACGTCATACCGGCCGGCTTGTGCGCCAGCGCGGCGCTCTCCCGCATGCAGATGAACTCCGCGTGTGCGCCGAACAGCCACGCGCTGATGCCGAAGACCTGATCACCGACTGCGAACTCGCGGACGGCCGCTCCTGCTGCTTCGACCTCTCCCGCCAGCTCGGCGCCGAGGATCCGCCGCCTGGGCCGGCGCACGCCAGTGAAGAAGCGGGTAATGAATGGTGTAGCAGCTCGAACGCCGCAGTCAGTCCGGGTAACAGTCGTCGCGTGGATCTTTACGAGCACCTCATCGTCCTTCGGGACGGGCCGTTCGACCTCTTCGAGTCGCAGGACATCCGGCGGCCCGTACCGGTCGTAGACAACTGCTCTCACGAGGCTCCCTTTCTCCTCCCGTTTGGCTGCGAGCGCCGGACGGGACTGCCGTACTTCCACATGCGTCCTGCCCGATAGAGCTCCGCTGGCTTCCCGCCCGGTGCGCCGGGCCGAGCTCGGCGGCCGGTTGGGATCACCCAGCCGTCCTCCGCGACGACGCTCCTTCGAAAGTTCGCGCCGTCGAGCCGCACCGCCCAGACCGCCTCGTAGACGGCCCTTAGCTCGGCGATGGTGAAGGTCGGCCCGACGAACGCGGTTGCAGCGCCGGTGAGGTCGAGGTCGGCGCGGACGCGCTCTACCGCACCACGCACGATCCGCGCGTGGTCGAAGGCGAGCTTGATCGTTCCGTTCAGCGCGTCGGACACGGGGATCAGCGCCGCGGGGGCTGCGTCCGTGCCGGCGACAACCACGCCCACCTTGCGAAGCACCGCGAGGTAGGCGACCGTCACGACGTTCATCCGAGGGTCGCGCCCAGGATCTCCGTATGCGCCGAACTGGGTCAGCAAGTTCGCGCTGTCGACGCCGGTTTCTTCACCAAGCTCTCGCTTCGCCGCCTCGTCGAGCGTCTCGTAGGGACGCTTGAATCCACCTGGAATCGCCCACATTCCCTCGAATGGCGCCACCCCACGTCGAATGAGCAGCACCTGAAGCGTGCCCTCGGACATGGTCAGGACCACCACATCCACGGTCACCGCGAACGCGGGGAACTGCGATGGGTCGTATGGCGCTGCGACCTTCTGGCTGCGGGTTTTGGTCGTCACGACTCTTACCCTAGCAGGAAGTTATGGTCTTGTCGACTACAACTTGCGGTGAAGTCGGTACCAGGCGGAGAAGCAGCCCAGCATGGGCCGGCCGGCCTGTTCCGCGACCAATTCCCAGCCGGAGCCGAACCGCTGAGCCACCTCGCCGGGGGCGACCCCTCTCGGCCCTATCCGCTGTGGTTTGTCCCGCCGCACGGCACAGAACAGCAGCATCACGGCACCCGGACGCGCGACCTGAGTCGCGCCTCGGACGTAGGCATCTCGGCCGGTGTCGGGGATGCTGTGGAAGCAGCCCAGGTCCAGCAGCAAGTCGTAGCCGGATCCCACGCCGAGCTCGGTCAATCGGGTTACGTCGCCGACGATGAACCTGGGCGAGACGCCGGCTGCTGCGGCCTTTCGGCGCGCAGCGTTGATGGCGCGGGGGACGAAATCGATGCCTGTCGCGTCCCAGCCATGCTGGGCGAGATAGATGGAGTTGGTCCCCGTCCCGCAACCGAGATCGAGCGCTTTTCCAGGCGCCAGGCTGTCTTGCCCCTCCACGACCGAAACGAGCTCGGGAGGCGGCACGCCGGTATCCCATGGCTTGAAGCCGAACAGGTAAGCGGCTCGAAAGAAAACACTCATGGCTCAGGCAAACATATAGTGCCTCGCGTATGACCGACCGAGCCCAGATCACATACGAAGAATTGGCGTTGATCCTGGAGGCGCTCGATGACGCGGCCTTCTATCGCGACTCGCGGTCTCACGTGCTTAGAAGCGCGAAGCGGAGAACCTTAAGGTCGCATTCGCCCGCAATTGACGGGGAAGGCGGCGGCCCGGACGTCCACCAGAGCAAGGCGAAAGCCTACGCGGCGCTGGCGATCGAGCTGCGGAACAAATCTAAGGAGAAGTAATGAAACTGCCGCAAATCGTGCCATCCGAAGACTGGCTGGCAGCGCATCAGAAGCTGCTCGCCAAGGAAAAAGAAGCCACCCGCGCTCGAGACGCGCTGGCCGTCGAGCGACGCCGGCAGCCGATGGTCCTGATCGACAAGGACTATGTGTTCGAAGGCCCGACCGGGAAGGCAAGGCTGCTCGACATGTTCGATGGCCGCTGTCAGCTCTGCTGTTCCACTTCATGTTCGCCCCTGACGTCGACGGCTGGCCGTCAGCCGGATGCCCCGGGCCTCACCACGGACCAGGGCGAGACTTTCGGCCTGAGTGTTTTTCTTCGCGACGCCGACAAGATCTGCCCCACTTACTTCATGACCAGTCGCGGGGTCGAGGCCCTTGGCCCCACCTGGACATTCCTCGACCTGACGCCGTTGGGCCGCAAAGAGAACTGGGAGGATTCGCCGGCCGGGTACCCGCAAACCCCGCCGTACGAGTGGTGGCGACGGCACGACGAGTACAAGGCCACAGTCACCTAGGTCATCAGCCGGCAGTTCGAAGGAACCCCCGGACCTCGTCGTTGAAGCGGTCTGGCGCCTCGACATTGCTCAAATGGCCGGCCCCAGGGATCACAACCAGTCTGGATCCCGGAATCTGAGAGTGGAGGTCTTGACCCACGCTCAGCGGCGACCGCACATCTCGGTCGCCGTACAACAACAAAGTTGGCACGTCGACAGAGGGAAGCACGTCGCGAAGGTTTGCCTCCGCAAGCGCGTGTGTCATCGCCTTCATGCCGGTGGGGTGGAAGCTCGACATGATCGCTGCATTTTCGTCGACCAGAGTCTGCCCGGCGGATTCGGTGAGAAGCCCCGGGACGTTGTAGATGTTGACTACCTCTGCAGGGGGCAGGTCGAGATCGGAAATGGTCTTGCGCAGCCTTTGTTCGACGACATCGGCGCGGAGTGAGCCGCTCCAACCTGCATACGCCGAAGCCAGCACAAGCGTCCTGCACAGTCTGGGCTGTTGACGGTACAGCTCCAGAGCGAGGGTTGAACCGAACGACAGTCCGAGCACATGTGGGCGCTCGAGCTGGAGGGCCTGAATGAATGCCGAAAGACACCTGGCGTAGTCAGGCATACGAAACGTGTCGGGTGGGTCCGAAGATCGGCCGCAGCCCGGCGTGTCCCAGGCGACCACGTCGAACTGGTCGGAGAGATCCTCGAGCTGTCGGCTCCAAACCCGGCTGTCGCCGAAGAAGCCGTGAAGAAGAATCAGCGGCGACCCTTCGCCGACGCGCTTATATGCGATGCGAAGCCCGCCGGCTTGAAGTGTGTGCCCTGCGCTCCCAGCGGGCACTTCGTCCGATGATCCTCAGCTCAGCTTTCGCGTTCGAGGATGACCACGGGGATCACGCGCTCGGTCCTGGTCTGGTAGTCGGCATACGAGGGCCAGATCTTGCACATCTCCTTGAACAGCCGATCACGCTCCGGACGGCTGTCAATCACTTGCGCCCGGGCCTGGAACTTCTCGGTGCCGCCCTTGTTCGCGACCTCGACCTCGACCTCCGGGTTGGTCTTGATGTTCTCGAACCAGCTGGGGTGCGTTGGTGCCCCGCCCTTCGAAGCAACGATGACGTAGCGATCGCCATCTCGGCCGTAGACAAGCGGGGTGCAGATGTCGTCGCCACTCTTGGCCCCTTTGGCGGTCATGAGCAGCACGTGATCGCCCCACATGCCGACTCCGAGTCCTTTCTTTTCGTGGAACTCGGCGATCGTCTTCTGGTTCCAGCCGCTTGCTCTCACATGTAGAAATCTACCCCGCCAACGGAAGTAACCAACATCGGTGCAATGTTGTCTGGCACGGATGAGTTCGCCTGGGAGGGTCGGTCGCGGCCCCGCGTTCTGGATCGTCGCGGCCACCCTTGTGCTCTTCTTGTTTGCCGCGGCAGCCCCCTCGCCTCTTTACGCGGTTTACGCCGCGAAGTGGCGATTCTCGCCTGCCGCCCTGACCGAGGTGTTCGCGATCTACGCGATCGCCTTGCTGGTGGCACTCCTGCTCACCGGGTCGTTATCCGATGCTGTCGGGCGGCGACCAGTGATCCTGGCCGCGCTTGGGATTCAGGTCGCGAGCATGTTGATGTTCCTCTACGCCACGGATATCAGCTGGCTCTTTGCGGCCCGAGTCGCGCAGGGCATAGCGACAGGCATGGCGACCAGCCCGCTCGCGGCATCGTTCGTCGATCTCCAGCCACCCGAGCGCCCAAACCTTGCAGCCATCGTCAACAGCGTCACGCCGACATTGGGTCTTGCTCTTGGAGCACTGGCGTCGTCGGTCCTGGTCCAGTACGGGCCGGATCCTCTTCACCTCATCTACTGGCTCATGCTCGTCGGCTTCGTCCTCGCCGGAATCGGCGTCGCACTGATGGCCGAGCCTGCCCAACGGCGCGCCCGCCTTCGATTGGCGCCGCGTGTCGGCGTCGAGCCGACGGTTAGACCCGCATTCGCTGCCGCGCTGCCGAGTCTCATCGCGGGCTGGGGTGTCGGCGGGTTCTATTTATCCCTCGGCCCAAGCCTCGCCCTGCAGCTCGCCGGCTCGACAAATCGAGTGCTGGGCGGCCTTGCCATCGGTCTGCTTGCAGGCGTCGGCGCGGCTGCCATTGTTACGGTGCGCTCATGGCAACCGCGACGGGCAATGGTCGTCGGGGGCATTGCGTTGGTGGCCGGCCTGGCCCTGACCGTGGTCGCGGTGGCGCTGACTTCGGCTCTCCTTTTCTTTACCGCAACGGCGGTAACCGGCATCGGGTTCGGCGTCGGGTGGCTCGGCGTCCTGCGCAGCCTCGTAACGCTGGCGGCCACGACCGCCCGAGGCGCGCTGATCGCCGCGATCTACATCGTTGCGTACCTGGCTTTTGCACTACCCGCGGTTGCCGCCGGTTATGGGGTCACGCGGGTCGGTCTGCACCAGGCGGCGCTCGAGTACGGAGTGGCCATATGCTTGCTCGCCGTGGCGGGGCTGGTGGCAGCCCTGCTGGTCAACCGTCCATCACGCGTGGGGGCGCTTAGATGAGAAAGGTCACTGCTTTCGAGAGTCTCACCCTCGACGGAGTCATGCAGGCGCCGGGCCGGCCGGACGAGGACACGCGTGGCGGCTTCGAGCACGGCGGCTGGGCGCTGTCGTACTCCGATCCGGTCATGGGCCAGGTCGCCGGCGCGAGCATGGCCGCCGCCCCGGACCTGCTGTTCGGCCGGCGCACGTACGAAGACTTCTATTCCGTCTGGCCCAATCGCACCGACAATCCATTCACCGACGTGCTGAACAACACCCAGAAGTACGTTGCGTCGACCACGCTGCGGGAACCACTGCCGTGGAAAAACTCCACGCTCCTCGAGGGCGATGCCGCGAAGTCCATGGGCTCGCTCAAGGCTCAGCCGGGCAAGGATCTGGTGATACTGGGCAGTGGGGAGCTGGTGAGGGCGCTCACGAAGGCAGGTCTCGTCGACGAGTACATTCTTCTGATCCATCCATTGGTTCTTGGATCAGGGCGGCGTCTATTCGGCGACGACGGATCTAATGTGGCCCTCCGGCTCATCGACACGAAGACCACCACCACTGGCGTCGTGATCGCCACTTACGAGGCGATGAAATGATGGGGAAGCAGATCCAGTTGGATGAACAGCTCAAGAGGATTCCGGCGAAGACGCGCCCCACCGTGAAGGCCGCGATCAAGACGGTGAAGCAGATTGCTCCCAAGGCTGATGAGATCGCCTACAACAGCCAGCCGCCGCACGGGAAGAGCGCAATGTGGAAGATCGTCCGCTACGCGGAGGGCGGCGCCAACGTTGTCGGCATCGGCACCTTCACGAATTACGCCGCACTGTTCCTTTATCGAGGCCGCGAGCTCGACGACGGCAGCGGCTTGCTCCAGGGCGGCGGCAAAGACTCGCGATTCATCACCCTGCACTCGCCGGCGGACGTCGAAAAGCCGGCCGTCAAGCGGTTGGTTCGGAAGGCCTTCAAGCTCGCCGGCTAGCCTTCCAAACGGGGGCCATTTCGACGCAATTTTTGACGGTACCCGGACCCTGGTGGGGGTTCATCTGATAGCTGGGATGACCGGAAAAGGGGCCTGTCAAGACTAGTTTGGAAGCCGCCTCAACCTGGCAGGATGTATCCCCCATGGAAGAGCCCGTCGGGGCCCCGATGCCCCCCATCCCAGCCGAGCGCCCGACGGTTCTGACCAAGCACGGCGACAGCCGGATCGACCCCTATTTCTGGCTACGGCAGAGAGCCAACCCTGAAGTCATTGCCTACCTGGAAGCCGAAAATCTGTTCGCTGACGCCGTCATGGCGCCCGCAGCCAGGCTCCAGCAGCGGCTGTACCAGGAGATCGTCGACCGGGTCGAGCAGACCGACACTTCGCCGCCTACCTACTTCAAGGGCTACTGGCACTACACCCGAACGGTGGAGGGGCTCGACTACGACATCCACTGCCGGCGGAAGGGCTCGATGGATGCCCCCGAGGAGGTCGAGCTCGACGGGAACGAGCTGGCCACGGGCCACGACTATTTCGAGCTCGGGTACGTCGAGCACAGCCCGGACGAGAACATCCTCGCCTACGCCATCGACCTCACCGGCAACGAGCTCCACCAGGTGCGCTTCCGCGACCTGTCGACCGGGCGGGACCTCCCAGACATCCTCAACGACCTCTATTACGGCTCGGCCTGGTCGGCCGACAGCAAGACATTCCTCTATGTCCGCCCCGACAAGGCGATGCGCCCGTACCAGGTCTGGCGGCACGAGCTGGGCACGCCCATCAGCAGTGATGTGCTCGTCCTCCAGGAGAACGATGAGCGCTTCGAGCTCGGCGTCGAGCTGACGAAGAGCGAGCGTTACATCATCTTCACGAGCTCGAGCCAGATCACGAGCGAGAGCCGCTACCTGCGCAGCGACGATCCGGCCGGCGAGCCGATCCTCTTCGAGGCCCGTCGCCACGGCGTCGAGTATTCCGTTGACCACCAGGAAGACCGCTTCCTGATCCTGACGAATGACGGCGCGCACGACTTCAAGCTCGTCGCGGCGCCAATTGACCGTCCTGGGCGAGAGGCGTGGACGGATCTGGTGCCGGAGCGCGAAGGCGTGCGCCTGAACGCAATCGACGTGCACATCAACCACGTGGTGATCGGCCAGCGATCGGACGGTCTTCAGCGCCTCGAGGTGCTCGACACCAGGTCCGGCGAGCTCCACCTAGTAGAGCAACCCGATACCACGTACACGGCATACGCGGGCTCGAACCCGGTCTATGACAGCTCGGTGATGCGCTACTTCTGTACGTCGCTGACCGCTCCGTGGTCGTCGTTCGACTACGACATGGATAGCCGCGAACGCACCCTCGTCAAGGAGCAGCCGGTCCGCGGCGGCTACAACCGCGAGGACTACATCACCGACCGCCTGTGGGCGACGTCTGCAGACGGCGTGCGCGTCCCGCTGTCGCTCGTGTACCGACGCGACCTTGCTCGGAACGGAACCAACCCGACGCTGCTCTACGGCTACGGCGCCTACGAGCTTCCCAGCGACCCCATGTTCGACGCCGCGCGACTAAGCCTTCTCGACCGAGGCTTCATCTATGCGATCGCTCACGTCCGCGGAGGCGGCGAGATGGGGAGGGAGTGGTACGAGGATGGCAAGTTCCTGACCAAGACGAACACCTTCGACGACTTCATCGCCTGCGCTGTGGAACTGATCGATCAGGGCTACACGAGCCCGCGTCACCTCGCAATCCGCGGCCGCAGCGCCGGCGGGCTGCTCATCGGCGCGGTGCTCAACGCACGCCCAGACTTATTCGCCTGCGCGGTCGCGCAGGTTCCGTTCGTCGACGCGCTGACGACCATGCTCGACGAATCGATTCCATTGACCGTCAACGAATACGAAGAGTGGGGCGACCCCAACGACCCAGAGTTCTACGACTACATGAAGAGCTACTCGCCTTACGACAACGTGCGTCGGGTGGGCTACCCGGCGGTCCTGGTCACCGCTGGGCTCAACGACCCGCGTGTGCCATTCTGGGAGCCGGCGAAGTGGGTGGCGAAGCTGCGCTCGGCCACGCTGAGCTCGCGCCCGATCCTTCTCAAGACCGACCTCGAGTCCGGCCATTCGGGCCCTTCCGGCCGATACGAGTCCTGGCGAGAGGAGGCATTCGTATCGGCCTTCGTGGTCGACCAGCTCGCCGCCGCGTCTTGACTTGGCGGACGGCGGCCATTACTCTAGGTCCGTCTCCACACCCATCCGGGTGTGTCTATTGGTTTCATAAGGAGTAGCGCTAATTGGGCGGCCTCACAAAGGACAACTTCGCCATCGAGGGCGGAGTCTGCCTTTTGATGACCGCACATTGAGCCTGTTCCGCTAAGCACCGACCAGCTCAAGCCTTCAAAGGACCGTGCGGTTGTTGGGCACCGCGGCGGTCCTTTTTCTTTTGCCGGACCTCCCCACCGTGTGGGGAGGTGGCGCTCAGCGCCGGTGGGGAGGTTGGAGTTTGAAATTTCGCGGAGAGAAGAGATGACAGCAATCGAGATCCAGGGCGTAAGCAAAGCGTTTCGCCGGCGCGAGCGCGAATCAGGCGCGCCCTGGTGGCGTCGCAAGTGGAAGGACAAGGTTGCGCTGCACGAGCTCGACCTGGTCATCGAAGCCGGCGGTGTCACCGGGATCCTTGGCCCGAACGGCAGCGGGAAATCGACGCTGATCCGCATCCTCGGCACGCTGCTGACTCCCGACGCGGGCCGCGCGATGGTGTTCGGCTGGGACGTCGCCGCCGAGCCGCTCGCCGTGCGCCGGCACGTGAACCGCGTTTCGGTCGAGGCTGCCTTCTTCAAGGAGCTCAGCCCGTGGGAGAACATGCTCTACGCCGCCCGTCTTTATGGACGCGGCGCAACTGGCACGCGCGAGAAGGTCGTCGAGATACTCGACAAGCTCGGGCTGGCGCGCGACACCCTCGACCAGCCCATGAAGCAGCTCTCGCGCGGCCAGCAGCAGAAGGTGGCCATCGCGCGAAGTTTCCTGACAGCGCCATCGCTGCTGCTCATGGACGAGCCGACGACGGGACTCGACCCGCGGTCGAAGAAGGAGGTGCAGTCGCTGCTTCAGATGCTGAGGGGCGAGCGAGAGGTCACCGTCCTTCTATGTACGCACGACATGGACGAGGCGGCGGAGCTGTGTGACCGGGTCCTCATGATGGACGCGGGTCGCGTACTGGCGGACGGCACGCCCGACGAACTGTGCCGTCGGTACGCGCAAGACGGTCATGCAAGCGCGCTCGAAGACGTGTTCATGCTCCTGTCGGGCAAGAGCCTGCAGCTCGATGGGGAAGAGGAAGGCGAATGAGCGTCGAGGTACGAAACGCCGAGATGAACGCCCTGTTCGGCTTTGCCGAGCGGCAGATGCACGTCGTCAAGCGCTACTGGGTGTGGGAGGTCGTATGGCTCTTCTACAGCCTGGTCAGCGTGCTGTCGATCGGCTATCTCGCGTCGGGGTTGGGCACGCTCGGAGCCGAGGCTGCGTCGTTCGACCTGCGCAAGGCGCAGCTCTACCTGCTGGTAGGCGCCCTGCTCTGGGGCTACCTCTCGCTCGTGTTCATGGAGGCCGCATATGCGATCAGCTGGGAGCGCTGGGAGGGAACGATCGAGTACACGTTCATGGCCCCTGTGCGGCGCATCACGCACCTCTTCGGCATCTGCCTGTTCGCGATCGGCTACGGACTGGCGCGGACCTTTATCGTCCTGCTCATCGCGGCGGCGATGTTCCAGCTCGACTTCTCTCATGCAGACATTCCCGCGGCTCTCGCTGTGCTCGCCGCGTCGACGGTGCCGCTGATAGGTTTGAGCATCCTCACCGCGGTCCTGCCGCTGCTCTCGCCGCAGAAGGGCGAGCAGATGTCGATCGCCCTGCAGGGTTTCCTGCTCCTGGTCTCGGGGGTCTACTACCCGCTGTCGGTATTGCCGCTACCGATGCAGCTGGCGGGAGCGGTCTCGCCGCTCACGTACGCGCTGGCGGGCATCCGCCACAGCCTCCTCGACGGCGCCGGCGTCACCTCCGAGCTCGGGACCATCGCGATACTGCTCGGCATGGGGGTGGTGCTGATCCCGGCCAGCATCCTCGTGTTCGGCTGGGCGGAGAACCGGGCCAAGCGACTGGGGCTCTTGAAGAGGAGCGGCTAGAAAGTCCCCACCGCGGCGCGAACTCCAAACTAATGTTCGTCACTATCACATTCGAACCCCGAATGTAGTAGGTGCAATCGGCTTGAACTCAACATGTTGGGCTTGGTCCTCCTGCCCTCGCCAGGGGCGCCCTACATCTTGTGGTAAAGGTATTGACAGGGCTAACCGTGGTGGTTAAGGTTTGCGGCGAATCGCGGTGATCAGTGGGGAGAAGTGGTGAACCTAGCTACATGGAAACATACATCGCACCCTACGTCCAAGTACGGCACGCCATACACCTCCTCTACGCCAGTTCTCCCCGCAGCCGCGATGGTGCTGACGCCGACGAGGCCTCCGACCAACCGGAGGCCTCGCTGAGTGCCACCCGGGAATCTCCCGCTTCGGGCGCACCGGATGGCCAAGCTTCCCAGTCCTCCGCGACTGGCTAAGGACATGTGGATGCGCGCGGCCAGGTCGCTGAATCACCGCTTCGACAAGCTGGGCAACCCGCTGCCGCTGGAGCTGCTCGGCTGTGGGTGCGGGCTGTGCGCGCGCCAAAAAAGGGCTTCACTCGAGTTCTTTCTTATGGGGTCTCAGCGAAGTCAAGGCGAAGCCTCCGACTTCGTGGGGAATATCCGGGAGGCCCGATGAGTGTTTACGGGGGCACATCGGGTCCGTGTGGACGACAAAGGAAGGCTCGCCATCCCGGCAGCATTTCGCAAGCAGCTCCCGGAGGGGAGCTACGTGTCGGTGAGCCAGGACAGCGCATTGGCGATCTACCCGCCGGACCTCTGGGACGCGCTGGCGCAGGAGTTGCGCAGCCCGCTGCCTGGTCCCGACCAGCGGGCGCTGGCGCGGACGCTCTACCCGATGTCGGAGCCGTTCGAGCCGGATGGCCAGGGCCGGATCACGCTGGGAATGGAGCAGCGCCGGCTGACGGGAATCGAGACACCATCGACGGCGGTGGTGATCGGCATGGGCTCGCGCGTGGAAATCTGGCCAGAGGCGCGATGGAACAGCTACAGCACCGACGCACAAGGACGATTCACAGAATTCGCTGACAGGGTGATCTCAGGACGCTGAGCGGCCACCAACCTGCACTTTCACAAGAGGTAATAGAGCTGCTCGAGCCCCGAGCGGGGGCGGTCGCGATCGACTGCACCCTGGGGCAGGCGGGCCATGCCCGCCAGATCCTCGAAAGGATCGAGCCAGGCGGCCGGCTGCTTGGGATCGACCGCGATCCTGCGGCGGTCGAAGCCGCGCGATCGGCGCTGGCCCCTTATGGGCCGGCGGCGGTCCTCGTCCACGGTCGCTTCGGCGAGGTGGACGCCCTGGCGCAAACCGCCGGATTCGTCCCGGCGGACCTGATCCTGTTCGACTTCGGTCTCTCCAGCGTCCAGCTCGACGCCCCCGAACGCGGATTCAGCTTCCGCGGCGAGGGGCCGCTGGACATGCGGATGGACACCAGCACCACGCTCACCGCGGAGCGGATCGTCAACGAGTTCGACGTCACGGAGCTCGAGAGGATCCTGCACGAATACGGCGAGGAGCGATGGGCACGCCGGATCGCACAGTTCATCGTGGCGCGCCGCCCCCTGCGCACCACACGCGACCTGGCATCAGCGGTGGAGGCGGCCATCCCGCGACGGGCGTGGCCCCGCGACATCAACGTCGCGACCCGAACCTTTCAGGGCATCCGCATCGCAGTCAACGACGAGTTGGGCGAGATCGAATCTGGATTGAAAGCAGCTCTTGGGATTCTCAAACCCGGTGGTCGTATGGCGACGATCAGCTTCCATTCATTGGAAGACCGTTTGGTGAAGTCATTCTTCATCGTCGAGTCAAAAGACTGCATCTGCCCA
>VBHX01000056.1 GCA_005879945.1 Chloroflexota bacterium | reverse complement strand
GATGCTGCGCATCATTTTCGAATGCGGCAGCGTGCCGTTGCTGTACTTCATGTCGAATCGCGCTAGCCCAAGCGTCGTCACCGTATCGACAATCTTCGCGGCGACCGTTTCGGGCGCTCCGACGAAGAGGGCGCCCTCGGGGCCGGTGGACGCGTCGAACTGAGCGCGCGTCATGGGCGGCCACCCGCGTTCGCGGCCAATGCGCGCGTGAAATGCCGAGTAGTGCGGCCACAGCTCCTCGCGCGCCTGCTCGTCCGACTCTGCGATGTACCCGGGCGAGTGAACGGCGATTGGGCGATCGGAATGTCCGAACTCGGCGAGCGCTTGGTGGTAGAGCTCGACGTATGGCGCGAACCTTCGAGGCGGGCCGCCGATGATCGCCAGCACGAGCGGAAAACCGTATCGTGCCGCGCGCACAACCGACTCGGGGCTGCCGCCAACGCCGACCCAGGCGCGCAGCGATCCCGACTCGGTCGTCGGATAGGCGCGCTGGCCCGTGAGCGGTGGCCGCGTCGTTCCCGACCACATGACAGGTCCTTCCTTCAGTAGTTCGGCGAAGAGTTGGAGCTTCTCCTCGAACAGGACGTCATAGTCGTCGAGTCGATATCCGAAGAGCGAAAACGACTCCGTGAACGATCCGCGACCAAGAATGATCTCGGCGCGCCCGTCGGACACTGCATCCAGGGTTGCGAACCGCTCATAGACCCGAACGGGATCGTCCGTGCTGAGCACCGTCACCGCGGAGCCGAGCCGTATGTGCTTCGTACGCGATGCGATTGCCGCAAGGGCGACCTCCGGTGCGGAAATGGCGAGGTCCGGGCGGTGATGCTCGCCAACACCGATGAAATCGACGCCAAGCTGGTCGGCGAAGACAGCCTCATCGACCACATTCCGAATCACCCGTGGCTGGGGCAGCACGCTCCCATCGTCGTCGACGGTCACATCGCCAAAGGTGTCGAGGCCGAGTTCGACCTTGTACATACAGATCCGAACCTACCGGATTCGCTGCCGATTCCGCCCGCCTGTAGGTCGGCAAGCCATACGTCGCCCAACCCAATCCCCCGCCCACCGATGAATTCAAGATGTCCAGGGAGTCTCTATATACGGCACCGAATTCTCAGTCACACAAGGAGCACGACAATGGCCAGCGAACGGACAACCCAAGCGAAGGGCATAGGCAAGTACGCCGAGGTCAACGGCATCAACCTCTACTACGAGACCCATGGGAGCGGGCGGCCGCTGATCCTTCTACATGGCGGACTCATGTCGGGCGAGACGTTTGGGCCTGTCCTACCACTGCTCGCAGAGCGACACCAGGTCATCGCGGTCGACCTTCAAGGTCACGGCCGTACCGCTGACATCGATCGACCGATCGACGTCCGGCTGATGGCCGGCGACATCGCGGCGCTCATTGATCATCTCGGGCTGACCACGCCGGACGTGGTGGGCTACTCGCTCGGCGGCGGGGTTGCGCTCCACACGGCAGCTCGGTACCCGACCAAGGTCCGGCGGCTCGTCATGGTGTCAGCGAACCTCCGGCCCGACGCAATCTATCCGGAGATGCGGCTACAGCAAGGGCAGGTCAACGCGGCGGCCGCCGAGTTCATGAAAGACACGCCGATGTATCAGCTGTATCAGCGGGTCGCACCACGCCCTGAGGACTTCCCTCGGCTGCTGGACAAGATCGGCGCATCGATGTCAAAAGACTTCGACTACACCGAGGAAGTTCGCGGCCTCAAGATGCCGACGCTCGTGGTCGCCGCCGATGCTGACATGGCCCCGCCAGGCCACTACGTCGAAGTGTTCAAGCTGCTCGATGGCGGCCTCCGCGATGGCGGCTGGATGGGCGAGGGTCGGCCAAAGGGCGGTCACGCGCTCGCGATCCTTCCGGGCCTAACCCACTACAACATCGGCAACTCGCCACTGTTAGCCGCGGCCACCCTGGCCTTCCTCGAGTAGCGCCGGCATAAGACTTTGGGCCGAGCCACTGAGGAGCACCGCGCACGTGGTGCTCCTCATCGTCCGACCTTGGTGTCAAAACGACGGCTCAACCAGAATGAACCGCCGGCCGCAGGTACTGCTGAATAGTTTCGCTAGTGGGCCGAGCCACGGCCGCTGGCGTCGTACATCTTGAGACCGCTGCCTGCTTGGTGAGGTAGCGCCGCTCTGGAAGTCTTGTCGTTCGCTCAGCCGCGGCCCGGTAGTGCGCCATCGCGGCTTTCTTATCACCCGCCATCTCCAACAGGTGTGCACGCACTGTGTCGACGCGATAGTGCCCACTGAGTCGTTCGTCGACCGCGTCGAGCATCGCCAAGCCCGCCACCGCGCCGTCGACCATGGCAGCTGCAACGGCTTTGTTCAGGCTGACGATCGGACTGCGCGTCATTTGCTCCAGCAGCCCATTGAGGGCCAGGATCTGTCGCCAGTCCGTGTCTCCGGCTCGCCGCGCCCGGTCATGAATGGCTGCGATCGCGGCCTGAATCTGATATTCACCGACCGCCCCGCTGCCAATGCCGCGGTTGATCAAGGCAATCCCTTCGGCGATGAGCGCCTGATCCCACAGTGTTCGATCCTGTGCCGCAAGAGTAATCAGCTCACCGGTTGCGTCGCCGGGACGCATTTGGCGCAGCATCCTGGTCAACCGAATGGCCTCGTCCGATAGCTCCGTACGGTGCAGCTCGCGGCCCGTGCTGGTCGCGTACCCCTCGTTGAAGATCAAGTACAGCACGTGCAGCACCGAGCGCAATCTAGCTGCCTGCTCGTGCTGCGTCGGCATCCGAAACGCGGCACTTGAAGCCTTGATGCGCTGCTTCGCCCTGGTGATGCGCTGGGCCATTGTCGCCTCGCTTACGAGGAACGCGCTCGCAATCTCGGCCGTAGTAAGTCCGCCGACGGCACGTAACGTCAGCGCGATGGCCGATGCTGGGGTCAACGCTGGATGGCAGCACATGAACGGTAAGATCAACGTGTCGTCGTGATCGAGGACTTCTCCTGGCGCGTCCACTCCTCCATCGGCGTCTGTATGACGCCTCATCGAAATTGACTGCCAGTAGGTATCTCATCCGCAACTCCTTGTTTCGGGCGCTCAACGTGGCGCTGTCATCAATAGAACGGAGCACGTCGTTCGTTCTCGACATCCTCGTAAGCTCACACCATGGATGTGACGGAGAGCAACTTCCAGGCAGCTGTTCTGGACCGCTCCCATTCCATGCCAGTCGTGGTCGACTTCTGGGCCGACTGGTGCGCGCCTTGCCGGCAGCTTGGTCCAGTCCTGGAGCGCGAGGCTTCCAAGCGCTCCGGCCAGCTGGAACTCGTAAAGCTCGATGTCGATGCCAACCCGACCCTCTCGAGGTCATATGGCATTCGAGGCATCCCTGCGGTCAAAGCGTTCCACAAGGGCCGAGTCGTGGCCGAGTTCGTCGGTGCTCAGCCGGCTTCTGCCGTGGAGCGCTTTCTCGACGCACTTCTCCCTTCGAAGGCAGAACTGCTGGCTGAGAAGGGCGATGAGGAGTCGCTCCGCGCGGCCCTGGAGCTCGATCCGGGGCATGCCGATGCAGCCATCCGGCTCGCCCGGATCGTCCATGGCCGCGGGCAGAAGGAAGATGCTCTCGAGATCCTCGGCCATGTTCATGGGAGCTACGCAGCCGAGGGGTTGGCTGCCCGGATCAGGCTCGAGCGTACGGAAGGACTGGATCTGAGCACTGCGTTCGCGGCGCTCGACGCTGGTGATAACGAACGGGCCCTGGACGCACTCATTGAAGCGATCCCCCCAGCCCGCAGCACCCGAGACGAGATCCGCCGCGTGGTCATAGGCATCCTCGACGAGCTCGGCCTTGATGATCCACTTGTCACCACGGCGCGGACAAAGCTCGCCTCAGCTCTGTACTAGCTCCCGACGACGCTGAACTGACGGCCGGGGATGCGATACAAGAGGCCATGGCGTCAAATCCCGGGCTACGGCGAGTAACCCGCCGAGATATACGAAATCACGGGACGTGGTCTTGAATCGAGCTGAACAGGGAGAGAGCGATGCGAGCTGTCGTCTGCACGAGGTACGGAGCGCCCGAGGTCCTTCAGCTCGCAGACCTGCCGAAACCGACACCCACGAGCAATGAGGTCCGCATAAAGATCTTCGCCACCGCGGTGACTGCGAGCGACTGTATTGTCCGGGCCTTCATCGTTCCACTCCGACTCAAGCTGGTGATGGGCGCCGTGCTCGGGTTCACAAAACCGAGAAATCCCATACTCGGGTTGGTTTTGGCGGGCGAGGTCGAATCAGTGGGGCGTGACGTGGCGCAATTCAAGCCGGGCAATCAGGTTTACGCATTCACAGCCTTCCGATTTGGCGCTTACGCCGAGTACAAATGCTTGCCGGAAAAAGCAATCCTCGCCCTGAAACCGTCAAATGTCACTTACGAGGAAGCCGCCGCTGTTCCCTACGGTGGATTGCTGGCGTTGTATTTCCTGAAGAAGGCGAACATCCAGGGCCGGCAGCATGTCCTGGTCTATGGGGCGTCGGGAGCGATCGGTACGTCTGCAGTACAGCTCGCAAAGTACTTTGGGGCGGAAGTCACCGGTGTGTGCAGCACCCCGAATCTGAATCTCGTGAAGTCCCTCGGAGCCGACGCGGTGATCGATTACACCCACGAGGATTTCACGCAGAACGGAGCCCGTTATGACCTTATCTTCAACGCCGTCGGGAAGAGAAAGGCCAGGTTGCAGGCTGAGGGATCACTGACTCCTCAAGGGAGACACATCACTGTCGATGACAGCACACCCAGGCTGCGCAAGGAAGATCTGGTGTTCCTGACAGAGTTGGTCGAAGCGGGAAGGCTGATACCGGTCATCGACAGACGCTATCCGCTGGAGCAGATCGTGGACGCTCACAGGTATGTGGACAAGGGACACAAGAAGGGCAATGTGGTGATAGCCGTCGCGGCCTGACCCCAACCTTCGAAGGGTCAAATCTCCATCCCGAAGAAACCCAAGAACAGTGTTAGGCTGATTTGCGACCTGTCATCCGCCTGATGTGTGAGGGGGGCCCGAAATGATGATTGGTGGCAAACGGTTGGCGGCCGCGGGGGCGCTGGCCGCGATCAGTATTCTGCCCCTCGCCCCCTGGACTACCGTCGCCGCACCCGCCTCATCTGCCTCGAGCCGGCACATGCATATCGACTGCGAGTACAGCCGCTTGTGCCCGGACCTGGCCAATCCCCAAGAGGTTTACGGGAGCGAGTACGTCGGCCATGACGAGCCGTCGCTGCTCTTCTATTCGAATACGCCGGGCTCCGGCAACCAGATGCGATACGACATGAAGCTGCCGAGCGATCCTCCCGCCTCGAATCCGATGAAGCGCTCGTACAACTTCGAGCTCCATGGCGCTTTCTGGTTCGGGATGGCACTCTGCGACACGCAGTCGTTTCCGGAACAGGTATCGACCTGCGAGCCCAACAGCGATACCAACATTGTCGACCCCGCGGTGTCGCCCAATCATCCGGGTACCGCGTTTCTGGAGCTCCAGTTCTACCCTCCCGGTTGGGTGCCTTGGCCCACCTGGGCGGTTGCTGTGGGCGCGAGCTCTTGCGATCCCACCCGCTGGTGTGCCGCGATGAACGTGTTCAGCCTGCTCGAGGACCCTGTCAACGGCACATTCCAGAACGCGAGCTGCGCGGCCAAGGTCGGTATCGAGACGTTTGAGTTCGCCTTCGTTACCAAGGACGGCGTCGCCCAAGCACCGGCGAATCCGCTGGACGCTACTCTGACTTCCTTTACTCCTGATAAGGCGCGCGATCTCTTCATGAAGTCGGGCGACGACCTGCAGGTCAGTATTCATGACACCAAGAATGGCGTGCAGGCGCAGATCAACGACCTCAGCAGCGGCCAGTCGGGTTCGATGACCGCGAGCCCTGACAATGGATTCGCACAATTCAAGTACGCCCCGACCGGCGACTCCTGCCAAGCGATTCCGTATGCGTTCCACCCCATGTACAGCACCTCATCCGAACAGACCCGAGTGATCTGGGCCGCGCACAGCTACAACGTCGGCTTCTCGGACGAGATCGGCCACTTCCAGTTCTGCAACGGGGCCGCCGTGCCGGCAACCCCATTCGGCGTCGATAGCTCGGGCAATCCGATTGTCTGCCCGGCAGGCAACACAGAAGAGCGGGGAAACAGCGAGGAACCGACTGAAGGCGCAGGGGAAGACGACTTTTGCTTCCCAGCATCCCAAGCGCTACGCATCAAGGTGCAGGGATGTACCGAAACCAACACGGGATTTGATGGCGTGTCCTACGAGGCCGCGTGGCCCGACGGTAACCGCGGCCTGCATCCGACGTCACTGCTCTTCACCAGCCCACGATTCGGCAGCGATTACAAGCAGACCTACGACCGGACGGCATTTGAAGCCGACTTGCCCCGCATCGAGTTCAACACCTGCAATAGGCGCACCGGCGCAGGCTGCACGCTCATACCTACGACTGACGACAATGCGCCTGCTGCCTTCTACCCGTTCTTCAGCACGACATCCAGCAGGGACACCTGCAACTGGCAATTCGGCGGCAGCATTCCTGACAGCACGAACGAGTTTGGTCAGAACAACCAGTACGGATCCCTGCTGCTGCTGACGTACCTGGCCTTCGGCGGCAATGGGGCGACGATCAAGCGCTACAACGATTTTCGTGGAGTGATTTCCAACCCCTGTTGAGCGCCGCGAGCACGGAAAGGGCCGCCACCAGGCGGCCCTTTCTCCCCCTATGTGACCGTCCCGGCCAGCAGTCGGGCGGGACAGGTACCCGGATTTGGTTCGTCGGTCCTTTGCAGTGTGTTGCCGTTTTGATGCTCGGACAGTCGAGAGCCATATGCCCAGTGCTTAACTCAAAACTTGGAATCAGCTCGCGACTAAAGCTGATTCGAATGGCCTCGAGGCTGGGCGCTCCACCCCAGGTCTGAAGCGCCTAGGGGTCAGCGAATCCTTTGGTTCACGCTGTTGGCCGCCCCGCGCGCGTCCGCAGACGCCACGTCGTACGCGCCTAGATAGGAATCGAACGTCTTGTTCTGCCAGAACGCGAAGTAGTACGTCGAACCGGCTACTGAGCCGCTGCCGATCACGGACCGCGGCCCGAGTCCGGTGTCCGAACCGGTTGTCACGCTGCCACCTGCCAGCTTGATGAACGCGATATCCCTGGGTCCGAATCCGAAGAGCGTCGAATCGGCCCCGTAGTTCCGTGCCGCTATCGCCTCGCTTTTGAACTTCACGATCAACGCTGCGATCAGCCCGCCCGTCGGAGCTCCTGTGCCGGATACCGACAGCGCGGCGCAATCGCTGGCAGTCCGGCCATACACCGCGAAATACGCATCAAACGCGCCGCGGGTCTTCCACTGCTCCCATTCGGTGGCATTCAAGTCGTATGCCATCGGGTTTTTCGATTTCTCGTCCCGGAGCACCTCGTCAACATCCCCACTCTCGGTGCATCTCTGCAGGCCCGACACGTCGCCCGGCTGGGGCGCGATGCTTTGCACGGTGACGGGTTTATCCCTTGCTGTCAGGGCTGGTGGTTGACACCCCACGGCCATCAGGATGGCCACCAAACCTACAAGGGCGCGACCCAAGTGAGTCACCATCCATATCATTTCACGCGCGATGCGCGGACTCTACTCGCCTAGCGTGCAGCAGCTACCTTGAAAACCACGCGGTTGGCCGACGGGTCAACCGCGGCGAAGCCACCGTCTTCTTCGGCGACCCGAACCTGGCCGTGCTCGAGACGGCCGACCACGTCTTCGAGATCGGACCGCGTCGGAAGCTCGACCGTAAAGCGGCGGAGGCCCGCGGCGCCCGCCGGAGCGGGTCGCGCCCCATGACCTGCCCACTCGTTCAGACCGAGATGGTGATGGTAAGCACCCGCCGAGACGAAACCCACGCCGGGGATGTGGCCCATCACGTCGAAGCCGACCAGGTCGTGGTAGAAGCGCAGCGCGTCGTCGACGTCCGCCACGTGTAGGTGGACATGGCCCATCTTCGTGCCGCCCGGCATCGGCAAGTCGAGGCGGTCGTCGGGCTTGAGGTGGCTGAACAGCTCCTCCAGGTCCATCGGGTCGCGCCCTGAACGTTCGCGCCCGTCTTTGTCGTAGGCGACAAAGGTTCCGTTCGCGAAGCCCATCGTGCCATCCTCGGGCGACTCAATGTAGATCTCGATCCCGTTGCCATCCGGGTCCCAGAGGTAGTTCGCCTTCGTCATCACGTGGTCGGTCGGGTACTGGTCCCATTGCAGACGCGAAAGCCTGCCGATGACTCGCGCGAGCTCGCGCCGGTCGGGGACGACGATGGCGAAGTGGTACAGGCCAGAGGTTCGCGGCACGACGGGCTGCTCCGCCCCCGGATGCAGGACCAGGAGCTCGCGTCCCGCGGCGCCCATGTGGATCTCGGGCCCGTCACCGGGAATTGGCGTCAGGCCGACGTAATCGCGGTAGAAGCGCAGTGCGCGGTCGGCGTCAGTGACGGCGAGGTCGACCGCGCCCATGCCGGTGGCCGCGGCGATCGGCTCCGCTTTCATCTCAATGTTCAATCCTATTGAGACTCCGCTCAACCTGTGATCCCGACAGTGCGGCGGCTTTGTTGATCAGTGGTTGCGGCCTGGATCATCCACGCCGCAACGTCCGCGCGAGAGATCCTCTGGGACATGCTGCGGTTGGCCTGTTCGGGCAGTACAGTTGCAGATCCTGTGGCCGGGCCGTCGGAAAGCAGGCTCGCGTAAACGATGGTCCAGTCGAGGTCGCTTTGGCGGAGTAGCTGCTCGCCCACGCTCTTGTCCTTGATCATTCCACCCATGCCAAGGCGTGTGAGCAGCCGGGTCACCGCATCCAGGCGAGCGCGCTCGACGAGCCACGATGAGAGCACGACTACCCGCCTGACTCCCGTCTGGCGGGCAGCAGCGACGATCGCTGCGGTCGAATCCGCGACCACCGATCCTCCGCCGCCGAGCGTGCTGATGATGGCGTCGGCACCTTCCAGTGCGCGTGCAACGGCCGACGTGTCCGTCGCCTCGCCAGCGATCACCCGCAGGTTGGGGTTGGCCGCGGTGACCTTCTGAGGCGAACGGACGAGGGCGGTGACGGTGTGGCCGGCGGCGAGTGCTTGCTCGACCACGAGACTGCCGGTGCGTCCCGTAGCTCCCAGAACCACGAGGTTCATCGATCGGCTCCTGCGTTGATCCTTACGACCAGCTTCCCGCGGTGGGTGTCCTGACCAATCTGCTGAAACGCGGTCCCCGCCTTCTCGAGAGGGAAAGTCTCGATGTGCGTCGCCTTCAACTTTCCTTCCGCAGCGAGAGCGGCGAGGTGATCGAGGCGCTCTCTCGTCACCTGGGTGCCGACGTTGACCCCCTTGATACCTCGCTTGGCGAGGTCGTCGATCGCCGCCGCTCCCTTCATCGAGGTGACCGTTCCGCCTTTGCGGACCGCCTCGGCCAATCGAGCCAGGCCAGCAGCATCGCTGCCCGTGTCGATGATCGCCGTCACTCCAGCAGGGTGCTTGGCATTGAGCGCTTCGAGCACATCGTCGTCGGTGCGATCGATAACCTCGTGGGCGCCCAGGCTTTTCACGTATTCGGTCTTGCCTTTGCTCGTGATGCCGAGCACATGAGCGCCGGTGGCGGCTGCCAGCTGGACGGCGTAGGTTCCGATTCCACCGGAGGCGCCGACGACCACGACCACATCGTTGGGTCTGGGTGCAACGGCCTCGACCGACATCAGCGCAGACACGCCGGCGAGGGGAAGCGCCGCGGCCGAGACCTCGTCGACCGCGGCAGGACGCTTGGCGATGGTGGCCGTCGACGCGGTCGCGAACTCGGCCAGCGCGCCTTCGCCCATGACCATCTTCCCGGTGACCCCGAAGACTGGATCGCCGACCGCAAAGCCATCGACGCCCGCGCCGATCGCGTCGACTGTGCCGGCGAGGTCGGCTGAGGGAACGAGAGGGAACCGATGTTCCATTCGATCTTTCACGTAGCCCTGGAGCACGAAGTTGTCGAACGGGTTGATAGAAGCCGCACTCACGCGCACGCGCACCTCTTTTTCAGCAGGCTCGGGATCGGGCAGATCGTGAATCGAACCTGGTTGAGCAAATTCGTCGAGAGCGAAAGCACGCATTCCGTTACTC
>VBHX01000055.1 GCA_005879945.1 Chloroflexota bacterium | reverse complement strand
CGTTGCGCTCAGCAATAGCGCCCTGATCCGGTCGGCATGGCCGGGCCGTAAGTACGCGCCCCTGATCACCGTCCAAGTGCGGATCCGGAAGTCGTCCAGACCTGCCCCAACGAACGCTGCGATTCGCCGTTCAGTCTGGTCGCGATCCTCCATCCGGTTGGTGAGCGGGTTCCAGAGGAACGAGGGCACGTCGTATTCGCGATCGGCGAGGTACGGCTTCGGATCGATCGCGACGAACTGGTCGCCTTGACGAAGGATGTTGTGGTGGTGGAAGTCCCCGTGCACGAGCCAGTCCGCGCCTGGGTCGAGCTCGGCTAGCAGCTTCCGCGCGAGGGGAACGAGCTCGCTGCCCTTGCGTTCCGCAAAATCCAGCCAGCGCGGAACTTCGGGCGCGACCGGCCGGAATGGCGATCCCACTCGACGCCACAGCCGTGACGCGAGGTCGACGGCGATCGCGGTCGCCTGATCTTCGGACAGCGCAGAAAGATCATTCCCCGGCACCGCACGCTCCTCGAGAAAAGCCCGCCCCGAACGCCGTAAGAGCCGCACCGCCCCGTCGCCGTCCCAGAGCTCGAGCGCGTCGCCCTCGTGCAGCGACTCTGTGTCCCCGTCCCAGGCGACCTTGATCACTGCGTCGCCGGCAGGCGCAACGTAGGAGACATACGAGAGAGCGAATGGCTCCCCGAGCTCGAGGCCCCACTCGCGCGCCACTTTCACCGCCGTTGCCTTTGATGCGCTCAGATCGACGCGCTCCTCACCGGGATCCATGGACCGAGCCTAACCGCACCCGAATCCGCACCCTTGACTGGGCCTCCCTGCTGTGTCAATCTCCGCCCCTAAAG
>VBHX01000223.1 GCA_005879945.1 Chloroflexota bacterium | reverse complement strand
GTGCGTGTCGAGATCGCGAGCTCGGGCGATGCCTCTCCGGACAACGGGCTCGTCCTCGCCGCCCGCGAGGCGATGACGAACGCGGCCAAGTTCGCCGGTGTCGAGGAGATCGATGTCTACGCGGAGGTGACCGAAGACGAGGTCGCCGTGTTCGTCCGTGACCGCGGCGTCGGCTTCGATCCTGCGTCCGTGCCGGACGACCGCCAGGGAATCAGGGAGTCGATCAAGGGTCGGCTCGAGCGCGCGGGCGGTATCGCGACGGTCTCAAGCCTGCCCGGTGGAGGCACCGAGGTCGAGTTGAGGTTGCCGCGATGAAGCGCCGTGTCGTGCTCGTGGACGACCACGGCCTGTTCCTTGCCGGCGTGCGGGCCGAGCTCGGCGATGCGGTCGAGGTCGTCGGCGAGGCGCAGACCGTCGCCGAAGCCGTGCCGCTGATCAAAGAGCTCGATCCCGACGTCGTGCTTCTGGACGTCCATCTCCCGGACGGGAGCGGCGACGCGATCATCAACGCGGTCGCGCAGGATCGTCCCGGGGTCAAGTTCCTGGCGCTTTCGGTCTCGGACGCCGCAGAGGACGTGATCGCCGTGATCCGCGCCGGCGCACGCGGCTACGTCACGAAGACGATCGACGCCGACGAGCTCGCCGCAGCGATCGAGCGCGTCGCCCACGGCGATGCCGTCTTCTCACCGCGGCTTGCCGGCTTCGTCCTCGACGCATTCCGCGCCGGCGTCGAGGTGGTGGGCGACGCCGAGCTGAACGAGCTGACGCCGCGCGAGCGCGAGGTGTTGCAGCTGATCGCACGGGGCTACATGTACAAGGAGATCGCTGCCCGGCTGCACCTTTCGGTCAAGACGATCGAAAGCCACGTCTCGAGCGTGCTGCGCAAGCTGCAGCTGTCGACGCGGCACGAGCTGACGCGGTGGGCGACGCAGCACCGCCTGGTCTAGTGCGGATCAGCGCGGACGAACGGAGCACCCGGAAAAAAGGACCTGCAGTCGCTATAGGGTCGATTGCCTGATGTCCGAACCGGATTCAGGCTCATGAGCAATCCGCAAAGTGGGATCTTCGCTCTCGGAACCGCAGCTCACGCCTATCTGGAATTCGATGCCGAAGAGGCGCGGCAGGGACCAGAGCTCGTACCCGCGATCGCGTCCCTGCGAGAGCCGCGGACGACCATGGGCGGCGTCAATCTCGTCGCGGGGTTCAGGCCCGAGCTCTGGCGCGAGGTTGCACTGGACGACGCGCCGGCAGAACTCGCCGGCTTCAACGAGGACGTCGCCGGCCCGGACGGATTCACGATGCCGGCGAGGCAGCACGATGCCGTGCTCTGGCTGTCCGGAAGCGCCTACGACGTCGTCTTCGAGGTCGCGCGCAAGGCGATCGCGGAGCTCGCGGCCCTGGCCTCGGTCGCGGCAGAGACCTCGAGCTGGCCCTATCTCCACGACCGCGATCTGACCGGCTTCATCGACGGAACCGAGAATCCAACGCTGATCGATGCGCCCGAGCTCGTCCTCGTTCCGGAGGGAAAGCCCGGATCAGGCGGCACCATCCTGCTCCTGCAGAAATGGGCTCACGATGCAACTGCGTGGGAGGCGCTCCCGGCGGAGCGTCAGGAGCAGGTGATCGGCCGGACAAAGCTCGACAGCGTCGAGCTCGAAGATAGGCTCGAAGACTCGCACGTGGCGAGCACCGACCAGGATCGCTTCGGCAAGATCTTCCGGCGCAACATGCCGTACGGAACGGTCACCGACCACGGAACGATGTTCGTGGGTTTCAGCTCTGAGCAGCGGCCGCTGTCAGCCATGCTGGAGAGCATGGCGGGGCTCCCCAGCGGCCGCCGTGACGCGCTCACGCTGTACACGCGGGCTCTGTCGGGCGCGTACTACTTCATCCCCTCTGCAGATGCGCTGCGTCGGCTGGCAACGCTTCCTGCCGCACCTCTCTAGCGTCAGCCGGTCAAGGCAGCAACGCGAGCAACTCGGCCAGTCGGCGCCGTCCCTCGCCGAGCAGGAATGCGCGCCGTTCAGGAGGTTGAAGCAGCGCGGCCTCCTTCCAGAGCGAGCGGCCCGCGATGAAGCCCGACGCGCCGCCGGCGACCGCCGCCTGCAACGTGGTCTTGAAGGTCTCATGGTCGACGCCGGCGGAGAGCAGGGCCCACGGGACCGTGAGCGCTTCCGTCAGACGCCGGCAGCCGGGCTCGCTGCCCGGCGATTCGAGCTTGAGGACTCTCGCGCCGCACGACTCGACCAGGAGCGCCGCCTCGAGCCCGAGGTCGGTCTTCCGTCGGCCGTACTCCGCTGGGTCTTCGTCACTCCGGCGATAGGTCAGGACCTCGACGAACAGGAGCAGGTCGGCAGCGGCGCACGCCTCCGCCAGCCGGGAGACGAGGCGTCCGTTCGGCCCCTCGGCATCTTCGTGGTCCGGCCGCACGTACACGAGGAGCTTTGCTGCAGTGCCCCCGAGCCGCCGCACGTCGGTCGGCGCGAGCAGAACGTCTGCGACGCGAAGCCCGTCCACTGCCTGCGGGCCGCTGCGCTCGGTCGCGACGAGGATGCCGGTGTCCCGAGGGACGACGCCCTCGTCGACGAGCGCCGGGAGTGCGAACTCGGGGTCGAGGAGCACACCGCTCGCGTCTCGCCCGAGCGCCGCGACGATGTCGGCCTTGAGCTGGCGCAGCTCCTCGGCGGTCGCCGGCAGGCCGGCCTGCTCCCGGAGCGCCACCAGACTCTGCCGCTGGTCATTCGCCACGATCGCCAGCCAACCGTCCGCAGTCGTGAGCTGCTGGAGGGCCCGGGACTCGGCCGTTGTGCGCACTCGTGCTCGTTTATATCCCACACATGGAACACTTCCGCGCATGAGTCCGCGGATCGTGTTCATCGGCGCCGGCAGCGTCGAGTTCACGAAGAACCTCCTCGGCGACATCCTCACGTTCCCGGAGCTCGCGACCAGCGACGACGCTCGACCGCCGCGCCGCGCTCGAGGGCGCGGACTACGTGATCAACATGGTGCAGGTCGGTGGCCACGAGGCGACACTGCTCGACTTCGAATTGCCGCTGCGCCACGGACTTCGTCAGACGATCGGCGACACGCTCGGGGTCGGCGGCATCTTTCGTGCGCTACGGACGATTCCGGTGATGCTGGGCCTCGCCCGTGACATGGGGGAGGAGTGTCCCGACGCCTGGCTACTGAACTACACGAATCCGATGGCGATGCTCTGCTGGGCCGTTTACGAAGGGTCGTCGATCGACCGAGTGGTCGGTCTCTGTCACTCCGTGCAGGGAACTACGCGTCGCCTCGCGGAGCTGGTCGGTGTGCCCTTCGAGGACGTGACGTTTCTCGGCGCCGGCATCAACCACCAGTCGTTCATCCTTCGCTTCGAACGGAACGCTGAGAATCTCTATCCGCTGCTCGACGAGGCGATCGAGCGCGATCCGGAGCTGGCGCGCACGGCACGCGTCGAGCTCTACCGGCGCCTCGGGTACTTCCCGACGGAGTCGTCGGAACACGGCGCGGAGTACGTGCCCTGGTTCATGCGCCACGACCACCTCGTCGAGCGCTTCCGCATCCCGGTCGGCGAGTACGTGCAACGAAGCGAGGAGAACCTGCGCGAATACGACCGGATTCGAGCCGCCCTCGCCGCCGGGGACGGGTTCGAGATCGAACGCACCCTGGAGTACGCGTCGCTGATCATCCATTCGATCGAGACGGGCACCGAGCGCGTGGTCTATGGGAACGTGCGGAACGCTGGGCTGATCGAGAACCTCCCGGCCGGCTGCTGCGTGGAGGTGCCCTGCCTGGTCGACCGAGCCGGCGTCCAGCCGACCCACGTCGGTGCGCTTCCTCCGCAGCTGGCTGCGCTCAATCGAACGTTTGCGAATGTCTGCGAGCTCACCGTCCGAGCCGCGCTCGACGGCAAGCCTGAGCATGTCTACCACGCCGCGATGCTCGATCCGAACACAGCCGCGAGCCTCACGCTCGACGAGATCGAGACGCTTGTCGACGAGCTGCTTGCGGCGCACGGCGACACGCTCCCGTCGGGTCTGCAGGCCGCGGCTGCGGCGGGACGGTGAAGGTCACACAGTCGTGATGGCAACTCCGACGTCGCGGAGCTCCGCGAGCTCGGCTGGATCGGCGAGCGCATCGGTGATGAGCTCGTGCACGCGTTCGATCGCGCAGATCCGGGCGAACGCCGTGTGTCCGATCTTCGAGCTGTCGGCTGCCACGAGTGCCAGCCGCGCCCGTTCGATGAGGGCGCGGTTCGTGTGCGCCTCGGCCTCGTGGTGGGTCGTCAGGCCCGCGGCGCGCGAGATCCCGTCGACTCCGACGATCGCGAGGTCGAGGTTGAGGCCGGTGAGGCTCGCCTCGGCGAGTGGCCCAATGAGCTCGTAGGACTCCGGGCGGGCGACGCCACCGGTGACGACGAGCTTGAGGTTCGGCCGTACTGCGAGCTCAGCGGCAATGCTGAGCGAGTTGGTGACGATCGTGAGCCGACGGCGATCGGAGAGCGCGCGCGCGACCTCGGTCGTCGTCGTTCCGCCGGTCAGCCCCACGACCATCCCCTCGGAGACGCGTTCTGCGGCGGCGGCCGCGATCCGCCGCTTCTCCTCGCCGTAGCGGGCGCTCCGGTATCGGAGAGGTAGCTCGTAGAGAACGCCGTGGGCGACCGCGCCCCCGTGCGTCCGTGAGAGGAGCCGCTGTTCTTCGAGCAGCTGGAGATCGCGCCGCACCGTGGCGGCCGAGGCTCCGAGCTCCGCTGCGAGCGCGGCGACCCCGACGCCGCCGCTCTCGGACAGTCGCTCCAGGATGGCCGTAAGCCGCTCTGCCTGACGCATCGGCCAAGTGTAAATCCAGTTACGGCGATTGAGCGTTGCTTTCTGATTGGACGTGGCGTATCTTCGCGTCGAATGAGCGCAATCGAGCAGGAAATCGCCAGCCAGCCGGAGCTCTGGCGCCGGGCCGGCGCTCTTGCTCAGACCGACCGACACGACCTGCCCAGCGCCGGCTCGCGTCTCGCCGTGATCGGTTGCGGAACCTCCCACCACATGGCGGCGGCGTACGCAGCGGCTCGCGAGTCCGCCGGCACGGGCGAGACGGATGCGTTCGCTGCCTCGGAAGCGCCCACCGGTAGGCCCTACGACGAGGTGCTTGCGATCTCTCGCAGCGGGACCACCAGCGAGGTCCTGGACGCGCTTCGGGCTCTCCCGTGCTCCGTCCACACGTCTGCCGTCCTCGGCGTCGCGGGGACCCCCGTTGCCTCGACCGTCAAGCAGGCC
>VBHX01000054.1 GCA_005879945.1 Chloroflexota bacterium | reverse complement strand
GCTGAGCGATCGGACGGACCCGATACCGTACGAGATCTGGGAAGAGGCTTGCCGACACTACAACGAAGCCCAGCTCGCAACCCTGCTACTGGCCATCGCCGCCGTCAATTTCTTCAACCGCCTACACACTGCCACCCGGCGATGGCATGACAACGCTGCTGTCGGGCAGGGGGTGCTCATGAGCCCGAGGTCTCAATCTGGAAGTAGTGGCCTTGGTCCAGATCGTCGATGAGCCCAGGATGCGTCGGGTGCCAGCCGAGCAGCTTATGGGTCTGCGCGCTCGACGTGGGGTTGTCGAGTGCAACGAAGAGTGCAAGGAAACCGAAGTAGTCCGCTGCTTCCTCTGGCGGAATGCTGGCGACCGGCAGGTCCAGGTTGCGGCCGATGGCCTCGGCGATCTGGCGGAACGGCACGCCCTCGTCGCCGACGGCGTGCAGCCGTGATCCTGCCGGCGCTGCCTCGATCGCCGAGCGGTACAGGTGTGCCGCGTCGAGCGCATGAACCGGCGGCCAGCGGTTCGACCCCGTCCCGACGTAACCAGCCCTGCCCTTCTCGAGAGCGATGGCGATCAGGGTCGGGATGTAGCCACGGTGATCGAGCGTGCTGTGCTCGGTCGGCGTGAGGCGCACGATCGACGATCGGACCCCAGCGCAAGGGCGACAGCGAGGTGATCGAGGAATCCCTGCGCCGCGACCTCGGCTTGGACACGCTCGAGAAACTGTGGTCGAAGAACCAGTTGAACGAGGATCAGGCCCTCCGACTTGGGGTTGAAGCCCAGCATTCAACTAGGAAGCGCCGCCGCCGATAGGTGAGGGTCGTCCTCGACGTGAACGTTCTCGTTGCTGCGCTTTTGGCCCAAAAGAGCGCTCCGGCGCGCCTGATCTTGCGATGGATCGCAGGCGACTTCGAGGTGATGATCTCCGACAAGTTGATATCAGAGTTGACTCGGGCGCTCTCCTACCCGAAGGTGCGGTCACGCGTAACTTCCGCCGAGGCGTCCGCATTTGTGGATTTCCTCGAGGCAAATGCCTCGAGGGCAATCGATCCAGGCACCGCGCCGCGCCGTTCCCCGTGATCCCGGCGACGACTATCTTGTCGCGCTGGCCGCCGCGAGCTCAGCCGTACTCGTATCGAGTGATCGATACCAATTAGAAATGAGCGGTGACCTCCCGATCTACTCGCCCGCGGCGTTCCTTGCAACTTTGGACCGGTAGGCACATTCGCGCCGGGGCGAGGGACCAGAATCCCTCCGGGTCCCGGCATGGCGCTCCATGGAGTTGACCCGGCCCCAAGCCTGATCAGCTACGGAAAGAGGAGTACATTCGCGGTGGATCGGACCTCTTTCCCCTGCAGATCGCTCACCTGAGGCATTGGAAAGATGACTGGCTGGAGCGTTGTCCGCTGGACGGGCATGCTGGGGCTTGCCTCGATAGTCGTACAAGTGGTCGGGGACATCGTGTTCTCCGCGGCCGGGCTGCCGCCAGCCTTTGACGACGCGAAGAAGGTCCTTACCTATATGAAGAGCGGCCACGCCCTCTTTGTGACCTCGCTCATCCTCTTCTTTATCGGGTTGGCTCTTTTCCTCGGCTTCGTCGCCGGCCTCCGTTCGATCGCCGCCGCCGCCGCGGCTGACCGCGAGTGGCTGGCGACAACTACATTCGCTGCCGGTATTGCCATCGCTGTTATGACGTTCGTGGGTCTTGGGCTGACCCTTGCCAGCACCGCCATCGCGACAAGTCACCACGCTGACGCCGCCCTGGTCCGCATGCTGTACGAGATCAGCAGCGTGCTAGCTGGGGCACCGTCGCTGGTGCCGCTTGCCTTCTACCTGGGCGCGGCCGGCTCGCTGGTGGCGATGACCAAAATCCTCCCGCGCTGGCTGGCGCTTGTCGGCTGGATCGGGTCGGTCCTGGTCCTGATCGCAACTTTCTCCGCGTACGGGGGCAGCGATCCGGCGGTCTTCTGGTCGGTCAATGGGTTCGTCACCTTCATCGCCTTGCTGCCGCTCTACGTGTGGGTGCTGGGAGCGTCAGTCGTCTTCGTGCGGCAGAAGGGGAGTGTCGCCCGCCAATACAGGTAAGTCTGGAGTCTAACCGCACGCGCCAATCGTGCACAGTTGGCCGCATCTCAACGAGTTGATCGCGGCATTCCACGACGAGATCCTTGAGACCATCGAGAATGGGACGCCGGCCCAGAAGAAAGCCATCAACAGGCGCATGTTCGTCGAGGTTATCGTGGACGGCAAGGTCGCCTACCCCAAGTACCGTGTTCCCACGGCAAGGGTTCGCATAGTGGGAACTTTGGTGGACCCGAGGGGAGTCGAACCCCTGACCTTCAGACTGCCAGTCTGACGCGCTCCCAACTGCGCCACGGGCCCACGACAGCCGTAGGAAATGATGATAACTCGCGCTTCCGACCCGACTTTTCGGGCGGGTTAGCCCGCTGTCGAATCAGGCGCGGGCCCGGCTCTCAGAGCATCGCGGGCACAGCCCGCCGAACACCAGCTGGTGGCTCGTGACCACAAAACCGGTGCTCTTCTGCACCCCGGCGGTCGCATCGTCCAGCACGCAGCCCGGCACCTCGGCCACGCGCCCGCACGAGTCGCAGCGAACGTGCTCGTGGTGATCCTCGCCGACCTCGTAGTACGCCTTCCCATCCCCTAAGTCGATGCGCCGGATCGCGCCCTCACGCTCCATCGTCGTCACAGCACGAAACACGCTCGAATAGTCCGCCGCACCAAGCTCCCCACAGACAGCTTCATGGAGCTGGTCGATCGACCACGCATGCCGTGCATGGCCATGAAAAACGTCGCGAACCGCATCGCTTACCGGGCTGGGACGGGGCACAACCACGATCATAGCCCCTGACGCATGCCAGTTGCGCAAGTCGTTTGTGCAATACTGTTGCGCAATGCGTATGTACCTCGTGGTAATCGCATGGTTAGGGCTGGTTGCGACCGGTGCCGCTTGTGGCAGCGGCCCCTCGACCGCGCAGGCAGGCTCACTCAACGTCGTCGCGGGTGAGAACTTCTGGGGCAGCATCGCCACCCAGCTGGGCGGCGCGCGAGTCCACGTCCAGAGCGTCGTCACGGACCCCAACGCCGACCCGCACGAGTACGAAAGCAACACCACCGATGCTCGGGCGTTCGCCCAGGCCGACCTCGTCATCCTCAACGGCGCCGGCTACGACGACTGGGGCAAGAAACTTCTTGACGCCAACTCGAGCAGTCGCCGCCAGGTGCTGAACGTGGCCCAGCTGCTGGGCAAGAAGGCAGGCGACAATCCCCACTTCTGGTACGACCCGGGCTACGTGGTCAACGTGGCCGACGCCATCACCGCCAAGTACAAGTCGATCGACAGCATCGATGCGTCCTACTTCGACCAGCAGCGCGCCGCATTCACCGCCGCCCTGCAGCCCTACACCGCCCGCATCGCCGAGATCAAGCAGAAGTTCCAGGGCGTGAAGGTCGGCTCGACCGAGAGCATCTTCGTGTACACGGCCTCAGCGCTCGGACTAAACCTGATTTCACCCGCCGGGTTCATGCAGGCCGTGTCAGAGGGCAATGACCCGCCCGCAGCCTCCGTGGTCGACTTTCAGAACCAGGTGACGCGGAAGGAGATCAAGGTCCTGGTCTACAACGTGCAGACCGCAACTGCGGTGACTACAAACGTCAAGCACCTGGCGCAGTCAATCGACATACCGGTGGTCGGGGTCTCGGAGACCCTGCAGCCCGAGACGGTGACCTTCCAGGACTGGCAGCTCGCCCAGCTGATCGCCCTCGAGAACGCGCTCAACGCCGATGCCCTGAGTAAGTAAATGACCGACCAGCCGGCAATCGTCGGCCGCGGCCTCAGCGCCGCCTATGGCTCGCGCCGAATCTGGACCGACGCCAACTTCGCCATCGAGGCCGGCTCGTTCACCGCCATCCTCGGACCTAACGGCTCAGGAAAATCGACGCTCGTTCGATTGATCCTCGGCCTCCTCGCCCCTGCCGCCGGTCACATCGAAGTGCTCGGCGAGCAGCCTCGCCGCGGCAACCCTCGCATCGGCTACGTGCCCCAGGGCTCGTACTTCGATCCCGAGCTTTCGGTGCGCGGAAGAGACTTCGTCGGTCTCGGCGTAGATGGTCACCGCTGGGGTGTGCGCATCTCGGGCACGGCGAAGGCCAACGCCGCCATTGCCGCCTCGATCCAGTCCGTCGACGCCACCGGATACGCAGACCGCAACCTCGGACGCCTTTCGGGCGGTGAGCAGCAGCGACTGCTGCTCGCCCAGGCCCTCGTGGGGGTGCCTGAGATCCTGCTGCTCGACGAGCCACTGTCCAACCTCGACGTCAGGAACCAGCAGTCCATGGTCCAGCTCATCAGCGACGTCGCGCGCCGACGCCAGCTCACCGTCCTCCTCATCGCGCACGATGTAAACCCACTGTTGAAACACATCGATCACGTGCTCTACGTGGCGCAAGGACGGCTCGCGATGGGCAAGCCCGACGAGATCATCACGTCAGAGTCGCTGTCGACGATCTACTCCTCTCCGGTGGAGGTTCTAAGAGACAGCCAGGGACGCGTGTTCGTGGTTGGTCTGGAGGAGGAGGTCAGCCATCCGCATGGGTGATCTCTTCCGCTACGAGTTCATGGTCCACGCCTTCGAGGCAGGGACCATCATCGCGATCGTCGCCGGCGCGATCGGCTACTTCGTCGTCCTGCGCGGATCCGCCTTCGCCGCGCACGCGCTGTCGCACATCGGCTTCGCAGGCGCGACCGGCGCGGTGGTCCTCGCGCTCAATCCGATCGTCGGCCTGCTCGCGTTCACGCTCGGCGCCGGAGTCGCAATCGGCGCGTTGGGAAATCGGCTGAGGGGACGCGACGTGACCATCGGCATCGTCCTCGCGTGGACGCTCGGCCTCGGCGTCCTGTTCATCTCGCTCTATCGGGGTTACGCCACCGAGGCCTACGCGCTGCTGTTTGGCGAGATCCTCGGCATCAGCTCGACGGACGTCGTCGTCACGCTAATGGCGGGCGTCATCACGCTCGTCGCCGTCATCGCCGTTTACCGGCCACTTCTCTTCTCATCCGTCGACGAAAACCTCGCCGCAGCACGTGGAGTTCCCGTCACCGCCCTTTCGATCGGATTCATGGCGATCCTGGCGGTCGCGGTGACCGAGGCCGTGCAGGTTGTTGGGGTGCTGCTCATCTTTGCGCTCATCGTTACCCCCGCCGCCATCGCCGTAAGGTTCACGAGCCGTCCGGCGCTGGCAATCGGCATCGGCATCGTGCTGGCGCTTGCGTTCACGTGGCTCGGACTCGCGATAGCCTTCTACTCGCCCCATCCTGTGAGCTTCTTCATCACATCGCTCGCCTTCGCCACCTATGTCGCGGTGCGCATCGCCGAACCGGTCCGGGCGCGCATCAGCAGGACGACGGCGCGGAAGGCAACCGCCTAAGCTCACCTCCGTCGTGCTCGTGCTCGTCACCGGCGGAACGGGCGCAGTGGGTCGCGAGGTCGTGAAGGGTCTTCGGGCCGCCGGACACCAAGCGCGAGTCCTCAGCCGGAAACCTGGCGAAAGCGAGGACTGGGTCCAGGGCGATATCGCCACCGGCGCGGGACTCGAGCTCGCGGTCAAAGATGCCGACGCGATCGTGCACGCGGCGTCTGATGCCACCCATCCGCGCCGCTATCAGGCCACCGACGTACTTGGCACGCGCCGCCTTCTGGCGATGGCCCGCGAAGCCGGCGTCCGCCACGTCGTCTACGTCTCCATCGTCGGCATTGAAGACGTCGGTTACCCCTACTACAAGGGCAAGATCGCCGCCGAGGCGGTCATGCGCGAGAATCTCGTCCCCTGGTCGATCCTCCGCGCCACCCAGTTTCACACCCTTATGGAGATTTTCCTGGACTACATGAGCAAGCTGCCCTGGCTCGCGACCGTGCCGTTTGCGTGGCAGTTCCAGCCGGTCGATCCCACCGAAGTCGCGGCTCGACTGGTGCAGGTTGTCACCGCCGAGCCCGTGGGGATGCTCCCCAACTTCGGCGGTCCCGAGGTTCGGGATCTCAAGAGCCTCGCCACCTCATGGCTCCGGATTCGCAATCCGGACAAACGGCTCGTGAATCTGCCGCTGCCCTTCGCTTTCAGCCGCCAGTTCGCGGCCGGTCGATTGCTGTGTCCCGAAAACCGCGACGGGACGATCACGTTCGAGCAATATCTGGCCAGGAGATATCCGGCCACTACATGAGCAGGCTCGTCGAGCGCTTCGGCCGCACCGGCTTTGCCGCGATCAGCAGCGTCATCTGGGCGCTGCCGATGGCCGCGTGGGCAGGATCGAGCGACCTCTCGCCGGTCGACAAGACGGCCACGCCGACGATCGCGTTCACGATCGGCGCGGTTATGTTCGTGGTCTGGCTCATACTCATCGCGCGCCTCGGAAGAATCCCGGTTTCGCGGCGGCAGCGACGCTTTGACATCGGCCAGATGTCGGCTCCAGAGAAGCGCTGGACGCTTGCCTGTATCGCCTTCGCCACCGGGCTCGTGGCCTGGCTTAACGCCGCCGCCACGGTCGACTGGGCCCCTCTGGGTTCGGCGATCGGCGCCGGCAAGGTCGGACCGATCCTGCTCGCGTTCGCTCTTGCGATCTGGGCGGCCGGCATGATCGCCGGCATCTGGTTCACTTGGCGCCAGGCGACCGCCTCCTACCTCCGCCGAATTCAAGCCTGAGCTCACCGCCTGCCTGGAATAGTTGCTTGCTCACGCAAGTACCTGAGATTAGTGGCGTCGACGGACGCCCAAATTCATCAGGAGGACCAGATGGTCATTTACGAGATCGACAAGGCGCATACGACGGTGGGTTTCACTGCCAAGCACCTCGCCGTTTCGACGGTACGCGGGCAGTTCAACAAGTTTGATGGCCGATTCGAAGGCCGCGACGATGACGTCACGAAGACCACAGGCGAGGTCAAGGTCGAGGTTGCGAGCATCGACACACGAACCGAGATGCGCGACAACCACCTCCGCTCGGCCGACTTCTTCGAGGCGGAGAAGTACCCCTACATCACGTTCAAGTTGACCAGGCTCGAGCCAATCGACAACGAGAAGTTCCGCGTTCACGGCAACCTCACAATCAAGGAGACGACGCGGCCTGTCGTGCTGGACGCGACTCTCGAGGGTCGGGTGCCAGACGCGATGACCGGTGGCAAAGAGCGCCTGGGCATTACCGCCAAGGGCCAGCTCAACCGCATGGACTTCGGACTCAACTGGGACGGCATCGCCGGCGCCATTCCAATCGCCAGCCACACCATCAAGCTCGAGGTAGAAGCCGAGATCGTCGTCAAGGCCGCCGAGCTCGCCGAGTCGAAATAACGAAATGACCATTCACTCCGGCCGCGCCCGCTGGGCGCGGTCGGAACTGTTGGCGCCTAGGATATGCGCGGTGAAGTCGGCCGCTAGATCATCAAGTGTCGCAAAGGTGTGGGAAGGATTGACACGCGCTCACTCCTCAATGTCCGCCGCGCTCGAACGCGACATGGTGCCCGAGGCAGGCATGCCGCTGGCCTGGTACGAAGTGTTGCTTCACCTCTCGCGGTCGGAAGGCTGGATGATGCGGTACCAGGATCTGGCCAAGGTCGCAGGCATCACGAACAGTGGAGCCTCACGCCGCCTCGAGCAGATGACCAAAGCGGGACTGATCGAGCGCCGTTCATGCCCAACAGATCGCCGAGGCGTGTTCGCACACGTGACCCCCAAAGGTGAGGCCGCATTCGCGAAGGCGCACGCCGTTTTCGTGAACAGCCTCGAAAGCAACTTCGGCGGCAAGCTGAAAGCGGGCGAGGCTGACCAGATCAGCGCAGCACTCTCGCGGCTGGGTTAGGCCGCTTCTGCCTTCTTCGCCAGGTTGCCCAGAAGAGTCCCGAACTCTTTCGAAACCTGAGGCCCGAGCATGCCGCCAAGGATCGGACCGAGCGGGCCCTTGACCTCGACGTGCTGGGAAACCCTTGACTTTCCGTTAAGCGGATCAATGCGGCAGTTGAACCGGAATGTCGTCCCGGGGACGACGCTGGTTTCGAGGGCAAAGCTGCGACCGGGGACTACGTCGAGGAGCTTCATCTTGTGATGCTGGCCCGCGCGAGTGTTCATGACACCAATCGTCCCTGAGGCAAAGCCTCCCTGCCAGTCCATCGTCGAGACGTTCGGATTCCAATCGCCCCAGGTGGACATGTCGGACCAGATCTTCCAGACCTTTTCCGGTGACGCCGAGCTCTCGACCGATGTCCCGTATTCAGCCATATGGCCTCCTTTACTGAGCCCGTAGGGTAGCGCACCGCATGAGTACCGTCGTATTCATCCACGGCGCCTGGGTCACCCCAGCGTGCTGGAACAATTTCATCGACCGATTTACCAAGCGCGGTTACGAATGCATCGCGCCGGCATGGCCGCGCAAAGACCAATCGATCGAACGGCTGCGGGCGGACCCGTCGCGTTTGGCTGGTCTTGGCGTTCAGGAGATCGTCGATCGCTACGACGGGATCATTCGAGACCAGGCCGAACCTCCGATGCTGGTCGGGCATGCATTCGGCGGCATGTTTGTCCAGATGCTGCTCGATCGCGGGCTCGGATCCGCGGGGGTGGCCATCGATTCGGCCCCGCCTCGCGGCGTCTTTGCCACCGAGCTTTCGGTTTTCCGCGCCAACCTGCCGGTGCTCATGCAGCCGGGGGCGCGCAAGGGTGTGGTGCGCATGACTTATCCGCAGTTTCGATATGGGTTTGCCAACATGCTGACGGAGGCCGACGCGCAAAACGCGTACGAGCGCCACGTCGTGCCTGAAACCGGCCGCATCTTCTTCCAGGTTGCGCTGGGGGCCAAGGCGGTTGAGGTGCACTTCGGCAATGCCACTCGCAAGCCGCTGCTCATGATCGCGGGCGAGGACGACCACGTCGTCGCCGCGGGCCTGAATCGGTCCAACTTCCGGAAATATGGGCGGTCCAGGGCGCGCACCGATTTCAAAGAGTTTCCGGGCCGCTGTCACTGGCTCATCGAACAGAAAGGATGGGAACAGGTCGCGGACTTCGCCGCCACCTGGTTCGAATCGGTCGCGAGCTAGCCTTCGGCGACCGTAAGCGGCCGCGCAATGACCGCCGGCGCCTTCTCCCTCGTCCAGTTGAGGAAGACGATCACGCCCAGAAGGAGCACGGTCCCGACAATCTGGGTTCCGTAGATCGGCTGGCTGAATCCCCACGGCGGCGGCGCAGAGGCGATTAGCGTTGCGGCGACCGGATACGCCATCTCGGCGATCGTCGCCATCGACGCGGGCGTCTTCGACAGGGCGCGGTAGTACAGCAGCAGCGCGAGCAGGCCTGGCACCAGCGCGATCGCGAGCAGGTTGGGCACGAAGTCGCTGACGCGATAGTGCCCGAAGCCGCCGAGTCCACTCTGTGCCAGCACCACGATCACCAGCACGGGCAGCGCGAGCGTGAATCGCAGCGCGGTCATGCTCCAGAACGAGATCGAGCCGAGCGCAAAGCGCCCGAGCACCGTGCCGCTGGCCCACAGCACCGCCGCGCCCAGTGCCAGCAGGCCAACTTCGAGCCGACCGTTCTGCAGCGCGGATACCGGCGACAGCGGATCGCTGGCGAAAACGACCATGTAGACCGCCACGATCGCAACCGCGGCGGCGGGCCAGAACCACGGCCGGCGCCGTTCACCCAGCACGATCCAGGCGAGCATGATCGCGATCAGCGGCTGCGTCTGCTGGAGCACGAACGTCTCAGCGAAAAGCTGATGCTGGGCCGCGATCGAGAACGAAGCCGTGAACAGGATGGTCGCCAGCGCCTGCGCTCCTGCGGCGATGATCCCGACCGCCGTCCAGCCTCTGGCGCCGAGCAACCTCAGCTCGTGGCGGCTGCGGATGAGCACAGGGAGCAAAAAGAGCGTGACCAGCGCGTCCTCGGCGACCACGATCTGGGTCGCGCTCAGGTGCTGAACCAGCTGGTTCCGGAAGTACGCGTCGGACGCCCAGAGCGTGGCGGCGATCGCCACGAAAACCACTGCGTACCGATCGAGCACCTTGTTCATCGACTTCCTTGAACGCGAGGCGGCCGGCTTTCCTTCCACATGATGCCGAATGCGGAAGGCCCGGGTAGGCGGCGCGGCCGGAGATGGGTCGCATAGGCGCGAAGATCCGGCGAGGGCCTTTCAGCCGCGCCTCTTAGTCGGCGTCCTCCGCGACGCCCGCCTCGAGCGGTACCTCGGCGTGCTGGAGAACGTAAACCTCTTCCGGCCGGTCGTGGCCCTCGAGCCGCCGCTTGCCGACCCCGACCAGGCGCATGTCGTCGCGCAGGATGTCGGCGACGATCGAGTAGGTCGTCTCCGAGACCAGGATCTGGTTGCCGACGGCCCGCCGCCGCAGCTTTGCGCATCGGTTGACTGCGGGCGCACGGTAGTCGCGGTCCTGGGCGTCGGCCTCCCCGGTGAGAATTGCCATCCGAACGGCGAGAGGGATGTCATCGGCCCACCGTTCAGACATCAACGCCGCCTGGGCATCCAGCGCCGCCGCCAGCGCATCGGTCGGGCGATGAAAAACCGCGAAGAAGCTGTCGCCCTCGCCGCGCTCCTTGAGCACCACGCCGTGGTTGGCCTCGATCGCCCCGGTCAGGAGCAAGTCGTGGCGGCGCATCGCGCCATACATCTGCGCTCGGTTTTGTAGCCACCGCTGTGTGGAGTCGACCACGTCCGTCATGAGGAACGTCACGACTCCG
>VBHX01000226.1 GCA_005879945.1 Chloroflexota bacterium | reverse complement strand
CAGCATCGACCGGCTGGGCAGCCTGATCGCCTAGGTGGGTGGACCGCAACCTTCCGAGGTGGCCCCGCTGGCGCCGTCCGATTTGAGCCCGGCCGAGCTGCGCGCGCGCGTCGCGACCTATGCGCAGCTGGCGCAGAAGCCGGACAAGAAGAACCTGCCGTTGCTGCGCAGCGCCCTGCGCACCGAGCGCGATCCGCTGGTGCGCGTGATGATCGCGGACGCCTTGGTGCGCAGCGATCCGGAGCAGGGCGGCGGGGCGCTCCTCGAGGCCCTGCCCTCCTCGCCCGAGCTGTTCGTGCGGCTGCGCGCGGTGGGCCGCGAGCTGTCCCTGCCGGTCCCGGCGGTCTCGTCGCTGCTCGATCTGGCGGTGGACGGGAGCGGCGAGGCGCTGGCCCGCCTCCTGGTCCTGGCGCCGCTCGCCCGCGGGGCGCAGCAAGACGAATCGCTGGAGATGATGCTGGCGGACGGCCTCGTCGAGGTGGCGGATGCGTCCCCCGAGGAGCTGTACGCCGCGCTGCACACCGCGCCCGCGGCGCAGGCGCAGGCCGGGATGGAGCTGATCGCCGTCGGGCTGGCGCGCGCGGAGATGGGTCCGGCCCGGCTCGCGCTGACCAGGCTGCTGCGCGCGGCGCAGGGTGCCGACGGGCAGCAGGCCCAGGCCTGGTTGGCGATGATGGAGCCACGGACCGCGCCGCCGGAGGTCGCGCCGACGGTGCCCGCTCCGGCTGCGGCGGCGCAGGCCCCGGCGGTTCCGCGGCCGGCCGGCGGTCCGCCGACGACCGCGACCGCCATCGCGCCCATCGCCGCCGCCGCCGCGGCTTCGCTGACGCCCGGGCCGCTCTCGGTGCCTGCTTCGTTTGCAGAGCCGGCCACGGAGCTTTTCGGCCCCGTCACGATGATCCCGAATCCGGGCTGGCTATCGCCCCTGGCGCCGGCGGCGCCGGCCGCGAGCACCGTTCCGGCCGCGCCCGCCGCTCCAGCGGCCCCGGCGCGCGGTCCTGCCGGAACGTCGCCCGCTCAAGGCTGCACCGGCGAATCCCAGGGGTGCTCCGCTCCGGCAGCTCAACCCAACGGATAGGGCCTCAGCCGCGGTTGTCGATCTGCGCCCTCTGCAAGGCGCCCGAGTAGTCGACGTAGACCGTCTTCACCTCGGTGAAGAACTCGTAGGGGGCCCAACCGCCTTCGCGGTGCCCGTTCCCGGTCTGCTTGACGCCTCCGAAGGGAAAATGCGCCTCGGCGCCGATGGTGGGCGCGTTGACGTAGGTGATGCCGGCGTCGATGCGCTCGATGGCGCGGAAGGCCGCCGAGACGTCGCGGGTGTAGATCGACGAGCTCAGGCCGTACTCCACCTCGTTGGCGATGGCGATCGCCTCGTCCAGCGAGCGGGCCCGCAGGACGGCCAGGACCGCGCGCCGCGGTCTCGACGAAGCCATGGACGCGCCGGAGCTGCCGCTCCGAGACCAGCGGCCCCACCTCGGTCGCCGGGTCGAGAGGGTCTCCGAGGCGCAGCGCGCGGGCGCGCTCGATGAGCCGCGGGAGGAGCTCCTTGGCGACGTCCCCCACCGCGATGAGCCGCGAGGTGGCCGTGCAGCGCTGTCCCGCGGTCCCGAATGCTCCCCACAGCAGCCCGTCGACGGCCAGGTCGAGGTCGGCGTCCGGGAGCACGATCACGGGGTTCTTGCCGCCCATCTCCAGCGAGACGCGCTTGAGCGTGCGGCCCGCCGTCTGGGCGATCTGGCGTCCCACTTCCGTCGAGCCGGTGAACGACACCAGGTCCACGCCCGCCTGCGCGACCAGCGCCGATCCGGCCTCGTCGGCACCGTGGACCACGTTCAGCACGCCCGCGGGGAGCCCGGCTTCTTCCAGCGCACCCGCGAATGCGTCGCCGCTGGCCGGTGACTCCTCCGCCGGCTTCCAGACCACCGTGTTCCCGCAGACCAGCGCGGGGAGGATCTTCCAGCTCGGGACGGCGACCGGGAAGTTCCAGGCGGTGATCACGCCGGCGACGCCCACCGGCCGGCGCACGGTCATGCCGAACTTGTTGGGCAGCTCGCTCGGCGCGGTGCGGCCAAAGAGCCTGCGGCCCTCGGTGGCCGCGTAGGCCGCCGTGTCGATCGCCTCCTGCACGTCGCCGCGCGCTTCCTCGAGGCGCTTGCCCATCTCGCGCGCCATGAGACGGGCGATCTCGTCCTTGCGCGCCTCGAGCACCCGGCCTGCGCGCAGGAGCAGCTCCCCCCGGGCCGGAGCGGGCGTGTCCCGCCAGCGCGGGAACGCGGCGCTGGCCGCCTCCACCGCCCGCGCGATCTCCGCGGCGCCCGACCGCGGCGCGATCGCGATGAGCTCGCCGTCGCTGGGGGAGCGGACCTCGAAGGTCGCGGAGGCAGCTTCCTTGCCTGCGCCGATACGGTTCTGCAGCCGGAGGGTCATGCGGACCCTGTCCCGCGCCGGACATGGCGAGTCAAGCCCGCAAACCTCGCCAGGGCGATACCGGCGCTAGAACGGAATATCGTCTTCGGCGCCCTTGGGCCCGCCGCCTTCGTCCATGGCGGGCGGAGGCTGACCGAAGTCCTCCGAGGGGGCACCGCCGCCGCGCGAGGCGCCGCGACCCTGGCCGCGCTCGCCGCCGGAGAGAAAGATCACGCCGCCCACCGGATTCGCGACCACCTCGGTGGTGTACTGCTTGGCCCCTTCCTTGTTGGTCCACTCCCGCGTCTGCAGCCGGCCCTCGATGTAGACCTGCCGGCCCTTGGACAGGTACTCGCCGCAAAGCTCTGCGGTCTTGCCCCAGACCACGATGCGGTGCCACTCGGTGCGTTCCTGCTTCTGCCCCTGCTTGTCGGTCCAGTTCTCGTTGGTGGCGATGGTGAAGTTCGCCACGGCCTGCCCGCCGGGCGTGTACCGGACTTCGGGATCCTTGCCCAGGTTGCCTACCAGGATGACCTTGTTGACGCCGCTGCCCGCCATGATTGCCTCTGGGGAAGAAGGTCGCGAAACCGTAGCACAGGAGTCCGACAGAGCAAGCGCCGCTTCAGCGCGCCTCGACCGCGAGGCGGATCTCCGCCAGCGGCGCCAGGAAGGGCAGCCGGCGGCGCACCGCGGCCAGATCGCCGTTGGCGCCGCGCGCGGCCGCACGGATGGCATCGACCCGTTCCGGGCCGAGCAGGCGCGCCACGTCCAGGACGCGTCCCTCCTGCCGCAGCTCGCACAGCCGCCGGGCCACGTCGGCCGAGGAGAGCCGGGTCCTTTCGGCGATCTGGGCCAGCGTCGCTCCGCCCGCGCAGAGCCGCCAGACCGTCTCCAGGTGTGCCGGTGGGGTCGGACGCTCGCGCGGTTCGTCGCTCGGCGGAGGCGCCTCGACCCAGCGCGGCTCCCGCATGGCCAGCGGAAGCTGCGCCACGTCCTCGCGCACCATCGGCGTCTGCTCGACCCCAGCCTGCGCGCCTGGCGCCGCGAGGGGCACCTCCGCGCGCAGCCGGGCCGCGGGCGTGGTGACGGCGAGCACCCGTTCGCCGTAGCGCTGCCAGCGATTGGGTCCCGCGCCCTTCACGGCGAGGAAGCTGCGCTCGTCGTGCGGCAACGCGCGGGCCAGCTCGCGCAGCGTGGCGTCGTGGAAGATGACGTAGGGCGGCACCTTCCCTTCCCGGGCCAGCTCGGTGCGCAGGGCGCGCAACGCGGCGAAGACGCCTTCGTCGACGTCGGCCGGCAGCGCGGTGGGTGCGGCAGCGCGGGCCTTGCCCCGTCCTCGCTTCAGCGTGATTTCCTCGGGCGCCGGCGCTCGGGGGCCCGTGCACGAGTCGCAGGCCGAGCAGGATCGGGGCGCGTCGGGATCGCCGAAGTACCGCAGCACGCTGCGGCGCCGGCAGCCGGCGGTGTCGGCCAGCCGCACCATGCGATCCAGCATCTGCCGCTCCCGGGCGACGCGCGCCGCGGCCAGCTCGAAATCCACCGAAGGTTCCTCGACGTCCGGCGTGCGCACCGAGAAGTCCTGTCCGTGCCGGACCAGGTGACCAGCGGCCTCGAGAAGCTTCAAGGCGGACTGCGCATCCGCCTGATGCACGCTCGCGGCCGCGGCGACGTGTGAGGTGCTGCACTCCTGGAGCACGCGCGCCGCCGCCCAGACGCTGCGCACCACCTCCTCGCGCGGGCGCGACCCCTCGATGATGCGCTTCTGCAGCATCACGTCGGCGAAGTTGAACAAGAGCAGCGCCAGGCTGGGCGCGCCGTCGCGGCCGGCGCGGCCGATCTCCTGGTAGTACGCCTCGATCGACCTGGGCACGTCGAAGTGCGCAACGAAGCGGATGTCCGGCTTGTCCACTCCCATCCCGAAGGCGTTGGTCGCGACCACCACCCGGGTCTCACCGCGCAGGAAGCGGTCCTGCGCCTCGGTCCGCTCGGCGTCGTCCATGCCGGCGTGGTAGCCGAGGGCGTCGACGCCGTGGGCGCGCAGCGCCAGCACCACCTTCTCGACGTTGCGCCGGGTGGCCGCGTACACCAGGCCGGCCCCGCCCTGC
>VBHX01000225.1 GCA_005879945.1 Chloroflexota bacterium | reverse complement strand
CCAGGCTGCTTTCAACCCCGACAAGGCCGCTCGCGAGGCGGCTGTCGATGAGCTGCGGAAGCGGACAATCGTCGAGCTCGGCGAGCGACTCCCCGAGCACGTCGACATCCTCGGCAAGCTGTTCCACAAGAAGGTCAAGGACCGCGTCCGGCAGCGGATCATCGAGGAAGGCGTGCGGCCGGACGGCCGCGGTCTCAAGGATGTGCGGCAGATCACCGTAGAGGTGGGGGTGCTTCCGCGCACGCACGGGTCCGGGCTCTTCACCCGCGGCCAGACGCAGGCGCTGACGATCGCCACGCTGGGTTCGATGTCCGACCAGCAGAAGCTGGACGGCCTGTCGCCTGAAGAGTTCAAGCGCTACATGCACCACTACAACTTCCCGCCCTTCTCGGTGGGTGAGGCGCGCCCGCTGCGTGGCCCCGGCCGGCGTGAGATCGGGCACGGTGCCCTCGCCGAGCGGGCGCTGCTCCCGGTGATCCCGCCGGTCGAGGAGTGGCCCTACACCATGCGTCTGGTGTCCGAGATACTCAGCTCGAACGGCTCGACGTCGATGGCTTCGGTCTGCGGTTCGACGCTCGCGCTCATGGACGCCGGTGTACCCATCAAGGCGCCCGTGGCCGGCATTGCGATGGGGCTGGTCATGCGCGAGGGGAAGTCGGCCGTGCTCACCGACATCCAGGGCGTCGAGGACAACCTGGGTGATATGGACTTCAAAGTGGCGGGCACCAAGGACGGCATCACCGCCCTACAGATGGACATCAAGATCAAGGGTCTCACCCACGAGATCCTGGCCCAGGCGCTGGAGCAGGCTCGCGAGGCTCGGCTCTTCGTGCTCGACAAGATGCTGGCCGTGCTGCCGCGCCCGCGCAGCGAGATGAGCAACTACGCGCCGCGCATCACCACCATCCTGATCAACCCCGACAAGATCCGCGACATCATCGGCCCAGGAGGCAAGATGATTCGCAAGATCACGGAGGAGACCGGCGCCCAGATCGATGTCGAGGATGATGGACGCGTGTTCATCGCCGCGGTCGACCAGGAGGCAGGCCAGAAGGCGATCGATTGGATCAAGGGCCTGACCGACGAGGTCGAGGTCGGCAAGATCTACAAAGGCAAGGTCGTGCGCATCATGCCCTTCGGCGCGTTCGTCGAGGTGCTCCCCAACCAGGACGGTTTGGTGCACATCTCCAAGCTCACCGACCACCGGGTCGACCGAGTCGAAGAGGTGGCCAACGTCGGCGACGAAATCGTCGTCAAGGCCACCGAGATCGACAGCCAGGGCCGGCTCAACCTGAGCCGCCAGGCTGCTATCGACGAGCTCACCGCCAAGGGTGAGCCGATCGAGGAGAAGATCGACAAAGAGGTGATGGCCACGGCACTGGCATCACCGCCGCCCCCACCGCGTGAGGGTGGTTTCCGCGGAGGCGACCGCGGAGGCCGTAACGGCGGCGGCCGGGGCCGCGGACCCCGCCGAGACTGACCGGATACGTGGAATGAACGGGCCGATCAAGGTCGCGGTCGCCGGACACCGCGGCAAGGTCGGCTCAGTCCTCGCCTCCGCTTTTGAGTCCGACGCGGACATCGACTACGTCGGCGGAGTTTCGCGAGGGGATGACCTGGCTGCGTTCCTCCACGAGAAGAGGCCGCGCGCGTTCGTCGATTTCACCCGACCCTCGGACGCGATGCACAACGTGCTTGCGGCCATCGCCGCTGGTGCTTCGCCGGTCGTCGGAACCACCGGCCTTTCCCCGGCCTACGTCGACAAACTCGAGACCGCGTGCAAAGCCAAGAAGCTGGGCGGGATTGCGGCGCCGAACTTCGCGGTCGGCGCGGTGCTGATGATGCACCTGGCCGAGATCGCCGCTCCGCACTTCGAGTCGGCCGAGATCATCGAGATGCATCACGCCACCAAGCTCGATGCGCCCTCGGGAACCGCGCTGTCGACTGCGAAGCGACTTGCCGCGCGGCGCGGCGCCAAGCCGTTCACGCACCGTAAGCCCGAGAAGGTGACGCTAGAGGGCACGCGCGGTGGGGAGGAGGGGAGCGTCGCCGTGCACAGCGTGCGGCTACCTGGATTCGTCGCGGACCAGGAGGTGATCTTCGGGCTGCCTGGCCAGACGCTGACGATCGCCCACCGCACGACCAGCCGCGAGGCGTACGTCCCCGGCGTGCTGCTGGCCATCCATAGGGTCGTCTCCGAAGCACGCTTTTATCGCGGCCTCGACCAGCTGCTGGGGCTGACGCTTGGTTAACCGGCCGGATCGCGTCCAGATCTGGGCGGCGCAGCTTGCGGCTAACGACTTCCCACCGGTTTGCGCAATGACGGGACGTACCGCCGAAACCTGGCACACGTTTGTCTTTGCAGGACCCCTGGACTGGTTCGCAGCTACTCTCGTGATCGTCGGCATCCGGTTGCTGAAACCGCGAGTGGTGAGAGGCCAACTTCCGCTGACCAACGCATCGCGGCAGACAATCACTTTGGTCGAAACAATCGCGCGGTCCCTTCCGATCCTAGCGATCTTGCTGCTTGCATGTGGAATTGCCATCGCCCGATCGACCAGCGACGCGGACCTGTCTGCAATCGCTCGCACGTTGATCATCCTGGGAGTCGTGGCCGCATTGCTCTGCGTGCCTGCTCTATTGCTGTCGTGGGTGGTTCCGCATGGCACAGTCCTCGACTCGCCGCCTGGAGGTCTCGGCAGACTCATCGAATTGCGCAGGGTTCATCCGTCTTTCGTGGCCGCAGTCAAAGATGTGCAGGTCGCTCGTGAGGCCCGGCCTGCATAGGCTCCTCAGCCTCCAAATTCGCCAAGTTCGAAGTAAACTGACGCAGTGCCCACCCGCGGATTCCCCGCGGCCAGCGTCAGCGCGATCGCGTCCGAGCGGTCGGTCGGGAGCCAGGTCGCGTACAACGGCGACCAGCTGACTATCCGTCGCCTAAGCGAGGATGCGTTCAAGGGTATCGACGTCGCGATGTTCGCGGCAGGCGCCGACGTATCGCTGCTCTACGCACCGGTCGCGGCGGAGGCCGGTGCGCTGGTCATCGACAAGAGCTCCGCATGGCGGATGAAGGCGAATGTTCCGCTCGTGGTTCCCGAGGTGAACGGTGGCGACATTCACGCCAACGAAGGCATCATCGCGAGCCCGAACTGCACCACCATCCCGTTGACGATGGTCCTGGACGCTCTGCGCAAGCGCACGCCGATCCGGCGCGTCGTGGTCTCGACGTATCAGGCTGCATCGGGCGCCGGACGCGCGCTGATGGATGAGCTTGAGAGCCAGACCGAGGCGATCGCGGCCTCGAAGACGCCAGAGGTGAATGCCACCTCGCACCAGCTCGCCTACAACGTCATCCCCGGTGGATGGAAGCCCGATGCAGACGGTTACAACGAAGAGGAGATGAAGCTGGTCGCCGAGACCCGCAAGATTCTCCACGATCCCACCCTGCACATCGCCGCCACGTGCGTGCGAGTACCGGTACCTATCGGCCACAGCGAATCCGTGCTCATCGAAACCGGGGACAAGATCAGCGCATCCGATGCGCGCCTGATTCTCGGCGAAGCCCCGGGCATGATCGTCGAGGACGATCCCCACGCCAAGCTCTATCCCACTCCGCACGGCGTCGCGGGCAAGGACGAGGTGTATGTTGGCCGCATCCGCGACGACATTTCATCCAGTCACGGCCTGATGCTTTGGCTGGTGTCCGACAACTTGCGCAAGGGTGCCGCGCTCAATGCGGTCCAGATCGCCGAGCACGCGCTCGAGATGGGAGTTATTTAGCGGTGGCAACAGCCGAAATCGGACGTCTTCTCACCGCGATGGTGACGCCGTTCAAATCCGACGGAGCGGTGGACTACCAGGGCGCCGAGAAGCTCGCGGCGCTGCTCGTCGCGGATGGATCCGACGGGGTCGTCGTGTCTGGGACGACCGGCGAGTCGCCTGCCCTCAGCGACGACGAGAAGATCGAGCTGCTGAAAGTGGTGAGGAAGGCGATCCCGGGCAAGTCGGTCGTCGCCGGCACCGGCGGCAACGCCACCCACCATTCGGTGAAGCTCTCGGAGCGCGCGATGAAAGCCGGGGCTGACGCATTGCTCGCCGTGGTGCCCTACTACAACAAGCCGCCGCAGGAGGGCATGTACCAGCACTTCAAGGCGATCGCCGAGG